>CAXBPH010000066.1:0-28639 GCA_963977445.1 uncultured bacterium | reverse complement strand
CCCATCATTCTACCTCCTTCAAACCAACACGCATCTATGCATGCTAACAGTCACAGCCACCAAAAACACCAATGCCCGACAACAATCACCCCTTCGTTTTTCGTCAACCTCCCTAACTAAATGCGCTGGGCTGAGACAGTCCCAAAATTCTCTCTCCCTACTTCGGCGCGGGGTCGAACTCATTGCGCAGCACCGACTCGAACGGTGCGTCCGTAATGGTCGAGGTACCGTCCAGCGGGGCATCACTCAATCGCCAGCGGATCAGGCCCGCATCCCGGGGGCCCGGCTTATTGGGTGTTTCGGTCTCTTTGCTGCGATAACCGGTACCAAAAGCCGTAAGGAAATCCCCATCGGGCAGGAGCACGGTGGACGTGGCCTGGGAGCTGGTCCACCATTTGTTCTCGTCCGTGCGGTCGCCGTGCCAGCTATGGAGGATATAGCGGTGGTCGAGGTCCCAGGACTGACCGTTGTCGTCGCTGACAATGGCCTCAATGCCAAACTGGGGAAAGCCCTCGGCGGTGTCCGTGTAACCCTTGCGAACGACGTAGGTCATAACCAAGCGTCCGCTGGGGAGCAGTATGGTTGACGGATGGTGGCGTCCATAATCATAGAGGGGCTCGTTCTTTATCCAGGTTTTTCCTTTGTCCTTGGAGAAGGTGAGGCCCAGTCCTTCGTAGTGGTCGATCCATTCTCCTTCTTTTTGCTTCGGGATGTCGGTGCGGTAGGCCCCCATGAGCGTGCCATCGGCGATGCGGATCAAAGCGACTTCATTTACCCCTTTCCATTGTGGAATTCGTGTGCTTTCGCTCCACGTGGCCCCCTGATCGTCGCTGAATCGGATGTAGCCCTGGCTGTAGTGCTTCGTCCCATCGTCCGGCGTGATAACGGTATAGCCCGTTTCAATGAGCCCCAATAGGTCTCCAGATATCTGGGCTCGGTCCACCCATATCGGATCCCAGCTATACCAGGGATGGTCATCGACGGTCTTTGCGATCTCCGAAAGGGGATTCCAGGTCACCCCAAAGTCGCTACTTACCCAGCGGGTCGTCCCGGCAAGGAAGATGACCCGACCGTCTCCCTGATAGGTCAACGCGGTTGCTAACCCGGGGACCGGTGTGTCGTCTTTGGCGGAGATGACGGCGCGTGGTGCCGACCAGGTGGTGCCGTCGTCGTCGCTGAAGAGGGTTTCGGGGTGGTGGGGGTAATCACAGCTCACGAGCATAAGGACCCGTTTTTTTTCGGGCATATAGACGATATAGGGCACGGCGACCACCCGGTTCCAGGGCTCGCTAACAATCTGGAGTTTTGCGGGCACGGCGATGTCGGATTTTGCCCCGTTGAGCAAGCGGACGGTGTGGGTCTCCCAGGCCCCGGCGATCAGAGGCGTCGCTATAAGGGCAAGGAGTAGGGTCAGACGTGTCATGAGCATAGGGTGAAGCCTTGTTGGTAAAAACAGGTGAATCAGTGGCATGTCACAAGAACATCACGAGTCTACGGGGCCCCTTGGGGAATTGCAAATGGCCTGTGGGCGGTGGAATAGCCCGATCACCCGATACCGGCAGAATGGACCGGGATCCCGGCAACTTTTGCCCCTTTCCTCCCGTTCTTCCCCATGGAAACGGCTAAAACCCCCATATCTGGCACTACATCCGGTGGCACGATACTTGCATTTACCGACTGGATGTAGAGAACAAGGAAGGCCAACCATGACTCCTTTTGCTGGTGTAGATACGACGAACCTGCTGGTGCAGGCCATGAAAGTCCGGGAACAGAATCACCGGTATCTGGCCAATAATATCGCCAACGTGGATACGCCCAATTTTACCCCCAGCGAGCTCAACTTCCAGGAAACCCTCCATACCATGGTTGAAGGCCGGGGCGCAGTCGCCCTCCGCACGACCCGACCCCGTCACTTCGATCATACAACCTACCGCACGGAATTCGATCGTCTTGCATTTTTGTCAAAGAATGACTACAATAAAGTTGACATAGATGATCAAATGAGCAAATTAGCTCAAAACACGGGTGAGTATTCCACTTACGCACGGTTACTCAGCAAAAAATTTGAAATGACCAAAGCCATGTTAAGCAGCTTGGCACGGTAGGAGCAAACGATGAATATCGATAAAATCTCCGCCCGTGACATTGCCGTGAGCGGGCTCAAGGCACAGCGGGCGCGAATGAACATCATCGCGAACAACATCGCCAATGCCGAGACCACCCGCACCCCCGAAGGCGGTGCATTCCGCCGCCAGGTGGTGATACTTCGCGGTGAAGAAATCAAGCATGGGACGAACCCCGAGCAGTTGGGCGTGATGGTGAAACGAGTAGATCGCGACACCTCCCCCCTCCGTCAGGTGTATGACCCCCACCATCCCGATGCCAATGAAGACGGCATTGTGGAATACCCCAACGTAAACATGGCGGTGGAAATGGTGAATCTTATTTCCGCACAGCGGGCCTATGAGGCCAACATCGCGGTGATTACGTCCGGGCGCCAGATGAAACAGCGCGCCATGGATATATTACAACAATAGTCGGTAGTAACCGAGGACAATTAGCGTGTTTATCGATCCGTTGAACATACCAGGCACTAACCTCCAACCCCCGGAGATTAGTGCCAAGCAAATGCGACCGGCTCAGCCCCATCCTGTGGGTCTGGAAAACCGGTCCTTTCAGGATGTGCTCGCGGATGCCGTTACCGAAGTGCAACACCTCCAGACGGAAGCCGACTCCACCATCAAGCAATTGGTGGCCGGTGAGATCAAAGACGTTTCCGAGGCGTTGGTGGCGGTGGAAAAGGCTGATGTTTCCTTCCAAACCATGATGACGGTTCGGAACAAAGTCATGACGGCCTACGAAGAAATCATGCGCATGCAGATCTAGTGGCTGCGCAGTCGCTACAATCAAACCCATCGCAACTATGGCGTGGAAATTACCCCGCCATGGTTGCTGGTATATAGAATACATCAACGCCGCACGGATGCGGGTCGCAGTCTGGCCAGGATGGGCCAAAACGATGCGATTCTATACGTTACGGACCTTGTGAAGGCGTTTACAGGGTCTGGCGCGCGGAGGTTACAATTGAATCTACGCTACACAGCGTTTCCCCCACCGGCAACTTGGGATGTGCCCGTGGTTCGGAGTGCTGTGCAGTCTCCGGCCTGTGCCCTGCCTGCGGGGTAGTGCATTTTGGCTGGTTCCCTGACGTATCCGTATTGCACGGCAGTACCGGTACCAGGCGCAAGAGGTCCGTGGCGGAAAAGTGTTTTCTGCCAACGGCACAGATTGTGAATGGGTGTGGTGTGTCGACCCAGTGGTCCAAGGCAGGATCGTTGAGAAGGCAACCGCAATATCGGAGCGCCGATTGTCCGGGTAACTTCCGGCGGACGGCAGGTTAGGGTAGATACGTGAATTTGGCCACTTTTATCGATTTCCTTCGACAACAAGGACACACGATTCAAGAAACATGGGGACGACTTCCCGCCGGTCCCCGCGTCATGATTGTGGGCTGGGGTCTCCTCATTGCCGCAGCCATTGCCTTTGTAAGCTTCACCGGCGGTGAAACCCGTTACGTGACCCTCGCTGACAACCTCTCGGCCGATCAGATTGGCGAAGCCTCGGCCCTCCTCGATGCTAAAAAGATCCCCTACGTCATTGATGAGTCCGAACACGCCATTCGTGTCCTCCCCAAGGATCGCGGTTCCATGCTCCTCGAACTGGAGCGAAACAATCTTCCCGTCGGCCAGAGCGTACCAAGCGGCTTCGAGGAAATCTTCGCCAGCCCCGATCTCATGTCCAACCAGTGGCTCAACAACATCAATTTTATGCGGGCGATTCAGGGCGAACTGGAAAACCAGCTCAATTTATTCGACTTTGTAGATGATTCCCACGTATTAATACGCGAAGCGGAGCAGGATCTCTTTGTCGACCAGCAGGCCCCTTCCGAAGCGGTGGTCACGCTCAAGGTGAACCGCCCCGTCTCCAAGCACGAAACCAAACTCCTCGTGAGCATGATTAGCCGTGCAGGCGGCACCAACCTCCACCCCGGAAACATTACCCTCGCCACCACCGACATGGGTGCCCTCCATCTACCCGCCGAATCCGAGTTCGCGGCCATTGCCAACGACAAACTCGAATATCAGGACGATGTAGAGCGGCGCATTGAAGACAAGATTCGAAACAGCCTGTCGAAACTCGGTGTCCAACATACCGTTATGGTCAGTGCGGACATCGATTTTGATCACAAGGAAATGACGGAAGATGCCGTCACCGAAGGTACGGCCCTCAGCGAGTGGAAACAAAACCACGAGCTGAGCTCCGCAGAACGCCTCCCCGAAGGGGCGCCCGGTGCCTTTCAAAACGTCCCCGAAGCCGCCGCCACCCCCGGTGGGATCGAAACCAAGGAACTTACCAAAGACGAGCTCATCAACTACGAACCCAGCCGAATCACCACCCGGACCCGCAAAGAGCCGGGAGATGTGATAAAATACAAGATAGCGTTGGTGGTTCAGGGTGATGAAACCCGTGAAGTGGAAAATGAAAACGGTGAGCTGAAGAAGGAATATGTGGGTCTCACCGAAGGGCTCCGGACCACACTGACCGCCCTTGCCCAGAATGCCGTAAGCGTAGAAGGCGCGGAGACCGAGGTAAGTATCGTTGACCACCCCTTCAATATCGCCGGATTGGGCCTTGTCAGCGACGCTATCGCGAGTCGCGAGGCTGCTGCCAGCCGGGCGTTTTCAAGTAATATGATTTCGATGGGTGTCCAATTGCTGATGATTATTATCGGCTTCCTGGGCATACGTAAATTACTCCGGAATTCCACCATTATTCCTGGAGACGAAAAACCAGAAGAAGAAGCTCGGGAAATCCCCGCCGCCACCCTGGAGGACATGCGCCGCCAGGAAGTGTCCTCGGAAATTTCTCAACTTTCTATGGACGACCCCGAAGCTGTTGCCGCCCTGCTGCGCAGCTGGATGAGTGCCGACGAGGATTAAGACCACGGATCCCGAAGCAAACAAAAATCTCGTTGCAGAAATGGATGGCCGCCGCAAGGCAGCCATTCTGCTTGCATGCCTGGGCCCCGACAATGCCAGTCGGGTGATGGGCAACTTCTCCGACGATGAAATCGACCAGATGACCCTGGACCTGTCCGGGCTGGGCACCGTCGACGCCAATATCAAGTCCGGTGTGCTCGATGAATTCTATGAGATGGCCGTGGCCAAGCGTTTTGTTGCCCAGGGTGGCATCAACTTCGCCAAGGACCTCCTGGAGAAATCCTTTGGCAGCGAGCGGGCCTTTGAAATCCTCAACCGGCTCCAGAGCAGCCTGCAGGAAGTGCCCTTTCAGTTCTTAAAAAAGGCGGACCCCTCCCAGGTCTCCAGCTTTATTCAGGACGAACACCCCCAGACCATTTCACTCATTCTGGCCCATATGAATCCGGCCACGGCCTCTATCATCCTCTCTTCCCTGCCCCAGGATGTCCAATCCGATGTGGTGATTCGAATCGCCACTATGGACCGCACCGCGCCGGAAATCGTGCGCGAAGTGGAGCGGGTACTCGAGCGTAAAATGGCCGCCGTGTTCAGCCAGGGCTTCACCTTCGCCGGTGGCGTGAAAGACGTGGCCGAAATACTGAATATGATCGAGCGGGCGACCGAAAAGACCATTATGGCCGACCTCGAAGAGCGAGACCCCGAATTGGCCGACGAAATCGCCCGACTCATGTTTACCTTCGACGATATCGCTTTTGTGGATGATGCCGGCATTCAAAAGACCTTGCGCGAAGTCGAAAGCAAGGACCTGGCCCTGGCCCTCAAGAGTTCCAGCGACGAAGTCCGGGAAAAAGTGCTCCGCAACATGTCCGAGCGTGCCCGCGAAATGATTCAGGAAGAAATCGACTTCATGGGGCCTGTCCGCATGAAGAATGTAGAAGAAGCGCAACAGAAAATCGTGGCTATCGTACGGCGCCTCGAAGAATCAGGCGACGTGGTCATCTCCGGCCGCGGCGGCGGGGATGCGGATGAAATCCTCGTCTAACCCTCCCTCCCCGGGAACGGTACCAGAGGTCCGCTGTCATGGCTAAGATCCTCAAGTTTATCCACGCCCAGACCGAGAGCGTTTCGCCCTACGACCGGGATTTACTCGAATCTTTCCCGGACAAGGACCAGGCCCCTCCCGCGTTTGAAGAGCTTGTCGAGATCGACGAGGAAATCGAGGAACCGGAAGTTCCGCAGGATCCCGAAGCCCTTCGTGAAGAACTGATGGCAACCCTTCGTGCCGATGCCGAGGAAAAAGTTAAGGAAGCCTACCGTGAAGGACTGGCCCGAGGCACGGCAGCAGGGCAGGAAGCCTTTGATTTGACCCTCGCCCAGTGTGCGGAAGCCCTGGAGCAGGCCGGCAAGGCAATTGAAGAGAAACATACGGAATTTCTGGATAATCTTTCGCCCCAGGTGCTCACGCTCGTCAAGGCCATCGCGACCAAGGTGATCGAGGTAGAACTGAAAACCAACCCCGAAGTCCTGGAACAAACGGTTCGACGTGCCTTGGCTCTACTGACCGACGGGCATCAGGTCACCCTGTCACTCAACCCCGCCGACCTGGATGCCATTCGGGATCATGAGGTGGAGTTACTGGATTCCTTCCCCCGTATCGAATCCTTATCCCTCCAGGCCGACGAATCCATTGCCCCCGGCGGCTGTATCGCCAGCACCGCGTCGTCAGATGTGGATGGGCGACTGGATACGCTGTTGGAGCAAGTACTCAGTTCCCTGACGGATTGACGGCGATGATTGACCTCTCCGGCCACATGCAACGCATCGAATCCCAACACCCTATGGTGGCATCGGGAAAAATTACCGATATTGTCGGCCTGACCATCGAAGCGACGGGCCCGCCCATGCAGGTCGGTGACCTCTGCTATGTTGAATCACCCCGTTCAGATACCCCCATCCCCGTAGAGGTCGTGGGCTTTCGCCGGGAGAAGATTCTTCTCATGCCCCTGGGCACCATGAACGGTGTAGGCCCCGGTTGTCGGCTCCGACCAACACACCAGGCACCCACCGTCGCCGTAGGCCCCGGATTAATTGGGCGGGTCATCGGCAGCAACGGCTTGCCCATTGATAATGACACGCCCCTGGACTATGTGGCGCGCGTCCCCCTTCGTGCGGATCCGCCGCCGCCTATGTCACGCCAGCGTATTCTAACCCCAATTACCACGGGTGTCCGGGCGATTGATGCCTGCCTGACCTGCGGTCGCGGCCAGCGCATGGGCATCATGTCGGGCAGTGGCGTTGGAAAAAGTAAGCTTATCGGCATGATATCCCGAAATACCGACGCCGACTTGAATGTAATCGCACTCATCGGGGAGCGCGGGCGGGAAGTCCGCGAATTTATCGAAGTCGATTTGGGCAACGAAGGCCTTTCCCGGTCCATCGTGGTGGTGGCTACCTCCGACGAGCCGGCCCTGCTCCGGTTAAACGGTGCATTTATTGCCACGGCGATTGCCGAATGGTTTCGTGAGCAGGGACTCAATGTCATGCTCATCATGGATTCTGTTTCTCGTGTGGCCATGGCCCAACGGGAAGTAGGTCTCGCCGTCGGTGAACCCCCTACGACGCGGGGCTATCCCCCGTCGGTATACGCCATGCTCCCCCAGTTATTGGAACGCGCAGGCACCTCGGCAAAAGGCAGTATTACCGGCTTCTACGCCGTATTGGTGGAAGCCGACGACCTGAATGATCCCGTGGGTGACACGGTCCGCAGTATTCTCGACGGGCACATCGTCCTCTCCCGGGACCTTGCCGGTAAAGGCCATTATCCGCCCATAGAATTACTGGGCAGTATCAGCCGCGTGATGAACGAAGTCACCGACGAGAATCATCGCCGCTGGGCCTTCCGCTTTCGCGAGTTACTGGCGGCCTATCGCGATGCCGAAGATCTGATAAACATCGGGGCCTATGTGCCCGGCAGCAACAGTGAAATCGATCTCGCCATCCAGCTCATGCCCGACTTCAATGCCTTTCTGCGACAGGGCCTCAACGAGGAGATGACCCTTCCTGAAACGATACACCGATTGTCCAAATTGACGGAAAACCGATAGCTCATGCGCAACCCCAACCGATATGCCGCACTCCTTCGCTTGCGCAAGCAAAGCGAGGAATTGAAGGCCCAGGATCTGGCCGTGAGTCGATTGGAAGTGCAACAGGCCCAACGGCAGCGCACCTCCCTCGAGTTAACACGGCAATCGGCTCTGGAGCACGCGGGCCAGAATCTAATGGTCAAATTTGATGCCGCTGAAATTCGAAGCTATTATCAATACGAACGCCACCTGGCCACACTGCGGGACCAGAAAGATGCGGAGATACGGGAATTACAGCGTATCGAATCCGAAAAACTCGCTACCCTGGAGGGTGCCTCCCAGGTTCGGCGTATTGCAGAGAAACTCCATGAGCGTCGACGCCAGGCCTACCGAGCTCAGCTCGAACGGGATGAACAGAAGCAAACCGACGAGACCGCAACCATGTATGCGGACAGAAACCCCGGACAATCCGGAACGCGTAACGCCTAATTCACAGGGGTAATCAGTCATGATAAAATTAATTATAGCCGGGATGATTTTCGTCATATCCCTTGCCGCGACATTGGCCGCATTACTCGCCATGGACGGCAATCTTTCCATGGACGCCCTCAAAGCGGTGACCGACCCCGAAGCCTTCGCGGAATCGGAGTCAATGAAGAATGCCGAATCCACCGCCAACCAACCCGCACTCGGCACCCTGGCCCAACAGCTAAATGACCGGTCCCGGGAGCTGGATGAACGAAAAATAGCGATGGACGAACGGGAAAAGCAGTTGCAGCAACGGGAAGAGGACTTGGGCAAAGCTCGCTCTGAACTGGAAATGTTGCAAAAGAGCATCAACGAATCCTTTGACGCGGCTACCGAGAGCCGAACGACCCAGTTAAAGACTATCGCCATCACACTGGAGAGTATGGAAGCGGAAAACGCGGCCGAACGGCTGGAAACCATGCCTACCGATGAAATCGCTGAAATCCTGTTGAACGTCAAGGATAAGAAGCGGGCTGAAATCCTCGAAGCCATGAACACGGAAAGTGCGGCACGGGTCATTAAAGAAATTCTCGGCACCCAGAATTAATCCCCCCCACGCTCCTTCCCTGGAGCCCACGGACTGTCCACAAGGTCAGTCCCACTATACGAACACCATGGGTATGAATTTTTCATACCCAAGCGATGCTCCATACATCCACGACACCCATCCCGACAACATACCCAGGATGGCTGCTGCCATTTTATGTGCCCTGCACACTGCCATACTCACAACAAGGGTTTTGCCATGATCATTGAAGCAGCTCCCCCAGCCCAGGAACCTCAGCGGAAAGCGGCCGATCCCAAGTCCTACGCCTACGCCACGGGCACGACCAGCTTTATCACGGTCTTATCGGAGATGAAATCCGCGCGGGACGACGAAAAAGCAACACCGCCGGTAGAACAGCCCAACGAGAAGCATACTGTAGCGCAGGAGGAAAACACGTCGACGGTGGAGAAGGTGGAAGTGAGCGCGGAGAATGGGGCGTCTACCGAAACAACAACCGCGGAAGCGGAAACAACCGACATCGCCTCCACGACAGACCAGAACGGGGAAGCAACAACAGACGATACGGCAACCGACGGCACTGCGACAAGCGACCCCGATGATGGGGCGTTGCTGTTAAGCGGCGCACCGTCAAGCCAAACGGAAGACGGCGAGGCATCCACAGAGGAAACGCGGGTTTCATCAACACCCGCCGTAATTTCGAGTCCAAAGGAAGTCTCTTCCGGCGTGGACGACACGATTCATACGGCCACGACCACGGCGAACGTACCAACGCAGGCCCAACCCCAGCTGAAAACGGGGGACACCGCACCGGATGAGACCCTTGCCCTCGGAGCCGAGGAAGAAACCGATGCACCCCCAACTCCAGAGACAAAGCCCCCTTTCCCGAAAACACTGAACGCCTTGCTCGCTGAAAAAGCGGTCAATCGAAGCAATGTGGACCTTGTCGGAAAAGATGCCAATCCCCCATCCGCCCCTAGGGACATCGAGGTGGAAACGCCAACGGTGGACGCCGCCCGGGAGCCCGGAAGCGATGCGGCCCCTCTGCCCCAGTCCACAGCAACGGAAGTGGGTGGCGTTCGCGTTGCACCACAAACGTCGGGCCCGCGCATTCCCATGGCCAATCTGCCCGGCGAAATTGCCCAACAGATTCAGATCCTCCAGGAAGATGGAAAGTCCACCATTCGACTTCGCCTCTCTCCGGAGAACCTTGGCGAATTAAAACTGGAAGTACACCGCGTGGGCGACACCGTTCGGGTGACCATGATTTCCGCAAGCCCACACGTCCGCGATGCCCTCGACAGCCAGATGTCGGCCCTGCGCGATGCCCTGGAAAAGCAGGGTTTCAATCTCACCGAAGCGCTGGTCGAAGACGGATCCAATCACAAAGGACGGCACGACTCGGACACCCCCGGGATGCCGAAAAAGAATCTTGGCCGTCCGATAACGGCAGCCGTCGGCACTACGGGCCGCCCCATACCAACAATCTCATCGAATCTTGTCACCGTCAATCCGCTTTCTAGTGGCATTAACGTGTTGGCCTAGCCCAGTAAGGAGCATGCAATGAACGCACTCGTCGGCTATCGGGGTAACAGTCTGGGAAACCTTTCTGTTTCTCACGCGCAACAGGACAACGCCTTTAAGGAAATCACGTCTTCCTTTCGCGCCAAAATGACCGCCACCACCCAGAAATCGACCAGCACCAAGCAAACAACGGGAAATTCGGCGGCAACCGTGCCCAATGATGCGCTGGGCAAGGATGCCTTTCTGCAGTTGCTGGTATTGGAATTACAGAATCAAGATCCCCTGGAACCGGTGAACAACTCCGACATGATTGCCCAGTTGGCTCAATTTTCGGCTCTGGAAGGCACGGAGAAGCTGAACAGCAGTTTTGAATTGCTGGCCGGCAATATGGACCAGCTGAATTTCATTTCTGCTCAGGGGCTTATCGGAAAATATGTCGAGGGTATCAATGACCGCGGCGAGGTGACGACCGGACAAGTAGATTCGGTTTATCTCGATGGCAGTATTGTCGTACTCAACGTGGAGGGCCAAATCGTATCCATGAGTAACGTCCTTTCCATTTCGGAGGACGCGCCCGTAAACACATCAAAGAGTTCAACTACAGATAACAGCTCGGAAGAAAAGCGCGGGGTCTTCAAAAAGCTTGGCGCGTCCATTACCGATTTGATTGAACGATTTTAGCTATCACGCGGGCGCGCATTGGCCGCCTGACAAGGAGCACCATCATGGGCAGAGCACTGTACACCGCAGTAACCGGGTTGAAGGCGCAGCAAACAAAATTGGACGTGGTCGCCAACAATATTGCCAACGTCAACACCACGGGCTACCGCAGTTCCCGAGTCCTCTTTCAGGACATCTTCAGCCAGACCCTGTCGGGCGGTTCCGCCCCGACGGCCACCAACGGTGGGACCAATCCACAGCAGGTGGGTCTCGGTGTGCAGACGGCCAGTATTGACGTCAATCACAACCAAGGCTCCTTAATCACCACAGGCATTAACTCTGACCTGGCTATTCAGGGAAACGGATTCTTCGTACTCAGCGATGGCGTTACCGATGTATACACCCGAGATGGGTCCTTTACGGTCAACTCGGTGGGCGTGCTCATCGATCCGGCCACCGGTTTGCGCGTGCAGGGCTATACGGCCGACGCCTCTGGAGCCATTGACTCGGTAAACACGAACCCCGGGGATATCATCATCCCCCTCGGTGGCGACGGTATCGCTAATGCCACCACGACGGCCGCTCTCGTGGGCAACCTCAATTCGGAAACCAACGCCGGCGATAGTGTGGTCCGCAATGTGGAAGTCTTTGACTCGCTCGGCATCGCCCGGAACATCGAGTTTACCTTTACCAAATCGGCGACCGGCAATATGTGGGACTGGAATACCAGCTACACCGGTGATGGCGGGGTTGTATCCGCTGGATCCGGCACACTCGACTTCGATGGGAACGGCAACGCCATTGGAGCTTCGGCAACGGGTACGTTGAACCTGACCGCAGCCCAACTGGAAACACAGCCCCCCCTTCCCGATGCACTGACCGTTGCCCTCGATTTTTCCGATGTAACGCAGCTTGCGCCACCGGCCGATCCCAACGCCGATCCCAGTGCTCAACCCCCCAGTGACCTTACCCTTCGCAGTCAGGACGGATTTCCGCTCGGTGTGCTCAATAGTTTCAGCATTGGGGGAAATGGCCAGGTAATCGGTGTATACACCAATGACCGCACCCAGGTGATTGCCCAGGTCGCGCTCGCAAGTTTCGCCAATGTCGGGGGACTCGACCGAGACGGTAATAACGCATTTCGTCAGTCTCCCGCTTCCGGACTGGCCAATGTCGGCACCCCCGGCACAGGTGGACGTGGCACGGTGAGTGGCGGCGTGTTGGAAAGCTCCAACACGGACTTGGGTACCGAATTCAGTGAACTCATCATTACGCAGCGGGCATTCCAGGCGAATTCACGTACCATCACCGCCGCCGATACCCTCCTTCAGGAAGCCGTAAACCTGATTCGATAGTCCCTCGTAATCTCTGACATCCCTGGCTGGGGCATGGCACGTGCATGCCCCGGCCCTCTTCTTCGGCGTTTCGGAAAATTATCCGGATATCTGTCAGGGCTGTGGACGTATTCCGTTAGGGAGTGTTAGAATACGAGACGGAATGGGAAACCCCAACATCGGCGCAACGTCGCAATGTTGAACACAAGGCATAGTGTATGGATATCGCGACACTTATAGGACTGGTAGCTGGATTCCTCCTGATCATTATTACCATTGTTCTCGGGGGTCCGATTGGTATTTTCATCAATATCCCCTCAATTATCGTGGTATTTGGTGGAACCCTGGCGGCCGTGCTGGTCAACTTTCCCCTTGGTCATGTAATTGGTGTAGTCGGGGTATTGAAAAATGCCTTCATGTACAAAGAAGTACAGACGGAAGACCTCATCATTAAAATGGTCGAGTTTGCGACCGTTGCCCGTCGCGAAGGCATCCTGGCCCTCGAAAGTCACGTTGCAGATGCAGGGGACGCCTTCATGGGCAAAAGCGTGCAGTTGGCTATTGACGGCACCGCCCCCGAACTCATTAAAGATATACTTACCACCGAAATCGCCTTTATGGAAGACCGCCACAACATGGGCGCGTCTATTGTCGACGCGGCGGGCACCTTCGCGCCCGCCTTCGGCATGATCGGCACCCTTATCGGGTTGGTGCAGATGTTGGCCAACATGGATGACCCCTCACAGATCGGTCCCGCCATGGCTGTGGCCCTGTTGACGACCCTCTATGGTGCGGTGCTGGCCAACCTGGTGTGTCTGCCCTGCGTGGGCAAGCTCAAGACCCGAACGGCCACCGAATTACTGCAGAAAGAAGTCGTCATCGAAGGTATTCTGAGCATTCAATCGGGCGATAACCCCCGAGTGGTGGAACAGAAATTGAAAGCCTTCGTGTCGCCTGCGGTGCGGGAACGAATCGTAGTCGGCGGGCCCGGCGGAGGCGGTTGATATGGGCGGAAAAAAGTGTGTATGCCCACCGCCGGGGGCACCGGGCTGGATGGCCACCTTTGCCGACTTGATGAGTCTGCTGCTGACCTTCTTCGTACTACTCCTCTCCTTCTCCACCATCAGTGATGATAAATTTGATAAGGCATTGATGTCGTTGGAAGGGGGATTTCGGCCTTTTCCAAAGTCGGCCGGTTTCATCACGATGATTCCCCGGCCACCAAAGAAACAGAATGATGAAGCGGCTAACGTCGCACGGCGCATTCGACGGCGCCTCCAGGTCCGAGGGCTGGAGCAGAAGGTTAAGGTCGATTTTGATGCCCTGGGCGGTATAAAAATAAACCTCCCCAGCGAGCTCCTCTTTGAGCCATCCGAAGCGACATTGAAACCCACCGCCCTCCCCGTTATCCAGGATATCGCAGAAATACTCTCTGAAATGCCCGAGAGCTTCTTTGAAGTGCAGGGACACACCGATTCTCGGCCCCTGGGAAATGCAATCCGGTTTCGGGATAATTATGATTTGAGCTATCAGCGAGCCCATAGTGTAACCGAGCAGCTGGTCGCCACCGGTGGCCTTTCCGTGAATCAATTCGAAATACACGCCATCGGCGCGGGGCAGCCCATTGCCACCAATAACACCCCCGAAGGTCAGGCCGCCAACCGGCGGGTTGAGGTATATATTCGTGGATTATTGGACAAGGCCAAGTTGAATGCGCTATTACAAGGATTGGATATGGGCGAGTCTCCCAATGGTCCGGTCGAGGTCCCGTTGACACCGAGTGAATTTGACAACTTGAGGTAAGAGTTATGGCCGAAGAACAAAATACCGAGAAAAGTGAAAAGAAGCCAGCTTCGCCGATGGTTAAAAACGGTATCATGTTCGCCATGGCCATAGTCATTCCCGCTATCCTTGCTTTCGTGCTCTACAGCTTCATCATCAAGCCCAAGTTTGGTCCCGAAGAAGAAATGGCCAAGACACCGACCGTGGTAGACCCATTTCCCGTCACCATGACGGAAATGATATTTGACGAACAGCAGATTTCGGTCGCGACGGAAGATCCCGATATGGTCGCACCCATGCTGATTACCCAGGTCACCCTCATGTGTCGTGACCCCGAGACGGCCGCGGTCGTGGATTCGCGAAAGAGTCTATTTGCGGCCATGATTTTGAAAATGCATCAGGGACGTACGCGGGCGGAACTCAATGACAGTCTGGTCAGAAACAGCATACTGCAGCAAATTAAGCAGCAGTCCAACATCCTGTTGAAACGTATCAATCCCGAGGCCGATCTCATGGTGCTGGACGCCCTGCATTTGAAGTTTACGATGGTGGATTTATGAGTGGCTCCGGAAAAATGCGCTCGAGTGAAGCCCAGGAACATGCCTTTGGCGATGAACTGGTAAACGCGGCGCCCGCCCAGGAACATCTGCATATTGATGACCTGGAAGAAATTGGCCTGGAAATATCTGCCGATCTCGGACGATGCGCCATACAAATCCGTGACATTCTGGACCTTAAACTGGGCACGGTCTTACCGTTGGATAAACTTGCCGGCGAAATGGCCGGCATCTACATCAATGGGATCCCCGTCGCGCGGGGCGAAGTGGTCGTTCTCGTCGACTCGCTCCATGTGCGTATTGCAGAAGTTATCGGTGCTACGGAAAAGGATCTCGCCGTTGGTTAAGTTGGCGAAAATATGCACGGCCCTGACCCTGGCCCTTTTTCCGTTGCTTGCCAGCACACAGGATACGGAAGAACTCCAGCGGACCCCTCCACCCAAGATTCCGCCTATTTCCCAGGACCTCCCTGAAGTCCCGCTGGAGGAGCCCCCCCCGGAAGTGGCGACCCCAGACACCTTTATGGATGAATTGGGACAACGCTGGAACGAAACAGAAGCCACATCCAGCGATGGGGCGGATGCCTCCGAAGAGGACGCAGCCTCCACCGGCACCAATAGTGACAGTCCGGCTTCCGACCACGTCGTCTACGCCTTTCTAAAGGGTATTATGGCCCTGTGTGGCACCCTGGCCCTCTTTATACTCCTGCTGGCCGCAGTGAAGCGCTGGGGACGGAGGACGCCCCTCCTGTCCGGCTATACGCTCGGTAAAGTCCTGGGCAGAATTGCCCTATCGCCCCAGGCGTCCCTCCATTTCATCCGGGTGAAAGATGAAGTATTGATTGTGGGTGCCACCCAACAGTCGGTAAATCTACTCCGGGTTATGGAAGCCGATCTCTTTGAAGAGGAAAACGCTATCGCCCCCGAGCCCGACGATGACAACGCGATTCGTCCGGCGAACTTTCTTGCAGAATTACAGGCGTCTCAGGCGTCACTCGACCATTCATCGAGCGGTATGGATGAGGAGCTGGACAATCTGAAGGGTGATCTGCAGCGCCTCAAACAATATTTCCAGGAAAGCTCTCGTGCACAGGACTAAGCGATTTGCCGTCCTCGCTGGCACCCTGCTCGTAGCCGCACTGCTCTTGCTGAGCTCCGACGTGTTTGCCCAGAATGCCGGGGACTCAGCGGAATCCGGGGTAGATGTGGCGCAGGCGGTGCGAAGTTTCGGTTCCCGGGAAAACGTCTCCTCTTCTATTTTCATCGTTTTCCTGATTACCGTCATCAGCCTCGCACCAGCGATTTTGGTGATGACCACATCCTTTACCCGCATTATTGTGGTGCTTGGCTTTCTGCGCCAGGCGATGGCCACCCAGCAGACGCCTCCCAATCAGGTGCTTATCGGATTGGCGTTGATACTTACTTTTTTCATCATGACCCCTACTTACCAACAAATCAATGAAACGGCCCTCCAACCTTATCTGGAACAACAGCTCACGGATGGCGAGGCCTTGACAGCCGCTATGGTACCCATGCGGGACTTCATGTTCCGCCAGACGCGCCCGAAAGACCTGGTACTCTTCTTACGCATCGCGAAGGTCGAGGAGCAGCCCCGGACCCGTGAAGATATCCCCACCACCGTCCTGGTGCCGGCATTTGTCCTGAGTGAACTGACGACCGCCTTCATGATTGGCTTCATCATCTACATACCCTTCCTCATCATCGACATGGTAGTTGCCAGCACCTTGATGGCCATGGGTATGATGATGCTTCCCCCGATCTTTGTATCCCTCCCCTTCAAAATAATCATGTTCGTACTCGCCGACGGCTGGTTTTTGCTCTTCGAGACCCTCACCAAGAGTTTTCACTGACCGTCCCTAGCAACCGACGTGCGAAGACGAAAACGAGAGTTCCTGGCCGCAATCAAGGTGCGAATCCGTCGGAAGCACCGGCACGTTCAAGGTTTCCCACGGGAGCATTCGCTCAAAAAGTCCGCTCGCAGTCCCCGCTCGCGTTTTTCAACGGGCTGTTAGACTGCGGATGGGACTCCAGTCCCCCATCGACGCCTTTCGTCTCCCGGTTAGTCCAAGGACAACGGAGTCAGCCCGTAGGGCCAATTGCCTTGTCCCCGACCTCCCCCGTCGATACCGCATCCCGTCTGATAGCGGTTGACTATCTGGGTCAATCCCCGGCGTAGCGCATGCGGACCGCCTCGAAGTGGCCTCCAACGCGCACCACCCGCCAACCCAGCGGCTCATTCCAATAGTCCAGAGGCACTACGACCAAATCAGACTCAGTCTCTATGCCCAACAATTCCGACAGAGACTCTCCAGCTCCTTCACCCATATAAAAAGAACGCGGGCGACTTATCATGAGATAAGTCGCCCGCAGTAGTGCGTAGGTATTTTGGGTATTCAACTAGCTAGCATTTTGAACGGTGTTGCAATTAGCAAACAGGGCGACGTGCCCGCATTGCCATTCCAAGCACACCCATACCAAGCAGCACCATCGTGGTGGGCTCAGGAACGGGAGCGAAAGGCGTAGTATCTTTTACGTCGATGTAGTCATTACCACAACCCATCGTCCAGTGGAGATTCAAACCGCCTAAAGTGTCGTCGGTAATGATGGTTTCCGTAGCACCGTCGATGTTGAGTGCAATCTCGAGGAAGTAGTGCGTTCCCATGCCACCCCATTTGACGACTGGACCGAATCCAGCGGTGAACGGTGCAGAAGGCGCTCCACCCATGCGATACGGCGTAGTATCTACGGTATTGTATGGGCTGGGATCAATGATCGGACCACCGGTGTACACCTGACCCAAACGGGCGGCGTCAGCGGCATATTCGGAAACGCCCAACGCGTAGGTCAAACCGGAACCCTGGCCGAATCCGAAAAAGAAGTCACCAGCAAGGTACTCCAAATTGCCATTATTGATATTAAAAGTACCACCGGGAGGAAATCCCGTCACGAGGCCGATGTAGAGCGTACCACCGGAATTGTCGTCAAGCGGATTGAGATCATCGAAGTAATATACGATCTGCTCAACGTCATATTCCTGACCACCAAAGCCCGGAGTCGTTCCGTCGCCATCGGTGTTACCAGTTCCACCGAAGTGAATACCATTTACGGGATTCTGGTAACGAACGCCGGGAGCCAGCTGATCAATTACATGCTGCTGGTTCCAGTCGTTAAGACTTACATCATTCACAGCCGGATTGTAGGTAAACCAATCGGACCAATCTCCATTCGGATTAATCGTGACAACAGCCGAAGCATTTCCGGCAGTAATTGTCATGGCCAATATAGTCAGCCAAATTCCTGTTCTTCGCATCTTAAACCCCTTTCGTTGGTGTTGGTCGCTGGGAGACCTTGTATTCGTCATTTCGCACGCTTAAAATTCTCTTCTCAATACCTACGTTGTTCTATATTACGAAACAAAGCACCCAGCTTTGTTGACGCTGCTATTCATAAAAATCGGGAAGGATACGCCTCTGGCGTCCGCACATTATCTTACATTTGCCCGCGTATTTTGTTCCCAAGTACTGCATCCTCATCGGAGTACCAAGTTGCACCGATTTGGACTAACACCTCAATCTTACCCGACAGACTGGAGTTCTGTCAAGTCCCCGTATGTAAAGGATTTAGGACATATAGACCCCATTTATATATTGTTTACATATGCTCGGTATAATTTCACTAAGCGCATTGCATTTGAATTGGCAATTCTTTCAAATCTTGCAGAGACCGCCCATATTCAATAAAAACAATTTTGCGTTTTATTTTCGTAAGCATTGAATTCCGTCTGAATTGCCTTCCACAATCTGCTCCCAGGCGCATTGGATCTTGCCCATACAGCAAGAATCTTCTCTGGGGCGGCATAAATTGGGGCCTACCCATGCCCCTCCGAACGGGCATGTTCGTAGTCCTCGATAATTCCCCGGGCAAGGTGCTCCGGAACTTCGTCGTAGCCATGGGGCGTCCATTCAAAACTACCGCGACCGTGGGTAATACTCCGTAATTCCGTGGCGTATCGCAGTATTTCGGCCTCGGGAACCAGGGCACGTATACCTTGCCGACCAGCACCGGCGGGCTCCATACCAAGGATTCGACCGCGTCGGGTGTTCAGGTCACCGGTGATGTCCCCCAGATACTCCTCCGGCATAACGACCTTGATTTCTACCATGGGCTCAAGCAGGCAGGGGTTCGCCCCCTTCACCGCCTTCTGAATCGCCATGGAAGCCGCAATTTTGAAGGCCATCTCAGAGGAATCCACGTTGTGGTAGGAACCGAAAAACAGCTCCACTTCTACATCAACCATGGGGTGGCCTGATATGACCCCCCGGGCCAACGCTTCCTGTGCGCCTTTATCCACGTGGGGGATAAACTGTCTCGGCACGACGCCGCCGACGATACTGTCGACAAAAGCATAGCCGGAACCCCGCTCCCGGGGTTTTACCCGTATACTCGCGTCCCCATACTGACCGTGACCACCCGTTTGCTTCTTATATTTTCCCTGGGCCTCTGCCGTTTGCTTTATGGTTTCCAGATAGGCGACGCGGGGCGTGGAGGTTTCCACTTCGACATTATACTTACGACGCATTCGGTCCAGCAGAATTTCGAGCTGGAGGTCGCCCGTCCCTTGGATGATATGTTCGCCAGTGGCCCCATCGCGATAGTGGGCAAAGGTGGGGTCTTCTTCGGCCAGGCGATGGAGGGCATCCCCTATTTTATCCTCATCCGTTCGGGTCTTTGGTGTGATGGCCAGTTTCACCATAGAGGGCGGCAATTCAATTTCGGGCATCGTGTAGGAGCTCCCCATGGCCCCAATCGTGTCGCCGAAAAACGTATGTTTCAACTTGGTGACCGCCGCCAGATCGCCCGGCCCCACTTCGTCGACCACCGTTTGCTCTTTACCGTTCAGCAGGTAAATTTTACCCGTGCGCTCCTTGGTTTCTGTCGATACATTGTAGAATTCGCTATCGGAATGGAGGGTACCGGTAAGGACCCGAAAAAAGGTCAGATGGCCGACATAGGGGTCCACCACATTGCGAAATACCTGCCCGAGGAAGGGCTCGGTGCGGCTGACGGGCAATTCCTTCAACGTATCGGTGCCATTGCGCACCATCACATGTCGGTCGAGGGGACTCGGGAAGGATTCGGCCACCACATCGAGCAACTCGTCTACCCCGAGAAATTTGTGCACGCTTCCGGCGATGATGGGCATGATTTTGCCCGCCGTAATGCCGTCGTGAAGGCCTCGATGAAACTCTTCCGGGGAAAGTGCGCCGGTTTCCAGGTATTTTTCCATCAAGGCGTCGTCTGTCTCGGCGACGGCGTCGGCCATCTCCTCCTTCATCGTCGCAATCTGGTCGGCGATGTCGTCCGTATCGCCATCGAAGATATTCACCACCCGCGTCAACCCTTCCCCATTCCCAATGGGAATGACAAGAGGAACACATTGTTTCCCGTAGGTTTCCCGCAGCCCGGCAACCACGTCAAAAAAATCCGTATTCTCGCGGTCAAGCTTGTTTACGAAGAAGGCCCGAGGCACCTTGCATTTTTCCGCATATTTCCAGGCGATGTCGGTGCCTACCTGCACGCCCGTCGTCGCATCAACGAGAATCACCATGCCATCCACCAGCGGGGTTGAGGCGGCTATCTCTCCCTGAAAATCCATATAGCCGGGATGATCAATAAAATGGATACGATCCCCCCGCCACTCCACGTGACATAATTTCATCGAAATACTGTGTTTTCGTTCAATCTCCTCCTCAAGATAGTCCGCAACCGTGTTTCCGTCTTCTATACTGCCGGTACGGGTGATCACACCGGCGTCGTGGAGGATATGCTCGAGGAGCATGGTCTTCCCGACACCACTGTGGCCTACAATTCCAACATTACGTTCCTTTCCGGGGTCAACGGCTGGCATGAGTATTCCCTCCGACTGGGTAGATATTCTCCTGACCGGTAACACCCTTCGCCATCCTCAGCGCCAGGGGAACCCGGCCACTACGGTTTTCAGTATACGCCTGTTTTTCATTCTCCACAAGCCATAGATGTATTTTCTATGCATCTATCTACTTTGTCATGGGCTGTGCTATCGTTAGAGGGTAAATCGTGCAATCACAGACACGATCGGCAGGAGGATAGTTGACAATGAGATTACATCTTTATTTCGCCACCGCATTCATACTTGTAGCTGCGGTATGCGTGCCTGCAACTGAGGTGACGGTGCACCTGTGTGCCAGTGCAGGCAGTCTCATGCCCGACACGACGGAAGGACTGCAAAAAGCGGTCACCCGCCTGTTTTCAGAGACCACCAGCATCGCACCGTCGGAACCTCTGGTGGCCTGTGTCGTGCCCCACGGCCCCTATGGCATTTCCGGAAAAATCGCTGCGGAAGCCTTCAAAGATCTGCGTAAAGGTCAATACAAACGGGTCATCGTCCTGGGGGCCTCTCATGCCGATATGGCCTTCGAGGATTGCTCTATCGCCGCGGTCGACTACTATGCAACCCCCCTGGGTCTGGTGCCGGTCGATGGCGAAGCCATTCGGAAACTAACCTATTCCCCACTTTTTGGTGCGCGCGCCATGCGTTACAGCCATATGAACAAGGGCTTTCTCTCAAAGAGCGAACGTAAACCCCTCCATGAATATGAGCATTCCATCGAAATCGTG
Organism: uncultured bacterium; assembly: GCA_963977445.1. Taxonomy (GTDB): domain Bacteria; phylum Hydrogenedentota; class Hydrogenedentia; order Hydrogenedentales; family JAEUWI01; genus JAEUWI01. The sequence continues at coordinate 6,989 of CAXBPH010000066.1, read as the reverse complement.
CTGCCCTTTCTTCAGGATCGCCTTGGTGACTTTGAGTTGATACCCATCCTCGTGGGCAATATGACCGATGGGGGCGGACGTTACAGCGAGGATCGGACCAAAGCGATTGCCCGCCAGTTGGTGAAGTTGGTGGATGACGAAACCTTACTCGTGGTGAGTACGGATTTTACCCACTTTGGGAACGATTTCAGTTTCCGCCCCTACAACACCGATATCCTTAACAAGGTGGATCAGCTCGACCAGACCGGCCTGGATATCCTGTCCGAAAACGACCCGGAAGCCTTTGAGAATTTTATTAAGAAATCACGCGTTCCTATTTGTGGACTCAATCCTCTGCGTCTGCTGCTACACATGATGCCCGACAAGGCCCGGGGCACCCTCCTCGCGCGTACCACGTCGGGGCGATTCTACAATGATGAAAATCGCAGCGTCAGCTATGCCTCCATGAATTTCTACCTCTATAAGCAGCCCCGCCCCCGAACAGAACCGCCGGCACCCAAGGCCGATGTGGCCGGGGGCAAAGAAGCGCCCATCGTTAAGGCACCCGGTAAGCCCATGACCATCACGAACATTGGCGGACGGAGCTCCGAATGACCCAGATTGCCACGCCCTTTCTGAGTAGCGATGAACAAGCATTACTGCTCCGAATTGCCCGAGACGCGCTGAACTTTTATGCGCAGGAAAAGAAACGGATCTCCCTTTCCCGATATACACTGACAGCGGAGTTGGAGGCCCCCCACGGTGCCTTCGTCACCCTGCGATCGGCGGGCGTGCTGCGCGGATGTATCGGCCACACCCGAAATATCGAGTCCCTTGCGCGGGCCGTGCGGGACAATACCATCAACGCGGCCGCACGGGACCCCAGATTCACACCCGTTTCCCTGGACGAGTTACCCGACATCCGCATCGAAGTTTCCGCGCTTTGCCCGGGCCGACGTGCCGACTCACCTTTCATTCCGGTAGACGACATCAGTGAGATTTGCCTCGGCCGAGATGGACTCTATCTCGACCACGCCGGCTCAAAAGGCGGTGGTCTCCTGCTGCCACAAGTGCCCCTGGAGCAGGGGTGGGATCTGAATACGTTTCTGGAAGGGGTATCCAAAAAAGCGGGGGCCGATCCAGACGCCTGGAAAGGGGATGATTGTCAGTTGTATCGATTCAGCGCCCAGGTTTTTGGGGAACCGGATTGACGCCCGAGCACAGCAACTTCTGACTTGCTATACTTCCGACGTGACGTAGGACCGAATCAGATGTGCCAACCGTAGCGATGCTTTTTGCGCCGTATCCACGACTTCACTGTGGGTCAGCTTGATTCCCGTTCGCGTGCAGTCATTGGTCACACAGGAAATAATACCGGTCTTGATGCCCAATGCCGTTGCTCGCTGCAATTCCACGGGCAAACTCATCCCCACCGCAAGGGCACCCAAACGTTGAAGTGCCCCAATTTCCGCCCGGGTCTCGTAGCACGGACCGTGGACCCACATATACCTCCCCGTCGCGTCACAGCCGGGGATAAGAAAATCCGGTGCCAGCGGCCCGCGAATTGCATGGGCTTCATAGGGCCAGGTCTTCACTTCGCTAACCGAGACCAGCGATCCCGGTGTCAGGGCGGGGTCCAATCCGCCAACGGCATTGGTGAGGATAAGGGTGCGAACGCCAAATTCGTGAAGCACGTCAACCGTGGTGCCGACTTGCTCGGGGGTATGGCCCTCATAGAGATGAATCCGCCCGGCCTGCAAGACCACAGGAACACCGGCACAGCGGCCGTATACAAAGGCGCCGTCGTGGCCAAGCACACCGCTTCCCGAAAGCCCCCCCGCTTCAGCGAAGCTGCGCTCTTCGTAAATGGTGTCGAGCAATGGACGGAGATTGATGCCCGATCCCGACACGACCCCAATGGGCGACTCCCCCGGGGAAAAGCCATCGAAGGAAGCCCCTACCATGAAATTGGAAAGAATCTCTGCTGATAGAGCTTCAGGGCGAACTCATCGGTCATCCCCGCAACAAAATCGACGGTGCGACGCTCCAGCGTATCCTCGGGGTCGGCGTCCAGTATTTCCGATACCGGATCCTCAAGGAGGTGGAAATAGAGCTCACGAAGTACGCGCTTAGATTTTCTAATCTCTCTATCGATGGCTTCGCAGGGATATACCTCGGCATACATATAATCCCGCAGGGCATTCATGGCTTCCAGCACCTCGGGAATGATGCCCAGCCTGCCATCCTGACTTCCCTGAATCAGTGCGACTACCATACGGTCAATCCGCTGGGAGTTGTGGGCACCCAGCACCGACACGGCGTCACGGGGCAAGTCTGCCAACGTGATTACGCCGGCGCTGATGGCATCATCAATATCGTGGTTGATGTAGGCTATGGCGTCACACACGCTGACGACGCCGCCTTCCATCGTGTTGGGACCTTCGCTGACGCGGCCCTGTAGCACCGCCTTACCTTTGGAATGATAAAGAATGCCATCCCGCACTTCATGGGTAAGGTTCAGCCCCCGCCCATGTCGACGTTTCTCCAGCCTTTCGACCACACGCAGGCTCTGCTCAAAATGGCGAAACCCGGGGGCGTACACTTCATTCAACACCGCCTCGCCGGCATGGCCAAAGGGGGTATGGCCCAGATCATGGCCCAGCGCGATGGCTTCCGTAAGATCTTCATTGAGAAAGAGCGCCCGGGAAACAGTCCGGGAAATCTGCGCGACCTCAAGGGTGTGGGTCAGGCGGGTTCTGAAATGATCCCCAATGGGTGCCAAAAACACCTGGGTCTTCCGTTTGAGTCGACGGAAAGCCTTCGTATGAAGAATGCGATCCCGATCCCGTTGAAAGGCCGTTCTATAGGCATCGTCCACTTCGGGACCCACCCGCCCCTGGGTGTTTGCCGATTGGACAGCGTAAGCACTGAGTGTCTGGGCTTCCCGGGCCTCCAGTTGCGCTCGAACAGACAAATCCATCATGACGCGAAAGGGCCCTTATATCCTGCTAAATACACGAAATAACCTCCGCCAAGGAGTGTACCGGATATAACAGAACGAAAAAAAGCCCGCGCGGGCATTACACCAGGCGGGCGGGCGATAGTGTGAGGGAAATTATCTAATCACGTGGGGAATGCTCCATCTTGTGCTTACGGCGACGCTCCAGGGCGTTGCGCAATTTCGCCGCTTTTTGATTGGCTTTGACATTATCGGGATCGGCCGCCAATATGGCCTCCATATACTCCAGTGCCCGCTCATAGTGGTGGGCCTTAATATGGTTTATGCCGATATTGTACTGCGACGAAAGAATTTTCTTAGACACCCGGGGGGTCTCCCCGCTTTCCCGAAGTTGGGCGCGGTAGTGCTTCATGGCGCGCTGATAGTCGTGTTGATGAAAATAGTAGTCACCAACACACTCCTCCTTACCCAAACCATCACCGGCGTGGTCTTCCAGATATTGCTCCAGCGCGTGGTGCTTCTGCTCCCGATACTCCGCCGGATCGAAAACGCCTTTTATGGCACTGCGCTCCACCAACACACTGATGTTGTTTGACTTTTCTTCCCCTGGAATCAGATAAAATCGGGGCTGCTCCCCCCGGTAGGAATTGAATATGTTACCACGCAACGTTTCGCCATCACTGAATTCAACGACGACCGGGGAGCCAAGGCTGTTGGGTTCACGATATACGATGGAATGGTCAAAATTTCCGTCAAAACTTTTTACGTAGTAGACCGCCTTCAACTCCCGAAACGCCACCCGTCGGGTCTTGCCATGCGGTTGCCCCTTCTTATCCACCAGATCCAGATGAAATCCATCACTGTTCACATTCAGCGAAAAACAAACGCCATACAACGTATCGCCATCCAGGGTCCGCGCCACCAGACGTTGCCGTTCACGTCGTGACAGCTGGGCTTCCTGCTTTTGCTTTCGCTCAATCTCGTCCTGGAAGGGCTTGAAGTGGGTCAGGCAATAAAGCTGGCCCTCGTGCTCCTTGATACAGGTTTCGCAGCCGAGATCGCCGCAAACATTGCAATAGCCAATGACGTCATTTGATGGATGTTCGGAACACTGCATGGTACGCTCCTGAATTAGCCCTCTCACACCGCGACCATGACCAAAGCCTCCCCTCTCCGGTCTGATCATGTTGACCCGTAGGCCACGGTGTAACTTCTACATTACACACGGATTCGCTTTTCACACTTTATTCTAGGCTAAAGTGTTAAAAAACGCAACCCCCATATATAATGCATATACTGCTAAAGGTGTAAAGCGCCTGCACTCGCCGTCACATAGAAGGCCGGAGATGCCCCGTCCGCCTGAGTTCGACCTCCATAATATTCCGTCTGTACGGCCGCGAAAACCGCGTCTTTACTCGCCACCGGAACCATCGCAACCACGGCACCACCGAAGCCGGCCCCCGTCAGACGGGCCCCGTAACTCCCCGCGTCGTTCAAAATTTTACACAATCCATCCAGTTCGGGCGTGCTGATTTCATAGTCGTTGGCACAGCTCTGGTGGGAGGCATTCATATGGGCACCGAAGGTCGCCCCATCCCCGGCAAGTAACGCATCCCGGCCTTCCTCCACGCGGTAAAACTCGGTCATGACGTGACGGGCCCGCGCCTGCAGGGGCAGTCCCGCCTCACCAAAGGGAATCTCATCCAGCCAATATTCCTTTAACTGGGCAAGTGGCATATTCAGACGGGTAGCCAGTTCCGAGGGCGTAGTGTGAGCGGCGGGTAAAATCGAGGCAAATAGCGCTTCCACTTCCTTCCGATTGAAACACAGGTCACCATACCAGAGCTCGCCAAGGCACTCGATGGCAAAGTCTTCGCCAAAATCCTGTTGCAGATGGGTATTTACCAGCGCGGTAATCAGGCTGCATGCCGCGGGACCTGCGTTGTAGAAGTCCAATGCACCGCCAGACTTGCGGGCTTCTACCAGGGAATCACAGACAAGGATTTCGACACCCTTGGGCAGGGGGACTTGCTCGACCTGGAAGGGCAGGAAGTTTATGCGGGTTGCACACCCTGCCGTTCCATGAAGGATGGCCGTCTGATCCATTCCGCCACCCGCCGTCCCTACATAATGCTCGGCATTCGCCAGCAGCCCGGCAAGTTCCAGCCGGGTAATATCCCGCCCCAAGGTCAACCCCATTGCGGCCAGATAGGCCATTCCGAATCCAACGACAAGGGCCGACGAGGAGCTGAGTCCCGCCGCCGGAGGCAAATCACTGGTGATGAGGACATCCATTCCGGGATGCTTTTCGGGACTAAAATGGGCATTCAGACCGGCGATTGCAGCCTTGGCATAATTTTCCCACGCGCCCCCCGTCGATGGCTCAAGGGGAGTCACGTTCTCGAAGGTGACTGGAGAAAACCGTGCATCCCTATTGGCGATTCGTATCTCCGACCCGCTATTGGGGGCGAATGCCATGTAAATGGCGCGGTCGATGGCCATGGGCAAGACCGGCAGACCGTTATAATCCAGATGTTCCCCCATAAGATTTACCCGACCGGGCACACGACAGACAAAGGGTGTGCCTGATTCCGGATACATTGCTACAAATTGCTGTTTGAGATCGGTCAGATCCACGAATACTCTCCTGCGATTCGGTTCCGTGCGCTTACCAATGTAAAACACGTGCCGATTGTAGTCCCCGTTGCCTGCGAGGTCAACCAGTGATTGGTTTTCGCTCGCCATAACAGCCCGTTGGAACCTCCGTCGATTCTCCGGGTTAAAGGAGTGTGCCCAACGTAATAGCCAGGTGCCTGTAGACGCTGGTGTACTTGGCCCTCAACCAAACGTAACAGGAGAGATACCTTCTATGTTCCCCTATCGACACGCGGTACTTATTACCCTCCTTGGGACTTCCCTGACGGCACTGGCCCAGGCCGCTCCGGAAACACCTGCCGATGGCGCGAAAAAAACACCAAAAGGCAAACACGCCACACCGGGGGCCTTTTTTAAGGCGGTCGATGCCGACAAGGATGGGCGGGTCAGTCTGGATGAGATTCATGCCAGGCGCCCCCAATTTCCCGCCGCCCGCTTCACGCAACTGGATAAGGATGGCAGTGGATTCCTCGAAAAAAGCGAGCTTCCCAAGGGACCGCAGCATGAGGCCACCAATGTTTTCGGCCGTGCGGATAAAAATGGGGATGGACGCGTCGATGCCGATGAATTCAAGGCCCAATTCCCCAAAGCCAAGGCGGAACGTTTTGCTGCCGTGGATAAGAACAACGACGGCTATCTGGAGATGAGTGAGTTCCCCAAGCCCGCTCCGGCAAAGGCAACGGCCAAACCGGCGGCAACGGAAAGCGAAACACCAAAAAAAGCACCAAAGAAAGCGCCAGAAAAGAGCTCGGCGAACAGCGAATATCTCGCAAAACTGATGACCCAGTACGATGGCGATAAGAACGCGGAGCTGACCCTGGCCGAAATCCAGATCGCCAAACCGGGCTTCCCCGCCAGCACCTTCGCCGCATTAGATCGCGACAAGAATGGAAAACTGGACCAGAGCGATATGGCGCGCAAGGGAGGAGATGGGGTTCAGGACGGCGAAAAAGCAACAACGCCGAAGAAAAAGAAGACAACGGACGGCGCAGAGAAAATGAGAAAAGGGGACACCAATGGAGACGGCAAACTCTCCTTTGAAGAGTCCAAAGCGGCGCGTCCCGAGATGACACGGGAAAATTTTGACCGACATGATCGCAATGGCGATGGATTTCTAACACCGCAAGACCGAAAAAAATCCTGAATCCACGTTACAGGGGCTGTCGAATCAGCAACCACCGGCAGAGCCGGTGGAGCCGGTGGAGCCGGTGGATTAGCTTGGATTTAATGTGCGGAGCACGATGAGAGCCGACCAACCTGTATTTAGCGCCACAACGTCATTCCCGCGCAGGCGGGAATCCAGAGGGTATGCACGGTGTCTGTGTTCGCGTTACTGGATCTCCGCCTTCGGGGACTTCCAAAAATAACGTGAGTAGTTAAGGCGACCGTATTGGAT
>CAXBPH010000065.1:0-28734 GCA_963977445.1 uncultured bacterium | reverse complement strand
GTATACAGTGCCCGCGTGTTCATGGCCAGGCAATAGGGCTGGCGATCCACCCGGATGTAGTGGATGGACCAGTCCGCAAAAGCGTTTGCGTGCATGGGGTGCAAGGTCGTGGGGCGAGATTTGAGCTTGTTCGCTAATGTGTTGGAAAATCGAAGTATCATAGCCCGATACTGTATCGCACGTGCGGGCAGGAATTCGAGGGGTTTTATGTGAATGGGCGAAATTGAGCCTTTCCGGGAAAGGGGCTTTGTTTGGCAGGGCCGCTGTGCCATACTGGCGCTTCAAGAAGCAGGAAGCGCATCCGAGTCCCGATTTTTCGATGTCAACCCGATGGTGCCACCCCGTAATCGACGCCCAAAGCACCCGAATCCTCCTGCGGCGGATCTTTGACCGGGAATACCGAATCGGGTGGCACCCCGGCGTCCATACTGTTCAGCAAATGGGAAACGAAGTCTACCGGACATTTTTAATGCAATTGCCATAAATCTGGTCGTCTCATTGACTTCACCCCGACGAATTCTTATGCTATCCAAGTGCCTTTGAATGCACCGTATCTCTTTCACTCGTGGTGCATTCGGCAATGGCTTTTTATCACACATCTTGGGAATGTTCACCATGTATCTTCTTCGCCTCTTCACGCTGCCCTTCGTCTTGCTTAGCCTTTCTGTTTCGGTCAGCGCACGGGAAGTCCTCTGGTCCTTCAAACCACCCTTGGGCCTGGTGGATTCCTCACCGGCGGTTGCCGACATGGATGGCGATGGCATCCCTGAGCTCGTCATGACCACGACGGCCGGAAGCACCCTTGTCGTGGATAGTCAGGGACGTCAGGTGTGGATGCAGGGTGTCCAGATTCCCATCAGCACATCGCCCACCGTCGCCAATCTGGTGGAGGATGAGTTCCCGGAAGTTCTCGTGGTAAATCAGACGGGCACCATTTTCTGTCTGGCAGGGAAAACGGGTGACCCCATCTGGAAATACAATCTACCCGGCACGATTGAATGGGGTGCCACAGCGTTGGCCGTCTACGATCTCGATGGCGACGGCGACCTGGAAATCATCGCCACGGACAATCAGAGCAACGTGATCTGTTTATCCAACGACGGAGAAAAGGTGTGGCAATATACGGGTGACCACGGTTTCGCGCGGTGTCCGGCCATTGGCACCGTGGGCAAGGGCAAGGAGCCTGTAATACTAATTGGAGGGGCCAACGTGCCCTTGTTGTGCCTCGATGCCCAGGGAAAAGAACGTTGGCGCTTGGAAGGAAAGGCCCAGGGAGCCAGTCCGGTTATTGCCGATATCGATGGAGACGGTTATAACGAGATTGTCGGCAGTTCAGACAATGCCCTTATCCGCGTGGACAGTGCTGGAAAGGTGCTCTGGAAGCACGACATGCCGAAGAGCATCGACAGTAGTATTGCGGTGGGTGATGGGGATGAAGATGGTGTCGTCGATATTTACTCCGTTGACCTCGCGGGCACCTTTGTGGTCTTAGACCCGAATGGTAAAAAGCAGTGGGGGGCCGATGTACGCGAGCGGGTTCGTCGCACACCGGCCATTGCGGATATCGATGGAGACGATAAACTTGAGGTGGTGGTCGCCGGGTACAGCGGCGAGATGTATATATTTTCAGGAGACGGCGAACTGAAAGAAAGCATCGCCGTGCCGAATACCACCAACGCCGCACCGACGGTGATTGATCTGGATGGTAAAGGAACGCCATCGATACTCTATGTTACCGGTACGGGGGATATCCTCGCCTATCACTGGCCAGAGGCCAAAGCAGATGCAAAAGTGCAATGGCCTGCCTATCGCTTCAACGAGCATCGTACGGGGGCCTTTGTTCCGGCCACGGACCAATCACCTGTTCGAATTGTGTCCTTTGATGGGGGTAGATTCTACGCCGGCACCAATAGGGTCCAGGTCACCGTGGAGAATCCCGAGGGAGAAGAGCTCCAAATTGAGACCCGTATCGCCCGTAGTGATAAAAAGGACGTGGTATTCACCGAAGGAAGTGCGGAGACGCTCATCACGGCAACGGCGGACTACGCCATCGATATGGCCGCACCTTCCCAGGTTACCATCACCAGCCGGGTCCTTGCGGACGAGAAGGTGTTGGCCCAGCGGGTCGCTACATCCTACATCGTTCCCTTTCGACAAGAGTTGGCTGATTTGACCCGACGTCTTGCCGTGGTTAGAGAAAATGCCAACGCCCTCCCGAAGGCCTATGCCCTCTTGGGTGAGATTGCGGCACTGGACGCCGGCGTAGGCGGTTACAGCGCGCAAGCGGCTATCTTTGGCACCCTCACGGACGTGGCACGACGTGAATTGCGCGATGCGCTCCGAAACGACCTGAATCGCCTCGAATCCCTCGAAGTCTTGACGAACGCGGCCCTTAGCCATCAGAAAGCGGGCGATTGGCCCCTTCAGCTCGCCGCCGCTAATCCCTGGGCCCCCTTTGGCGGCCTTGATGAGGTCATTGAGGGCCGGATGGATGGGAAACGAGTAGAGGTAGCGGCCTTTCAGGGGGAGAGCGAGTCGGCCGCCATTTCCATTGTAAACTGGGCCGAAGCATCCCTGACCACCCGGGTTGAACTGGACGATTTCGTCCTGTCCGGTGAGGAAGAAAAGACCGCCCAACGGGCATTGGGCTTTGTTACCCTTCACGAAGTCATCGATGTGCCCACCCAGACGCTGGACAAGTCCGCTGATGCGCTGCCCACAATGAATCAGGGACAGGCCTTAATTCTCCCCGGGTGGGAGGGACGCCAACTCTGGCTGACCATCGATACCACTACCTTGAACCCGGGCATCTGGAAATCCAAGGTACACTTCCGGAGTCTGGAGGTCGAGTCCGTCGACTACGAAATTCCGATTCGTCTGGAGATATTTGAGACGGCACAGGCCGATACCAACGTCTTGCGCCATTGTAATTGGGGCTACGTCGCCGGTTCCAGACTCAAGAATCACGAAGCGGAGAGCATCGCCGATCGGGTCGCCCATGGAAACAATGTTTTTGTGAGTACCTACTTACCGAAGGCTACCTACGACAACGATGGAATTCTGGTTGGAGAAATAGACTATACGGCCCACGACACCTTTATGGGTAAGTATGCGGCACATGGCCTGATACTCTTTCACAACAACCATCCCATAACCACCGAGGCCCCTGCAGACAGCGCGGCCTATGAGAAAGCCTATAGTCACTATATGCGTACCTGGGTTAAGCACCTCGCTGAGCTCGGTGTGGGCTACGACGGCTTTGCCATGTATCCCATCGATGAACCCGGTCTGAATGACGGACTCGTCGATGCCTATCTCCACAATGCCCGGCTGACCCGTGCCGCCGATCCCAAGGTGCAGATGTACACCGACCCCGTGGCCCGTATTACAGAAGAAGAGTTACGGGAAATGACGCCCTATGTCGACATCTGGTGCCCCAATCGCGTCGGGTTCCTCCTGGACGTGGGGGCCGAAAAACTGAAGATCATGCAGGATTCCGGTGCCACCATGTGGAACTATGAATGCCTCGGCAACGCCAAACACCAATCCCCACTGGGCTATTACCGTGGACAAGCCTGGTTGGCCTGGCACCACAACCTTACGGGAATTGGATTCTGGTCCTATTGCACCTCGGGTGCCGACCCGTGGTACCGGCCCCAGGATACCCTCGACTATCTCATGACCTATCAAGGGGACGGGGTGGTCGCCAGTAAGCGTTGGGAAGCGGTCCGTGACGGGGTGGAAGACTATGCCATGCTTTACGCCTTGCGCAGCGCCGTTGAAGCCGCGAAAAAGGCCAAACGGGACGATGAGACCATCGCGCAGGCGGAAGCCATCCTGGGGGAGAAGAGTAGCGCCGTCGGGGCCTTCTGCGGTATTGACGCCGAAGGAACCGTGCCCGGTAAAGGCGGCATGCCTGCGCTGCGCTTGCTCGCAGACAAACGATTCCAGGCCATTACGGAAGTTCGTGAAGAAATTGCCCGCTTATTGGAGAGATTGACCGCCCCCTGAAGATGTGCCCCGGTTATTGATTGTTTTCAGGCCGCTGGAGAATCCAAATCTTGCTGGTAGATACTTTGCCCATAAAATTGCGTTTGGGCGTGTGAAGGGTGTTTGCAATCTTGCACCCCCTGAAACGGGTGAGCCAAAAGACTTGAACGGCGGAAGACGATTTAAACTGCCCTTCGCCGACTATTCGTGCTGTATCCAGAAAATTCATAGTACATTCCTCCGCTCTTTCACCAGAAGTGTACCTGATAAATCGCACCTTGTAAAATGCGGTTCGCGACACTTTTGGTTGTCGCGCATCTGTTCTTGGCGGATTGTGGTATTGCGTAGAAGTTAGAATACTTCTATATCCTATGCATCTCCTGGCGAAACCTTCGAAAATGCTTCCGAAACGATTTGATTGCGCCCACGATCTTTTGCCTGATAGAGGCGATTATCCGCTTCTTCGATCATTTCCTGCAAGGAGACTTCTGTCGATATCTTGAGCCCTATGCTGACCGTTACACTGATGTTCTGCATCTCCACGGTCACCGGGGTCGACGCGATTTTCATGCGAATTTCCTCGAGTGCCAGAACAATGGATTCCGGATCGACATCACATGCAAGGATGCAAAACTCTTCGCCGCCGAATCGAGCCACAATGTCGGATCCTCGAAAGCGTTCGTTCAGCTGCTTCGCGACAAAGGAAATGACCTCATCACCAGACGCATGTCCGAAGGTATCATTGATATGCTTAAATCGGTCAATATCGATCATGGCCAACATGACCCTGGCCGCCCTTCGGTAGGCCCCACGAACGAGTGTTTCTCCACATTCGTATAAATAACGCCGATTATATAAACCAGTGAGGTAGTCCTTTACCGACGCTTCTCTCAAATTCTGCACTAATTCAATGGTATCTATATTCTGATTGATCCGGCAGTAGAATTGCTCCGTTGTGAATGATTTGTCGAGAAAATCACTCGCCCCGCATTTCAGAAATCTGGCCGATAGTCGGTTGTCTCCGCGATAAGACATGCCCACGACAGCGAGGGTATCCTTGGGGTGATCTTTTCGAATCCGGTTGACCAGCTCAAAGCCATCCATCCCAGCCATGGTGTAATCCGTTAGCACGAGTTTGGTGTCCGGAAATTTTTCGAGGGTCTCGAGCGCTTCTTGTCCGGAAGCGCATGTTTCGACGATGAAATTCTGGGTACGTAATGTACCCGCCAATTTTTGTCGGTACAGGGAGGAGTCGTCTACCAGAATTATTCGAACGCTCCGATTGGCCTCGAGACGATGAAAGAGATAGACGAGGTAATCGACATTGTACCCACCCTCTTTCAGCACATAGTCCACGACTTTACGCGACCAGATGACGTCGCGGGTATCATCGGTGCAATCGCCCGTAAAGACGACCGTTCCTATGCCTTTCTCAATAACATAGTCGATCATCTCCATACCATCGACATCGGGTAAATTCAGATCCACGAGCGCGTAATCGATGGTAGCTTCCGTCGTGTCGAGAAAGTCGCGTAGGGCGGTATAGGATTTCACCCAGGTCAGCTCAAGATCGGTAGCATCTTTCAGACGTTTTGTAACGATCATACCCAGGACGGGGCTATCCTCGACTATAACAAGATGTGCCATGGGGAGTTCCTAATCAGGGTTCGTCATTGGCTTTCAGCCTACGGATATTCGCTTCGGATTTCAACATCCGTTTTGAACGCCCCTGTCGCAAACGAATACCGTCAGACGACATCCTTGCCTTGCGTCCGCTTATGTTTTTCTACATAGATGTGCAGCACCGCGATGTCTGCGGCGCGAACTCCTGAGATACGTGCGGCCTGACCGAAGTTTACAGGGCGAATCTCATTGAGCCGGTCTTTACACTCCCGGGGAATGCCCGGTATGGCGTCATAGTCCAATGTTTCTGGTATCTTGCAATGTTCGGCCTTCTTGAAGCGGTCAATATCCCGTAACGACCGGTCAATGTAGCCTTGGTACTTGGTACGGATCTCGACCTGCTCGCAGGTCTCGAAATCCAGGGTGGTCTCCGGCGGACAAAGGGCATAGAGGGCTGCTAGTGGCATACCCGGGCGCCGGAGCAACTGACTGGCAGGCGTGGAGCGCTCAATGGGGGCACCGCCGTTTTCTTCGAGGACCTTGTTGGTCGTTCCCGAGGGCTCCACCTGCACCTTATCCAGGCGCTTCATTTCAATCGCAATGCGCTCTTCGCGGGCGCGCATTTTATTCAATACCTCGTCATTTCCAAAGCCATATTGAGCCAGTCGCTGATCGGCATTGTCCTGACGCAGGTGGAGGCGATATTCTGCCCGGGAGGTAAAGAGGCGATAGGGCTCGATGAGACCTCGGGTAACAATGTCGTCGATGAGTACGCCGATATAGCCTTCGTCACGCCCGATAAAGAGAGGCTCTTCATTACGCAATGCGCGCGATACATTCATGGCGGCATAGAGCCCCTGGGCAGCGGCCTCTTCATAGCCTGAAGTACCGTTGATCTGGCCGGCATGATAGAGCCCGGAAATTTTCTTGGTCTCCAAGGTAGGCTTGAGTTGGGTGGGAGGGACGAAGTCGTATTCCACCGCATAGCCTGGACGAATAATCTCCGCCTCCTCCAGCCCCGGCACGCTGCGAAGAAACTGCAATTGCACGTCTTCGGGCAGACTCGTGCTGAGGCCGTTTACATAGACCTCGTTGGTCATAAGGCCTTCCGGCTCCAGGAAAATTCGGTGTTCGTTCTTCTCGGGAAACCGCATTACCTTGTCTTCGATACTGGGACAATACCGGGGTCCGATACCCTCTATTTTTCCGGAATAGAGGGGAGATTTATCGAGATTGGCGCGAATAACGTCGTGGGTCGCCTTCCCGGTGTAGCACAACCAGCAGGAAATCTTATTTGGGTTGAAGCCTTCTATGGGCGTCGAGAAAGAGAAGGGGCGTGGATCTTCATCCCCGGTCTGTTCTTCCATCCGGCTCGTATCCATGCTCCGCTTGTGGATACGGGGAACGGTACCCGTCTTCATGCGGCCCGTCTCGATGCCCATCTTGGCGTAGGTCAGGCTGAGGTTGTTGGCAGGTTTATCGCCGCCGCGCCCCCCTTCGATGGTGGTCATGCCAAAATGGAGTCGTCCACCGAGAAAGGTACCGGTACAAACAATTACGGCCTGAGCGGTAATATCTTCCCCTACGCCGGTGCGAATACCCCAAGCCACTCCATCATGGACCAGGATATCGTCCACTTCCACCTGCTTGAGACTGAGATTCGCCTGACTCTCACAAACGTATTTCATGTCGAACTGATACATGAAGCGATCGGCCTGCGCACGCGGCGAGTGGACCGCGGGCCCCTTCGAGCGATTGAGCATTTTGAACTGGATGCCCGTTCGGTCGATGCAACGCCCCATCTCACCACCCAATGCATCAATCTCGCGTACCAGCTGTCCTTTAGCAATACCGCCGATAGCGGGATTGCACGGCATCTTGCCGATATCGTCGAGTTTCATCGTCGCGAGGAGCGTATTGTGGCCCAACCGGGCACAACCCAGCGCCGCTTCAATGCCTGCATGACCGGCACCAATGACAATAACTTCGTAATCTCGTTGCATAGTAGTAGTTACCTGATAGACGGTGTCTGGAATATTTCTGAGGGGACGGGCCAAAAATTCATATGTGGGGAGGGACCACATGCTCCGGACCGTTGGAGAGAAAGCACTTCGCCTGAATACACATCTAACCCCTGAGAATTATACCATAGAGGTCCATATCGGTTCATGGTGTCCCGCGCATCGTTGGCCAAAATTCCTGGAAGGGGGCCCTAAATAAACATGCGATTGCGGGAGTATGGCCGGGCAATATATTTCACTTGGAAGTGCCTTGTACTATAGTGCAGAATAGCGCCATCGATGGCTCTTTTGCGGTGGAGGTCAATATCAATCCCGGTCTGGGACGACTCCCTCACACCATGTAACTCCGTATCCAACAAAAAACAGGACAAAACGATGGCGACCTTACCTGAGATTAATTCTAATCTGTTCCGGCCCGCACACTTGATCAGGGCATGTTCCATACTCCTCATGCTGGTGACCATGCTGGTGACCATGCTGGTGACCATGCCGGCACCAGCCACACCACTTGATGACTATGTAAACACCCCCGACCCGGTGTTCAGCTATGAACTACGACCTGATGCAACGGTCACCAAGCCCGAGTACGAAGCGCGGGTGTATCACATGGTTTCTCAAAACTGGTTGAAGGATACGGAAGTAGACCGGACTCTATGGGAGCACTGGGTGACCGTCGTCATCCCAACGGAGCGTAAACATACGCCAGCGATGATGGTTATCAGTGGAGGCAGCAATGGGGGCGAGGTACCTTCCCCCAATGGTGTCCTTGCTCAGATCGCGGTGCAGACCCATTCTGTGGTGGTGGAAGTCAAGCAGATTCCCAACGAGACCCTTCATTTTACGGAAGAAAAGATGGAGCCCTACATCGAGAAGGGGCGTAAAGAAGATGCGCTCATTGTCTACGGCTGGGACAAGTTCCTCGAGGGTGGACGAGCGGAATGGCTGGCACGACTTCCGATGACCAAAGCGGTGGTTCGGGCGATGGATCTCACTCAAAAAGAACTGTCCGATGTGGAGAAATTCTTCGTACTCGGTGCGTCGAAACGGGGCTGGACGACGTGGACAACGGCTGCGGTAGATAAGCGTGTCCTGGGCATTGCGCCTGCCGTGATCGACGTGTTGAACTTTGTGCCCTCATTGGATAACCACATCAACGCCTATGGATTCTGGGCCCCTGCGGTTAGTGAATATGAAGAAATGAACATTACGGGCCGCTATCACAGTGAACGGATGGGGGAACTGTTGGCGATTGTTGATCCCTATAGCTATCGTGATCGCCTCACGATGCCTAAATATATCTTGAATTCGACAGGGGACCAGTTTTTTCCACCCAATTCATCTCACTACTACTTTGATGACCTCCTCGGTGAAAAATATTTGCGTTATATGCCCAACACCGATCACGGTCTGAGTCTCGAAGCCTATATGAATGCGGCGTCCTTCTATAATGCGTTGCTCAACAATACACCCCGCCCTGAATTCACCTGGCGTGGCAATGCGGATGGCTCCCTGGAGGTTCATTGTATTTCGACGCCAGAGAAGGTTTTGCTGTGGCAGGCCCACAATCCCAAAGCCCGCGATTTCCGACTGGAGGAAATTGGTAAAGCCTGGACCAGTACCGCCCTGACCGGGGTAGACGGCACCTATCGCGCCCTCCCTGATCTTCCTGAATCGGGCTATACGGCATTCATGATTGAAGTCACCTTTAATAACCCAGACTTCATGCTCCCTTTTGTATTCACGACACAAGTGAATATTCTGCCCGACACCTATCCAGCCAAGTAGCACCTGACAGCACCATCCAGGGCTCCCGGTGGGCCCTGGATGGTATGATCTTCCGGCAATGCATTAACATCGTGAAAGGGGCGCGATGCCCCTGCGAGTTAATCTTTATCGGGAGAGTTCCATTATGTTTAATGAAATTGTGCTGTTGTTGGGACTGGGTGCCGCCCTGTTGGGCGCACCAGAGCAATCCGTAGCCCGTCCCAATGTTTTACTCATCATGGCCGATGACATGGGGTTTTCGGATGCGGGCTGCTATGGCGGTGAAATCGCCACGCCCAATCTGGACCGGTTGGCCGCAGGGGGGCTCCGCTACGCACAATTCTACTCCACCGGTCGATGCTGGCCCTCCCGAGCGTCCCTGCTCACCGGATATTACGCGCAACAGGTCCGACGGGATAGATTCCCCGACACCAAACTTGGCAATCGCCCCGAGTGGGCCCCCTTGTTGCCGGTCTACCTGAAGGCTGCCGGATACCGCACGTATCATTCGGGCAAATGGCACTTGGACGGAGAGCCCTTGAAGAATGGATTTGATCGGTCGTATTCACTCCACGATCAGGACCGATTCTTCACACCGGAGACTCATTTTCTGGATGATGCACCCCTTCCAAAGCCCGAGGGAGACAGTGGATACTACGCCACGACCGCCATCGCAGATCATGCGGTAAAGGTGTTGAAGGAGCACGCTGCAAACTACGCTGAGGTACCCTTCTTTCATTATCTGGCTTTTACTGCGCCCCATTTTCCGCTTCAAGCGCTGCAGGTGGATATCGATAAATACCGCAAGCAATATTTGGAAGGTTGGGATGCTATTCGTCAGGCCCGCTGGCAGCGGCTCACCGACATGGGATTGATAAACTGTCCGTTGTCCGCGCTGGACCCCGATATCAAGCCCCCGTACAACCTGAGTTGGAAGGATTTGGAAGACCAGATCGGGCCTGGTGAAGTTTCGGAGGCCCTGCCGTGGGATAGCTTGAGTGAAACCCAGCGCCATTTTCAGGCGACGAAGATGGCGATTCACGCCGCCATGGTAGACCGGGTTGACCAGGAGATTGGCCGAGTCTTGGGGCAACTCAGGGCGATGAAGACCTATGAAAACACAGTAATTATCTTTGTCTCCGACAATGGGGCCAGTGCAGAACAAATCATCCGGGGCGACGAACATGACAAGAGTTCGGTACCCGGTTCGGCGGCCTCCTACCTGTGCCTCGGACCTGGCTTCTCCAGTGCCGCAAACACGCCCTTTCGACTTCACAAATCGTGGACCAATGAAGGCGGCATTGCATCGCCGCTGATAATCCACTGGCCCCGTGGGATTTCGGCCCAAGGCGAGATTCGACAGCAAACGGGTCACTTTGTGGATATCGTGCCTACCCTGTTGGAATTGACCGCGACTACAGTGCCCGAGAAACTGGCGCAGCAGCCGGACTCGCCAGGGAAGAGTCTTGTACCGTCCTTTACCAAAGATAATAGTGTAGAGCACCCGTATTTATGGTGGTACCACGAAGGACGATCCGCCATCCGAGTCGGGCAATGGAAAGCTGTCAAACGTGACGATGAACTACGTTGGTCTCTCTACGATTTGGCCGTTGACCGCGATGAGTCGGAGGATCTGGCGGAGACACAGCCGGAACAACTGAATACGCTCCAGCAATTGTGGGAACGGGAGACCGCAGCCTTCGAGCGTCAGGCTTGGGGTGATAGCGAATAGTCGGCAGCCAATGGAAAAAATGCCCGTGACCAGGGTCACGGGCATGATGTATGGCTGTTTCAGGCCTACGACCTACTTCAAGGCCGCCAGGAGTTCGTCGGCACGTTTCTGTACATATTCAACGGCCACTTTGCTCTTCAATAACTCAAGCGACTTCCGCACCCGGGGGTGGGCCGCTTCGCCGTGCTTCGTCACGGCCTCGTTCACCTTCAGGAGGGCCATGGCCGCTTCCTTCTGAACCTCCGGGTCGTCCAGCTGGGCTTCCAGCGCATCCAACGCAGGGCCGGTGTGTACGGTACCATAGGCCGAGAGAACCATCCACTTGTCTTCCTTGGAACGGGCCAACTCCATGGCGGTTGCCATCATGGCGTTCTTCGGATCATGTTCCGGGTGACTTTGGGCCAGGCGGGTGTACCCCTTGAGTCCCGCATCATGGGCAGCGGCCTCTTCGGATTTTGCGAGTGCCAGTAAGGTCTCAGCCGCATCCTGGGTGGGCCAGTCGCTCAATACGTCGAGGGCTTTCTTTTTCACCGCTGGTGACGGGTCTTCCAGTAAGGCCGTGGCGGCCGCAAGGGCTTCTGGACCACCCATGTCAGACAGGGCGGTTACGAGGGATAGTTTTACCGCTTCTGATCCATCCGTTAGTGCGGCCAGCACCTCGGGAAGACATGCCTCCCGTTCACGTTTTGCAATGGCTGCAAGGGCCCGTGATGCCAGATCCCGCTCCCCGTCGCCCGTCGCGTTTTGAAGTCGGGCCAACAGGGGGGCAAAGTCGCTGGCGACACCCTGCTGCAGGAAGACGTTCAGGGCCGCCAGGCGAACGGCCTCGTCGCGGTCATTCAGGTAGATTCGGGATTGAGGAACAGCCTCGGCGGCTATACGGACATCCAATATAGTAAGCAATGCGGCCTTTGTTTCCGCACCGGCTTTTTTCATCCACACGACAATCGCGGGGTCCACCTTCTCGCCCCGCAACCGTATGAGGCTGTTTCGCGATGTGGTAGCGATGGCCTTGTCTTCGGAACCCATCAACGCGGCAAGTTGCTGAACATCTTTCTCACTGCCAAGTTCGCCCAAGGCGTCAATCGCGGCTAGTCTTGTGCTTGATTCTGCCTGCTCAATTAGAGAGACAACGGCCTCCCGGGCAGAGGTATCACCACGTCGCGCCAGACCCGCCAGCATTTCCACCTGCACTTCGGCAGGGAGCGTGGGGAGTGCCGTCGCGTAAACTTCGGTGGCTTTTTTGCCTTCGGTCTCTGCTACGATCTCCCGAGCAAGATTTCGATATAGGGGGTCTGTTCCCTGAATGGCCTCAAGCACGCGCTCGGGGGTCTCATCCGGAGCGGCGGCCACCAGGCCATAGAAGGCCCCAATCCGCACAAAATCCGTATTTCCTTCATTGCGAAGTTCACGATAGATGGGTGCTGCGGCTTTTAAATTCCCATCGTCCGTCAAGTTCTGGGCGGCGGCAAGTAAGGCTTCTGCTACATCCAGATCTTCCGGTGCCGACCTATGGGCGGACATCAGGGCGTCTGCCGCTTCCGGGGTAGCAATGCGGCCGAGGGCAGCCTTCGCGTGAAGTGACACATCCGGGGTGCTGTGGCTTATAAGAGAAACCAGGGCACCCGTTGCTTCTCCGTCACGACGAACGCCCAGTGACGTGATAATACCGGTCAGCACGGTTTCCGGTGCCCCATCCAGGCTTTCACGCAGCGCCTGGCCGGCCGCATCATAGGCCATGCCTTCCAAGGCATAACGAGCGAGGTGGGAGGCTTTCTCATCGTGGAGGAAGCCCGCGAGTACGGGGATAGATTTCTCCGTGCCCACCTGACGCAAGCCTCGGAAGGCCGCGAGATGGGTCATATAGGCGCCCTCGGACTGCAACACGGCAATCAGGGCATCTTCGTTAGGTACGTCTTCTTCAGCTGCCCCAGCGATTGTGGGTAGAACCAAGCTTGCCAGTACCAGGGCAAGGGGAATCATTTGTAAACGAAACACGTAATGCATGATGCAATCTTTCTGCTGCCGCTCCGCGCAGTGCGAATGCGGCGCTGAAACGCTACAGATACCAGGGACCACGATAGGCACGGGATACGAGGCGGTTCGCTTCGGGATCGTCCACGCACGTCTCCGTAATGGGGTCCCATTTGATGGGTCGACCAAGTCGCTTCACCATGTTGGTCACGTGGCAGGCACTGATACTCCGGTGGGCGACTTCCGCCTCCGACACACATTGCTTGCGCGTGACGACACTATCGAGGAAAGCGCGCACGTGGTTTTCGGGCGGGTAGCCCCCTTCAAAACCACGATTACCCAGGAGAGACTTCGGCCAGGCTTCTATTTCCCCGGAGTCGCCCGTCTCTACCCAACCCTCGGTGCCTTCGAATCGTACCGGGCAACTGCCGAAGCGCAATCCATTGCGAATGATGAGCTTCGTACCGTTCGCATATTTTGAAACCCAACGGTCGCCTTCCTGCCAGTATTCAATGGGGCTCGTATCATCGGCGTTATTGGCCCATTGGCAGATATCCACGGTGTGACTACCCCATTCTGTAACCGACGCGCCGCTCCAATCGACGTGGGCACTCCAGAATCCGCGGGTCGGATATTTCTGGTTGTAGGGACGCCACAGGGAGGGTCCGAGCCACCGATCCCAATCGAATTCTTCTCTCGGCGGTTCGGGTTCTTCCGGCAAGACGGTGTCATACAGTACTTTCATGCCCGGTGCCTCTTCCGCATGAAGCTCTTTCAATTCACCCAACTTGCCACTACGGGCCAGATCGGCGGCAAATCGGAAGTTGCCTATACTGCGGCGCTGGGTACCACATTGGAAAATACGGCCCAGACGTTTCATGGTGTCGGAGACGGCGCGGGACTCAGAGATCGTAACACTCATGGGCTTTTCGCAGTAAATATCCTTGCCCGCGCGGGCCGCCAACACCGAAACGCCAGAGTGCCAATTGTCCCCGGTGGCAATTAAGACCGCATCGATATCGGGCCGGGCCAGGATCTCCAGAAAATCCATATAGGACGCGCAATCCTGGTTGCCGTAGTGTTGATTCACTTGTTCGACGCCCTGCTGGCGACGTTCGGCATAGCAATCACACACGGCCAGTACTTGGGTGTCGGGTTGCTCGAGAAAAGCCTGCATGACACGACGGCCACGACCGCCCAAGCCAATGACACCGACGCCGAGGCGGTTGCTGGCTGCCGTGTTGGCGTGGGCGCTTCGAAGTAGAAGGTTTGGGGCGAGAATTAATCCGCCCAGGGATGCCGCCGTTGACTTAATGAATCCGCGGCGGGAAAGATGGGGTAGGGGGGTAGAACGTCTCATTGGCCATGTCCTTTTCGGTATGTCCAATGGGTTCGCGCACGCAGGCATCCCCGAGGGTGATGTCTGGGTAATCCAACGTGTGTAGGAACCCATATACATCGACAGGTGTACGATCTTTCCTGATCGTCATCTGTATTTTTTATTGTACTCTTTTTAGGCAGGGGACTAAAGGAGTTTTTGGATCACGACACCAAATTATTCATGTCGAAGATTCCGAAGCCTCACGGGGTGCCTCCTGCTTTTTCACCGAAACGGATAGGCGACCGGAGGCCGGTATATCCACCCGAACCGTCAGCACCACGAAGCGTCCATCGTCACTTGTGACCGACTCCTCGATGCGTCCGGTAGACGTGTAGTTGCCTGGCGGTAGCAGGAACGTAACCCGGCCGTCTGGAAACTCTTCCCGCAACGTATTTCGTATGGTAACCGTATTTTCTGAACGGGTCCCGTCATTGGGATAGCGGTACTCGATGGAAACGGGTTCCCTCGCAACGCGGGCAAAGGGAATCGGTGCCTCGGCATCTCCGTCATAGGTAGCGGAGCGTACCCGGTTATTTCTAATACGTATAATCCGAAAACTTTCTGAGTTTACTTTGCCCGCACGGACCGTGGGGGTTAGCCCGATTTCCTGCACCCGCGCGCCGGGACCATGAGCGTCATGTATCAGGGCGATCTGGTGGCGATCGAGTAACGCTACCGGCGCATTGGGCTCGAAGGCATTGATTATTTTCAAGGGCACCTGCGCACGGGATGAAAGCAACAGGTCCGCCTCCCCCCGATCCTCATGCCACATACGTCCGTAGTTCAATATGGTAAAGCCCGGTCCGTAGTCGGTGAGTCCGATGGGGTCGCCAAACCACGCTTCGTGGCCCGGGAGTTGGTGGTTCCCAAAGTTTACCAACCAGGGCATATCCAGTCCGGCCAGGGCACCGGCTACATAGGCAGCGTTCGAAGCGGTGCTGCACAATACCAGGTCGGGTGCCAGCAAATTGGCCAGGTTGACCATACGCTCAAGATAGGCCGCCTGATATTGCCCGGCGGTATCGAGGTGACCAAAGGAGAGTATGTCGATATCCACGGGATAGGCGGCAACCACGCAAACACTACGGGGAGACCAGCACAGACGTCGTTGCCCCTTCGACAATACGGTGATCTCGAGATCGTAGGTGCCCGGTGGAATTTCTTCGGAAAGGGTGGCTTCAATCTCTCTGTCATAGTAATAGGCCCGCTCCGTAATCTCGGTGAACCGGAGCTCTCGTGAAATGCTGGCCTCGCCAACGGTGCGGACAAGTCGGAGCCCCGCGATTTCTCCGTCATAGGCGAGAAAACGGGCGCGAAAAGTCTCGCCCGGCAACCGAATAGCAGGCTGATTCAATCTTGGAAAGCGAACGTCCCTGATCGTGGCACTTGCACTACGCTTCAGGTATACGGGAGGCAGTTGGGTGTCGGTCTGCGCTTGAACGGCGAAGGGACCGACGGTCTCGCTGTCCCAACCAGACGCCATGAGTTCCAGGGTATATCCGTCACCCGGAACGACTCCCGTCAGGGCACATTGTCCGGTCAACCAATTCCGGTCAAAGGTATCTCGGACAATATTTCCCTCGCGACGCAACACCACGCGACAATCGTTCAGAAAACTGTTTTCTTCGCCGTTGACCACGATCTGGAGACGTCCAAGGGGAGTCGCCCAGTGCTGAAAGGATTCGATGCGCACGCCCTTATCTTGGTTAAATGAGCGGTGGGCAATGCGAACGTGATGGGCACCGGGTGCCAATCCCTCCGCCAGCACGACCTCACGTGGCGCAGCCTGCGGATTGAGTAGCCGTTCTTCTCCGCCGTCTATGGTGTAGATAAGCCCGCCCAGATTGACCGGCCCATAGGCGGGCGTGTCGTGCCCACCGAGTCTGACGGCTACGCCCGTGCCATCGAAATCAAAGGAGAGTGCTGCATTATCCGCCTGGGTAGCGCGATGGGCTACGGCGGCAAAACGAAATGATGACCGTTGCCAGGCTCCTTCGGCCGTTATCCGTGGATCCAGGGCCGAAACGACGCTGGGGTGAAGCACGAGGCCCTGGTCTTCATCAGGATAGGCCCGCCTCAATGTAGCGCCGAAACGTTTCTCCGGGGTTAATGTTCCTTCGGCGACAAGAAACGCATCGGGACCCACACCGACAATACCCATAGAACTGTCGAAGTTATACCGTCCCGTCAGTGTGAAGTCCACATCGGTCTTAAGAAGAACCCGTGGCTTACCGTAGCAACCGAACCACCAGGAACCATCATGGAAGGTGGCCGTCTGAATACCAAGGTGGGTCCAACCGCTTTCCAGCTGGTGAGTTTTTAGCAAGGTCCAATCGGCATCGTATTCATAGACGTAGTTGTGGTCGACACCTTCCGGCAATCCGCCCACGAGGTAGAAGCGGTCTTCCCGAACCCCAATCCCGCCTGCGCCGTGAAAGACCTCGGGGACGGCATGTTTGGATAGAAACTCGAGGGTATCTCCGTCGTAGACGTAGACCCACGAATCGGCGTTGCCTTCCGGGTCATTAAATTTCTTCAGGTTTACGGCAACATACACCTTGCCCTCGAGGTAGCACAGATCGCCATGATGCGTTACGACAGGAATCTTTTTCAGGATTTTGCCCAGTCGATCGGTCTTAACAAGCTCGGTGGTGAAGGACCAGAAGATAGCGCTCTCCTGGTCGGTGCATACGCCCTGAAGATGGCCCGCATAGTCGCCCTCGCACGTACTGTCGTGAAAAAAAGGCGTAACATCGCCCAAGGCAACGGGGCAACACAGCAGAAGAACCATGCCCAATAGGACGAGCCCGCGTACGTACATAGAGATTCCCCTCCGCTAAATCGATCCTGGCACCGTTTCCAGTGCCTATATCCGATTACACCTGAAAAATCTCATAGTACTAGACGGAACACACTACTTCCAAAGCTCCGGGCAGTGGTGGATGCTTTCATCCGAGGCATTGGCCAGGGGGGGGAGGAAGACCGTGCAAACCTTGCGGAGGGTTTCCTTAAACTCCGCGGCCTGTTCTGCATTCAGTATGGGCATTATTTCTTTGCCGAGTTCATAGAATTCCTGATGCACGGCGACGGAATTTTCTGATTCCAATTGCGCGATTACCGCATGGTGACGCCGAAAGGCTTCGTCAAACGCTGCCAGTTGATCCCCCTTCAAGGCAAGGTCATCGGCAAGCTTCGGAATTACGGTATCGGGCAGCTCGTTTATGTGCTCCGCATGTTCCCGCATTTTGCTGAAGGCAAGATTCAATCCATACAACGTGCCCGTCACCCCACCGGCACTGAAGATGACCAGCATGAGCGTCAGCTTGATCGTCAGGCGCATAAAGGGGCTGCGGACGCGTTTCTCGCCGTGTCGGTGTTTTCCAAACATTAAATACTCCAGGGCGCGTTCATGTAGGCCGCCCACGGGTCCCACAAGACAGAAAAGACGGGGGACACCAGATATCCCGCAATTACCGTTACCGCAAATGAAGCACCGGCAAAAGCAAGGGACGGCATATCGAAAAGTGCCGGTTCTTCCTCCTGGACGCGAATGGTACGACAGACCCGTTCCACCACATCCACGTGGGGGGGCACTGCCAGGTTGGCGCGACGGGCCAAACCGCTAAGATGATTTTCCAGATCCATTTGCTTTCGCCTCTAATAGTTTCTTTAATCGTTTTCGTGCACGAAATGCCTGAACGCGAACCATACTTCCGCTCCAGCCAGACAAGGCCGCAGCTTCTTCTGTTGTGCAGTTATCCCAGTAGAGCAAGGTCAACACCAGCCGGTCACGGGGACCGAGCAGGGCCAGCGTATCGTAGAGGACCTTATGGGCCTCTTCGGGGCTCTCGGTCACCTCTTCGGGTTCTGTCAGGTTCGCAGATTCTACCGCAAATTGTTCATTCAGTTCCCGGCGCTCGTTGTCCCGTTTCTTGTCCCGCCAGAACCGGTAGCCGGCTCTCACGGCGATCGTCCGAATCCAGCCACCCAGCGGCCCGGTTCCCCGGTACTTATCCAAGCTCATGAAGACTTCTACGAACGTATCATGCACCAACTCTTCCAGCTTCCCAGGATCACGGGTAAACCGCCACATCATGCGGGTGATCACGGGCTGATGCTCTGCCACAATAGCGGCATAGGCAGCTTCATTTCCGTTGACCGCCTCGCTGACGCGGGCCATTTCTTCCGAAAAGGGACTTTCGTCGGTAGCTTCTTGCAAACGTTTGACTCATATACGGTTGTTCTACGCTATTCATCAAGGCTTTGTGCCGGCTCAGCAAGCCTTCGTACGTATTGTGCGATATTCTGCCCCGATGTTACACCTTCGGCGCACCGCAGACGATTTTATGGCCCGTTTGGGATGGAATAACCGATCATGATACCCTTTCCTCTCGATTTCAGACCTTTCAGCAGCATATTCGCGCCACCACCAAATAACACACGACCCCTATGGCCTGTGCGCAGCCCCTCGCGGGGTGGCCCGTCACTGTTGAAATCACGCTCACGTATCCACTCAACTTTTCAGACAGCCGCAATGAGCGCGGCACCCGAGGTAGTATGCAAAATCGTTATCGACTCTTATCCCTCTTCTTCATGTGCTTCGTTCTGCTCAGTTCGCGGGGTTACGGCCAGGAAACACACCTGCCCACGCCCTTTGAACCAGACATTGCCGCCGCCTCCGACGAAGGCGAACAGGCCATCGCGGCCTTTTCTGCTGCCGAGGGTTTCGGCTTTGAACTGGTCGCCGCCGAGCCACTCATGGCCAATCCAGTCGCCTTTTATTTTGATTATGAAGGCAGTATCTATGTGGCGGAAACCTACCGTCACCATCACGGCGTGGGGGATATGCGGGGACACCGCGATTGGTTGGTAGACGATCTGGCCTCCCGAACCGTAGAAGACCGCCTGGTCGCCATGAAAAAGAACCTCGGCACCGAGTTTCCCGCCTGGTCAGAAGCCCAGGACCGGGTGCGCAAGCTCTGGGATAGCGATGGCGATGGTGTGGTCGATAAAGCCACCGTGTTTGCCGACGGGTTCAAAGATTCCCTCGCGGGCATCGGCGCCGGCGTTCTGGTCGATCGGGGCCATGTTTATTACACCTGTATCCCTGAGTTGTGGCGCCTGACCGATACCGATGGGGATGGCATCGCCAATGACCGGGTGATTTTGAGTTCGGGCTATGGGGTCCATATCAACTTCCTGGGCCACGACCTCCATGGACTCCGCAAGGGTCCCGATGGACGGCTCTATTTCAGTATTGGCGACCGGGGCGTCAGCATCAAACGGCCCGATGGTTCCCGGCTGGAAGAGCCGGATACGGGGGCCGTATTCCGATGCAATCTGGACGGCAGCGATCTGGAAATCGTACACCGGGGGCTGCGCAACCCCCAGGAATTGGTCTTTGATAACTATGGCAATCTCTTCACCGGAGACAACAATTCCGACGCCGGTGATTTGGCCCGCTGGGTGTGGATTGTGGAAGGGGGCGACAGTGGCTGGCGTATCGGCTACCAGTGGGTGACCGAGCCCAATACCCGTGGTCCCTGGAATGCAGAAAAGATGTGGGAGCCCGTGCACGAAGGCCAGCCTGCCCATATCGTTCCTCCCATATTAAACATCGGCGCGGGGCCATCGGGACTCGCGTTCTACCCCGGCACCGGCATGTCAGCGGCCTACAACGACACGTTTTTCTTGAGCGATTTCCGGGGAGACGCGGGCCGCAGTCTTATACACTCCTTTCAGGTAACGCCAAAGGGTGCTGGTTTTGAATTGGTCAACCGCCAGGATTTCGCCAGCCACATGCTGGTAACCGATGTAGAATTCGGCATGAAACCCGGCATCTATTTTTCTGACTGGGTGCAAGGTTGGAACCAACCCATGAAGGGCCGAATCTACCGCATCTTCGAGGGTTCCCAAGCCGACAATGCCCAACACGCCGACGCGGTAAAACTGCTGGGTGAAGTAATGGCACAACGGACTCCTGAAGCCCTGGTCGCCTTGCTGGGCCATGCGGACCAGCGGGTACGATTCGAAGCCCAATATGCATTGGCTGATTTGGGAGCAGAATCCCGGGTCTATTTTGAAAAAGCCGCGAAGGAAGGAAACACCACCTTTGCCCGCCTTCATGGAATCTGGGGACAATGGCAACTCCTGCTTCAGGGTGATGGGGACAGTAGCGGATTGCTCCCCCTGTTGAATGACGAAAACGAAGAAGTTCGGCTGCAGACGGCCCGTGTGCTGGTGGATGGCGAACCGGCCATTGTGCTGGCACCCCTTCGAGCCGCCTTGTCAGATCCCAGCCCCCGGGTTCAATTCCACGCGGCAAGCAGCTTGGGTAAACTGGGCGTCTCTGATCAGGATACTATCGATGGGTTGGTGGCCCTATTGCTGCGCAATGACAACCAGGACGCCTATCTGCGGCACGCCGCCATTGTTGGCCTGCAGGGTCAGGCTTCGGTCGACGAACTTGCAACCCTCGCACTCCACCCCGCACCAGCCGTGCGCCTTGGCGGCCTGCTGACCTTGCGCCGTCTGGCGAGCGCTGAAGTCGCCCGTTTCCTCAACGACAGTGACGCGACGATCGTCGCCGAGGCCATTCGCGCCATCTACGACACGCCCATTCCCGAAGCCTTCCCCGCCCTTGCCGCACTCGCAGAACGGCCCGCTGCACCATCGTCGGATAGCCTCTACAACTGGCGCCGTATTCTGGCGGCCCATTTTCGAATGGGTAAACGCAGCGATGTGGAGGCCCTCCTGCACCTGGCGAACGTCGTAACCATACCGGAAGCCGCTCGCATTGAAGCGTTGAATAACCTTGCCCGGTGGTCAACCCCTCCGGAGCTTGATCCGGTTACGGGTGCCTGGCAACCTTTCCGCGAAAAACGGAGCACCGATACGAAAGATGTCGTTAACGCCGCATTGCCTGCACTCCTGAATAGCGATTCCCCGCCATTCCTCCTCGCCTTGGGGGCCCTTTGTGAAACCTATGAACTGGATGGTGCGGTGCCTGCGTTGGTTACACTCGCCGGAAACCAGGAAGGGGATCCTGCCCAGCGTGTTGCCGCGATGAAACTCGTGGGCAGCGTCAAACCGGAGGCCCTTCGGGAACTCCTCGTCCAAACCCTGGCCGATCCGGCCGACGTCGTTCGCGCGGAGTCGTTGACCCAGATCGTGGTTCTTGACCCGGCCGCCGCAGCAGAAGCCATCGCCGTCCGCCTGGCATCTGGTTCCGACCGCGAGCAACAGGCGGCGGTTACGGCGATTGCCAAGCTCTCTGTAGCCCAGCAGGAGCCCCTGCTGGTTGATTTGTTGAAGAAGTTGGTGGACGGCACTTTGAACCCCGTCATAGAACTCGAATTGCTACAGGTAACGGAGCATGTCAAAATCCCAGCGCTACAAGCACTCCTAACGACCTACCGCAATGGAGCAAACCCGGCAGTCCCCCTATACCTTTACCTTCCTGCACTTCACGGTGGCGATGTGGTGAAGGGCAAGAAAGTATTTATGGAAAAGACAGAGACCCAGTGTCTGCGCTGTCACACCCTCGACGGTGAAGGGGGGAGCCAGGTGGGCCCGGAACTTACCGGCATTGGAAGCCGGGTGGACCGCAATCATATCCTGGAGGCTATTGTGACGCCCAACGCAGCCATCGCGGAGGGATTCGAGAATGTAAGTGTGACCCTGAAGAACGGAGACTTCATCACGGGTCGCCTGCTGGAAGAAAACGACCAGATTCTCGTCCTGGAAGTCCCGCAGGAAGAAGACCCCTTCGCGGAAGAAGAACTTCCTCATAGTAAAGTCGACACCGTCGCAGAAAACGTTGCCCATGGTGACGGTGCAGAGGCAGCGCAGGTTGTAAGCAAGATGACCATCGAGAAGGAAGAGATTACGGAACGAAAACGGGCCCTTTCCTCGATGCCTGAGGGGTTGGCCAATTTCATGACCTTGTCAGAACTACGGGATGTGGTAACTTTCCTCGCCAACCGTAAGTAGCTTCGGCAACGGAAAATCCAATCTCTGATTACGGGCTTCAGCACATCGGCTGAAGCCCGTATTTTTGTTCGTCACGGATTCAAAAAGTGACCAATACGTGACTTTTTGATGGGGTATGGTAGAATCTCCGGCCGTTGGTACAATCCGTAAACGCGCCTGACCGGGACTGATAAAGCATTGATGTAACGTTGTGTTTTCATAGCATTTCTGAGACAATTCCGCACAGCGAAAAACACCTTAAGCAGTTACTCTATAATATCTTAGGCCACACAAGTGCCAAGCCAATATGGTGCTTTTTAGACCCGGCCACAATTGCACCACTTCTTGATACACTTCCCTGATTTACATTGACATCTAGCAGAATTAGTGCTATCTCTATAGCAGGCAATGCAGTGATACCTATTTCGGGTGTTGTCGCATGGAAGTGAGATTGTACTAAGGAAATTCCCGTTGGGAAACTGGCAACGTTCTCGTCGAATGGGACAAGAACCATCGCCCGTCGATAGCAATACGACGTATTTTTCCGAAGCAGAGACGATTAATTGGGAATTGCCTGGTGACGTGATTCGGAGAAGCCATCTTCCTGCGCAACCTGCCCGCCGTATTGTTAGCTATTGGTTTCAACATTAATTCAGGGAGTTTGATGTCCAGTAAAAATTCACAGGTGATGTTAGCCATTGAGCAGGACATTCGTTCTCGCAACCTTAAGCCAGGGCAACTTTATCAAAGTGCCCGGGAAGTTGCGCAGATGCTCGGTGTAAGCCCCATGACCGCCGACCGGGCCATGCGAAACCTGGCGTCAAATGGCCTTCTGCAACGTCGCCACGGCTCTGGAACCTATATCGGGGAAGGGGCCATCAAGTCTACCCGCACCATGCCACGCACCATCCAGATTTGGGTGCCATCAAGCTTTTATGCCCTCTATAACGTCATTATCGAAAACATCGTCAAGACGGTACATCTGGAATTTCCTGACGACTCAATCCAACAGGTATTTATCCCCGAAGAAGAACAGTTAGCCTTTTGCGAGCGCATAGCGGACTCCTGGGAGGGAGGTACCCGACCCCGAACTATCGTATTGGTGGCGTGCACCCAGGCGGTACAACGGCTCGTCAAGGAAATGGGACTTCCCGTCATTGCGACGGGTGGCGTGAGTAAGACCACCTGCGAAATACCTTGGATTGATATGGACTATCGCCAAGCCGGTCAATTGCTATCGGAGTATGTGGTTAGCAATGGCCACGATCGGGTTCTGGTGCTTATGAATCGCCTGTGGGGTTTTGGCGACAATGAATTTCTCGATGGCGTGGAAAAAGGCGTTGAGCAGACGAATAAACAAAATATCGATGTTCGCGTCCGTAGCGTCGAGCTGGAGCATCGGGCCATTGAACTACATTTGCGCCGTGCACTTCGGGCGGGTCAGGCCCCGACGGCCGTCATATGCTCCTCGAAGATAACAGCGTCGGTTGCCGTTCGGATTGCCGATGGTCTGGGAATGAAAGTTCCCGATGACTTTCTGGTCTGTACCGTGCGCGTCCGTGCCCCACAGGTGCCCGGCTGTCGATATGCCTATACCCGATGGGCCTTGTCGCGAGAGACCAACGCCGCTCTCTATAGCATGGTCCACCAACTCAACGAAGGCATGGTGCCAAATCCGTCGCATTTTTTGATTCCGGTCAATCTTGTCGAACCCGATACCCTACTCTGGGAATAGAGATGATTTCGTCGTTGGACATAAATTCTTTGAACCATCCATGAAGTAGTTTCATGTTTTCATCAAGAGCCATTGAGCAACAGGAAAGGAGACTTCATCGTACAGGCAAGCGCATGAAAACAATGTTTGGTTAACGTGTATAACTCATCCATTCATATTTCATTCACAAAGGAGATTCTCAAGATGAATCGCAAAGGTTTTACCCTTATTGAGTTACTGGTGGTCATCGCGATCATCGGCATCCTCGCCGCAATTTTGCTCCCTGCACTCGCTCGCGCCCGTGAAGCGGCCCGTCGTGCCAGTTGTCAGAACAATCTCAAGCAAATGGGCATCGTGTTCAAAATGTATGCCAACGAATCCAACGGGGAAGTCTTCCCTCCCATGTTCGCCCAGGTTGCTGCACCTGCCTTCGATTGTATGGCCTATACCGACAGCGCATCCGTTCAAACGGATTTGCAGGTCAACACAGCAAATGTTTTCGAGCCCATGCCCGATCCCAGGGAGCTTCATCCGGAGTACCTGACCGATCCTGCCATCTTGGTCTGTCCTTCAGACGCAACGCTGACGACAGACGCATGGACCACCCCTCAGGGCGCGAATTACTTTCACAAAGTCTGCGATGGTGACGACGATCACGGTAGTCGTGCCGGCCAGGACAGCTATCTTTATTTTGGTCACATCTTTGATCAGTGCAACTCAGATGATCGCACTATCGATGGTGCCCTTATTGGCTATCCCGGTGCGGGCAACTTCTGCCTCCAGAGCGTACTCTGGGACGTAGCCATCCGCACGCTGCAAGCCTGGCCCAGTGCCGGTGCCGAGGCTGCACGCTTGAGCGACGTCAATGTCAGTAGTGCCGCCGTAGCGGTAGGTCAGCCCGACGACAGAAATTACGGTTCCGGTTCGGGCGAATCCCTGCTTCGCTTCCGTGAAGGCGTTGAACGCTTCATGATTACCGATATCAACAACGCGGCCGCCTCCTCCAAAGCCCAGTCCGAAGTCTATGTGTATTTCGACATCGTGTCCACGACTCAGGCTATTGGTGATGTAGATTTCAGCCACGTTCCTGGTGGTGCCAACGTTCTCTTCATGGACGGCCACGTTGAGTTCCAGAAATACGACACCAATGGTGACGCACCGGCGAACGGAAATACAGCCCGTGCTGTAGGTGCCATTATCCGATAGTTCCGGATATTTATTTGTTTTAGAATACAGGCAGGGTCCGCCCTCTTCGAGCCGGACCCTGCCTGATTAATTGCGGCATCAGCATTGTTGAATGAGGAACGCTGTAACCCCCGGAATTAATGCAGAGTCAAATAATTGACCTTCAGAAATGTATCTACGGTATAGGAGACCTGTGATGTCACGAAATAGTGTTAGCAAATCTCTTCTGAGTACGATGATCCTGATTCTCGGAGTGAGCAACGTTTCCCTGGCGGAAACCGTGACCTTCGCGCCGGGACCCGACACGCAGGAAGCCGTACAGGAAGCCTTTATACTTAGTCCACCCGGAACGGTGTTCTTCTTCACAGCCGGAAAGTATGTCTTTGACCAAAGCTTGTCGCTGGACGTCGATTCGGTGACGATCAAAGGGGAGGGTATGGACCAGAGCGTCCTGACCTTCAAGTCACAGGATTCCGGGGCCGAGGGCCTGTATATTACGAGCGACAATGTCACCCTCGAAGACTTCGCTATTGAAGACACAACGGGCAACGCCATGAAATCCAACGGTGCCGACAATCTCGTCGTACGACGCGTTCGGACAGAATGGACCGGTGGCCCCAACGAAAAGAATGGTGCCTACGGACTCTACCCCGTGAGTGGCACCAACACATTAATTGAAGAATGT
This sequence comes from uncultured bacterium, assembly GCA_963977445.1. Lineage (GTDB taxonomy): Bacteria > Hydrogenedentota > Hydrogenedentia > Hydrogenedentales > JAEUWI01 > JAEUWI01. The sequence continues at coordinate 2,694 of CAXBPH010000065.1, read as the reverse complement.
ATCGTCCGAGGCGCTTCCGACGCCGGTATTTATGTTGGCCAGACGAAGCAGGTCATCGTCCGCAAGAATCTCGTCGAATTTAACGTGGCGGGCATAGAAATTGAAAACTGCTATGACGCCGATGTGTACGACAATATTGCGACCAGGAACACCGGCGGCATCCTGGTCTTCGATATGCCGGGACTCCCGGTGAAAGATGGCCAACGGACCCGCGTCTTCCGCAACAAGATCTTTGACAACGATACAGTGAATTTCGCGCCGGCCGGAAATATTGTCGGCACGGTTCCCACCGGTACGGGAATCATCGTCATGGCGAATTACAATGTCGAGATCTTCGACAATGATATCTACAACAACCAGACCGTCAGCATTTTGCTGACCAGTTGGCTTTCCGGTGGCAAGCCCCTCACCGACCCCCTCTATAATCCCTACGCCGAGGGTATCCACGTCCATAACAATCGACTTGGAAAAGGGGGTTACGCTCCTCTCGGCGAAGCAGGAGAGCTCATGGGACAATTCGCCGGACTTCCCTTGGCCGATATCGTCTGGGACGGTGCCTTTGATGCGGAAAAAGGAAGTGATGGGAAACCTGCCGAAGACCGTCGTATTTCGATCCACGACAACTCAAGAACGGGTGGCGGTGACGTTACCTTTGTAAACCTGGGCGGGGTGGAAGCCTTCTTGACCCAGGATCAGTCAAAGATATCCCGCAATATCTCCCAACACGCCACGCCCTTACCGTCATTGCCAGAAATCAAACTCTCTAAGGCAAAGTAAGCGCGCTATGCCCCATGCAGTAACGCTATTCTTATCGTTGTGGGTGCCTTTTCTCGCCCTCGGGGAGGCACCCACAACGATTTTGTCCACGCCCCAACCGGAGCGGGTCACCATCGACGTTACCGCGCCGCCCGCTCGTTCTATTAATGACTACCATCTTTTTCGGGATGTTCAAAACCAACTTCCGAATGAGGAACTCATTCCCTACGATCTTAATACGGCGCTCTTCGCGGATTACGCAGAAAAATATCGATTCCTATTTCTTCCCCAAAATGGGACGGCGGAGTATAAGGACGATGGTGCCTTCGTTTTTCCCGTGGGCGCGGTCCTGATAAAGACCTTCAGCTACAAACACGATCAACGCAATCCCGATGGGGGAGAGCGAATCCTCGAGACCCGCTTGCTCATGCATCGGCCTGAGGGCTGGGTGGGCTACCCCTATGTCTGGAATGACGACCTGACCGATGCGCGCCTGGCCGTTGCGGGTGCTCGCATTCCGGTTTCCTGGGTCGACACAACGGGGACAGAGCGAAGTATCCGCTACAGTATCCCCAACATGAATCAGTGTAAACACTGCCACGAGAATGACGGCGTCATGGGCCCCATCGGACCGAAGGCCCGCCAACTCAATCGCTCTTTTCCCTATAAGCATGGCCCCGCCAATCAGATCGCCCATTGGATTGAAGCGGGTATATTGGAAAATGCCCCGGCGTCCACCGAAACGGTCCCCTATATGGCACCATGGGATGACGAAAAGGCCTCGATAGATGTTCGGGCACGATCCTATCTGGAGGGCAATTGCGCCCACTGCCATAACCCAGGGGGCGACGCAGGTTCAACGGGACTCGATCTCTCCTGGTCCCAACAGGAACCCGTGGCCTACGGCATCAACAAACTGCCAACGGCGGCAGGCCCGGCCTCGCGGGGATACCGCTATGCCATTCGCCCAGCCCGTCCGGACCGCTCTTTTCTCCTGTCTCGTCTTCGAGCCACCGATCCTGCCATGATGATGCCCCGAACGGGACGGACCATTGTCCATGAAGAGGGTGTCGGGCTGATCCAGGCATGGATTCAATCGATGAACCCCTACCTCGGTTCGGAAACCTACTACGAGACAAAACAGTAGGAAAAGGTGGGGGAGACTTTATCAGCCCCCAATTCATGCCGTATACTAGGGGCCCGTTGATACAACCTTAGTCGGGCGAGTATCGGAATTCTGCCTCTCTCTGAGAGCTTCCGAGGCTCTCCGCCCGCAACTTCCCTTGTCGTAGAAGGAAATCTTAGTCTCATGAGCGCCGATCGGACCAAAACTTGTCCTGCCTGTGGAGAATCCATGGGTATAAACCGTGGCGTATGCCCTGAGTGTGGACACCAGACGACGTGGTTTAAATTCCGGCTGTGGGTGGGATGTGCAGGCGCTATTTTCGCGGCCATCGTTATCACAATGATGACAATCATGGCCCTGTCGGCTACGACCTGACGTCAGCAACGCTATGGGACAGGCATTCCGTTCCGCAAATCGACGACTCAGTTGATAGGCTGAGGGATTTCGCGCTGGACAAATTTCGTTGCCCGACGGGTGAGGCCTTCCACATCAAGATCGTGGGCCGCCAATTGCTCGCCACGGGTCGCCTGTTCGCTGAAAACGTCTGGTATACCAATCCGATGGATACGCAATTCCTGCAATCGGTTGGTCTTGTCGAAGTATTCGATAACGGCAGCGCCGAATCCGCCTTCGAGGGTATTTTCTTCGACCGTTACAATCGGGCGGTCCAGCAAAGTGTCCAATAGCGTGGTATCGAGGGGCTTGATGTGCCGGGCGTCTACCACGCCAAAAGACAGGCCCGCCTCCGCCATGCGTTCGGCGGCCACCAGGCAAGACTTCGCGCAGGGCCCGACAACGAGAAAATTCCCGTC
>CAXBPH010000064.1:0-28843 GCA_963977445.1 uncultured bacterium | reverse complement strand
TAGACCTCGATCAAATCCAGCTCGTTATTTTTACGTCTTCGACGTAATGCCGACGAGCCGTCGGCGCTCCATAACTCCATAGCTTCAATTCGGAAAGTATTCCTGGCGCTTCGCATCAGGCTGGTATAGAGCGCGACCTTGGCGCTCAAGAAATCACAATTCCCGTAGAGGGCCGAATCCCGACGCCTACGCCTCGATGCCCTTGGCTTCCTTGATGCAGCGGACGATTTCGGATACGAGTTCCTCTACGTCGAATTTGGTGATTTGCCCGTTTGCTCCGACGGCCTTACCCTTGTTGATGGTTTCTGCGCGAATAATCGACGAGAACAGAATCACCGGCACGACGGCAAGTTCGGGATGGCGTTTGATGCGTTGGGTCAGGTGGAGGCCATCCATGCGGGGCATTTCGATATCGGAAAGCACCAAGTCATACATGGAGCCATCTGCATTAAACTCTCCTTCGATACGTTCCCACGCATCCTGACCGTCGCTGCACAGGGTTACGTTTTCAAAGCCCGCATGCTTTAAGACATTGCCCATGGTCATCCGAATCGTCGGGGAATCGTCTACGGCGAGCACCCGCAGCTCCTTAAAGGGGGGCATGGGAACAATTTTATCCAGCAACGCTGCCTCGGCACCGCCGAGACCGAAGAGGGATGCCGTAATCGTCTCAAAATCCAGTACCTGGACTACCCGTTCCCCAATTTTCGCCACTGCCGTGATGGGTGTATCACTGGTTGCAAAAAAGCCCGAGGGCGGTTCCACGTCTTCCCAACGAATCCGGTGAATATGCTCAACGGAATCAATCAGGATGCCACAGCGGAAATTATTCATCTCCATGATGATGATGAGTCGGTCATGCTTTCCTTCTGCAGCGGGCTCCAATTCGAGGTAGGTGGCCAGATTGACCAGCGAGAGCACGTCCTCCCGGAGCTTAAAACTGCCTTCAATTGACGGCGGCGCACAGGGAATGTTGATTGTTTCTACGGCGCGAATGATCTCTTTAACTTTGGCTACATTTATCCCGAAGGTAACGCCGCCACAATTAAATACCAGTAGTTCGAGTTCATTGGTACCGGCTTCGAGAAGAATTCCCTGGACACCTGAGGCGTTTGAGGCCATGACCCTATCCCATTCCATTGGTTGGTGTGCCCATGGCACACACGTCCGAATAGTTGCTCCAGTCTCTAACTCTACCTTTTTTTCATGTGAGCCGCAAGAGGAAGCACCGCACTATCGTCGCCCAAAACCTGCGCTATGGCAATTTTTCATAAACACTGCTAAAGTTACTGCTTCGCAACGAACGCTCCGGTGTGGCAGTCGCCGAGCGTCCCATGGCAACGCGTCTGCCTTTTTGGCGCGACGAAACGAGGAGAGAGACAGGTTTATGGCACGCCAACGAGAATCAGGTTCCACCCATCCCGGCATCCCCTGGGGGCCTTTTACGGCCCGTATCCCCTTCTGGCACACCCGCCTGGAATGGCAGGATTTACTGCAGGGCATATTTGTTGCGGGAGCAACGGGACTGGCAACGGTGCCGATTCTGACGCACTATCTTGGCCTGAGCTTCGAAGAAGCCGTGGCCTGCATGTTTATCCAGTCCGTCATTTTGTGCAGCGCTCCTATCCTGTTTGGAGAACCCTACGCGCCGGGCATGGTGACGCCCGCGCTGCCTCTGGTGCTCCTGGCCATCAGCGGGGAGGATTTGGCCACCCCCGAACTTCGACTGCAGTTCATGACGGCAGCAGCCCTATGCCTGTCGGGCATCCTACTGATACTCGGTCTCACGGGATTGGGGAGTCGATTTATCGCCTGGATTCCCGATGCATTGAAGGGCGGTATTATCCTCGGTGCAGCGATTGCCGCCTTAAAACGGGTTTTCCTGGACGACGCGGACAAACTCATCAACGCCCAGCCCATCACGACAACGGCGGCGCTGGTTGTCTGTATGGTGCTCATTTTTTCCGAACCCGTCCAGCGGTATAAAAAGGAAATTAAATGGCTTGCCGTTCTGGCGAGTCTGGGGCTGCTGCCCGGTTTCCTGACGGCCGCCCTTGTGGGCCCCCTCACGGGATACTTCCGCGAGGGTCCGGCTGAGGTGGTGTATCAGATTGAGTGGGGCATTTTGTGGCTTCCCCTTGCCTCAACCATCGAAAAAATGTCCCCCTTTTCGGTGGGCTGGCCCGACATAAGCATGTTTGCGAAGGCGTTCCCCCTGGCACTGATGAGTTATGTCATCCTGTTTGGCGACATTATCACCGGCACGGAAATCATCAAGGCGGCCAAGGGCGCGCGACCCGACGAAGAAATTGATATCAATTCCAACCGAAGCCACCTGTCTTTGGCCATTCGCAACGGTGTTATGGCCCTCGTAGCGCCGTTTTTCCCCTATCAGGGTGCGCTTTGGACGGGTGTTCAGGTGGTCATTGTCCAGCGCTGGGCCGACGGACGGAAGTCCATGGACAGCTTGTTCAGCGGGATCCACTCTTATTATGTTTTTGGCATTCCCGTTTTGTATCTGTGTCTTCCCCTGGTGACGGCGCTCAAGCCGCTCATGGGGGTTGCCCTGTCTCTCACGCTGGTGCTCACAGGCTTCGCGTGCGCCTACGTGGCCATGGCTATCCCCCGGACGGCTATCGAACGGGGCGTGGTGCTGCTTACGGCAGTCTGCCTGGCGGTCTTCAGTCCCTGGGTGGGCATGCTGGTGGGTATTGCTGCGACGGTACTGCTGGTAGGCATTTCTCCGAAAAAGGAGGCCGATGTGGCATCATAAGGGACGGCTTACGAATGACTTGGTGGAAGATTGCATCGCACTCCGCCATTTGATACACTAGGGTGAATGAGATGAATGTTTTGGCATCATCTTAATAAGCAGGGACACCAGTTCCTCACCCCACAGCGACTTTGGTCAGCTCGTAGGGTTCTGCAGCAGTGTTATTATGCTGCCCGAAGTGGATCTATTCCAAATCGGCGAAGGACTGGCTCCTTCGCCGATTTTTTTTGGTCCAGGACCCCGTGTTCATTTTGAGTGCGGGTGCAACGTAAACCAGGGATTCGTCCCCGAGGAGGTTTTACCCATAGCCAGGCCACCAATGAAACGAGAAGAAGACAAGACCCGTGTGAACGAGTTGATTCGTGCACGTCAAGTGCGCGTGGTCGACGACGAAGGCAACCAGTTGGGTATTATGACCCCTCAGGATGCGATTCGTGAAGCGGAAAGCAAAGACTTTGACCTGGTCGAAGTTGCGCCGAACGCAGTGCCACCCGTTTGTCGAATCATGGACTACGGCAAGTTCAAATATGAACAGAAGCGCCGGGCCCGTGAATCGCGCAAGAATCAGCACACGGTAACGGTCAAGGAAATAAAATACCGTCCAAAAATCGACAAACACGATTTTGCGTACAAAACGAATCATGTTCGCCAGTTCCTTTCCGAAGGCAACAAGGTGAAGATAACTATCATGTTTCGTGGTCGTGAGATGGCCCACCCCGAGTTCGGGAGAGAAATCCTTATCAAGGTGGTGGAAGAAACAGCTGATCTTTGCACGGGTGAATATAACCCCGCAGGTTCACGCTTGGAAGGTCGTAACATGAGTCTCGTGTTACAGCCCATAAAAGCCATCAAGTAACATCACGCAACGGTAGAAACCTTGACGTTAAACGCGTCTCGTCTTTGAGGCGGGTGCATTCAATGTGGTCAGCAACTATTATCCGGGCACTACGCCGGGTATGGTAGGCATGAAAACATTGTGGTACACACCGCCGCGGTCTGATTTGCTATTGAGTTTAACTTTTTCGCACCCCTGACGGAGGGAATCCAATGCCCAAGATTAAAACCAACCGTGCTGCTGCCAAGCGCTTTAAGCGTACGAAGAGCGGTCAATTCAAGTGCCACAAGCAAGGTGCCCGCCACCTGATGAATGGAAAATCTGCCAAGCGTCGTCGTGGGCTGCGCAAATCCACTTTGGTGGAGCAGACGGAAATTGGTCGCGTCAAGATCATGCTTCCCTACGTCTAATCTGGGCTAACCGTTTACCCTATTCCTCCGCTGCCTAAGCGGAGTACTTGATACATGAGAAAGGACTTTGAACTATGCCCAGAGCAACCAATAATCCGGCTTCACGACAACGTCGTAAGAAGATTCTTAAGCAAGCAGCCGGTTACCGTGGAAGTCGTCACCGTCTTATTAAGACTGCCATTCAGGCGGTTGAACACGCCGGTGTATACGCCTATCGCGACCGTAAAGTACGGAAGCGTGATTTTCGCAAACTCTGGATTGCCCGCATTAATGCTGGTGCCCGTGCCAATGGCCTCACCTACAGCCGTTTCATCAATGGTTTGAAGCGTGCCAACATCATCCTTGACCGTAAGGTTCTCGCTGATCTGGCCGTGAATGACGAAGCCACCTTCAGCCAGTTGGTTGAGCAGGCGAGAGCCTCCCTGGAAGCTGTTTCTTAATGCGTATTGTTCCTGCTGTCGATATCCGTGGCGGTCTGTGTGTCAACCTGATTCAGGGCGACTACGACCAGGAAACGGTCTTCTCAGAGAATCCAGTCGCCCAGGCACAAACCTGGTGGGACGCCCTCGGCGAAGGTATCATCCATATCGTTGATTTGGATGGTGCGAAAGCAGGTCATTGCTGCGTGGAAAAAGAACTCCGGGCCTTGAAAGCGGCCAATATCCCCTATGAAGTAGGTGGTGGCATTCGCAATCGGGAAACCATCGAGTTGATTCTGGATGCCGGCGCTGATCGCATTATTCTGGGCACCGCAGCCTATCGCGACCCGGAATTGCTGGCCCGTGCCTGTGAAGACTTCCCCGGTAAAATTGCCGTGGGGATCGACGCCCGGGCGGGAAAACTTTCCCTGAGTGGTTGGTTGGAAGACACGGAACGTGACGCGATTGCTTTTGCACAGGATGTGGAAAAAGCGGGTGCCTCACGAATCATCTACACCGATATTCTGAGTGATGGTATGATGCAGGGACCCAATATCGCCTCGACGCGCGAGTTGGCCCAAGCCATCACCATCCCCGTGACTATCTCGGGTGGCATGTCCAGCCTGGAAGACGTGAAGGCGGTCCGTCCGCTGGAAGTCGACGGGGTGGATGAGATCATTATCGGTCGGGCCCTGTATCTGGAGAAGTTTTCCATTGCAGAGTCCGTGGCCCTGGCCGCATCGTAGTCCTGTCTGATATATAAAATTCTCGAAAGGGCCTCCATCGCTTGATGGAGGCCCTTTTTTGATGTTCATGGGCAATTGATGGTTGCCAACAAACACTCACTTCGCCAAAACAACCTGAACCCACCAAACGTACCGCACGATCCGGTATTCCCGGTCGAAGATGCGCCGTTGGAGGATTCGTGCGCGGGTCGTGAGATACGATTACATCTCTACATCAAAGCCGAGGTCAGGCACAGTGCTTTGTTTCTAGTGACATCTTGAGAATTTCCCACAAGTACAGATCCCAATGACGTCCCGCAGCCCTTGCGCACGAACTGGAGTACCAGATCGCGCGGCACATCCATGGTTTGTGGTTTTGTGTGTAGAAGGATGCGTGGGGACGTGTATCGCGAGAACCAATCGCGTCATCCTTGTATGTCCGGCACTTGAAAAACCGAATAAATCTTTCCACCAATTGCCCATGAATCTTCTTTTTACACTCATGATGGCATGCCAAAGGACCGCTCAGACCTTCGCCGACTTCACGATATGCCGCAGTATCTGGGGGGTCCGGTCGTAGAGCGGATCGCTGTCCAGCGTGTCCTGATCGCCTGTGCTCTCCCTGAGCTGAAGAAACTTGACCACATCGATGGCAAAGCCTACGGGGTCACCGTGGCCCGCAGCCGTCAGATCGTCGATCCAATAGGTGGCATTCATCAGATTGAAGAGGTCCTTCGCCATGAGAATGGCGGCCCAGGTCGAGCAGGGCACGCCCCGCTTGCTGTGTGCGCTGAGCACGAAGGCCGCAGGATAGAGTATCAATTCGTTGGCCCGGGCCTCACCGAGGTATTCCACCAGATTGGCTTTGGTGAGCACGTACTCCCGGCCCCGCTTGTCCACGTCTCCAAAGCGACCGAGGTAGATATGATGCTGCACCGTTCTCCGGGAACTGCCCAATGCTTCGGCCACCTCTTCCGCCGTCCACGAATCCTTCATAGGGGCACTATACCTTTCCCGTAATACTAACAAACAGCCGCTCTATGCGCCTGTAGCGCATTGATTCGCCACTTTACCGATTTTGATGGAAAAATTCAATCCATCTATGCCTGTTTTACCGATTTAGGCCTGTATATTGCGTTTGGGTGTCCCTATTTTTGGCGTGATATTGGACGACTACGACGCCGCAAATTAAACGCTTGCATACCGTTCCGGGGAGTGCCACTATAGCATCATGCTGTGGTTGACTCAGGGAGCTCGTCTATCATGATTCGCAATGTGTTGTTTGTTTTGCCGCTACTTCTTGCCCTTGGGACGTTGAGTAGTCAGTCTGATGATGGGGCGGCCTTGTCCGCACCCGAAGCACTTTTCGATGGAAAAACGCTCGATGGCTGGGAGACACCGGACCCGAGCTACTGGTCTGTCGAGGATGGGGCGATTACGGCGAAGATTACCGAAGACCATCCCTGTAGCGTCAATCAATACCTGGTCTATGAAAAGGAATCCCTTTCTAATTTTGAGCTTCGTCTGACCTTTCGTATGAATGGAACGCCGACGGAAGCCCTCCCCCACATCAACGGCGGCTTTCAATTCCGCAGCAAGGTCATTGAAGGCCACGATGTCGCCGGGTATCAGGTGGATAACAATCTGGACACCGACTGGCTGGTGCGGCTGTATGACGAGCACGGGCGACACACCCTGGCGTGGCGGGGTCAGCAAACCGTGTTGGACAAGGACGGCAACCGGACGGAAACTGCAATCGCCGAAGCCCAGGGTCCAGCGAACTTCACGCTGGAGGCGTGGCACGCGTACCGGCTGGTCTGCGTGGGCCCCAAGCTGACGCTTTACGTCAATGATGCCCTCGTGGCGGAGGTGACCGACAACGAAACCAATGCACAGGACCTATCGGGTATCCTGGCCCTCCAATTACACAGTGGGCCCCCTATGACCGTTCAATTTAAAGACATTCTGCTTACCAAACTTCCGTGAGCCTGGCGTATAGGGCAGGTAGTCGGTCGAGAGAGACGCCTCGTGACGGGACGGTGGTTCCGGTCGCTGTATTCGTGCGCATAGGCTTCCCCCGCTTGACTCCCTGCGGTGCCATAACGTACAACAACCAATCACCACCATTCCCTTTTTATCTGTAACGAAGGAGTCTCTTCATGAAGTATCTTTACACGATTCTTGGCCTTGTCTTGTGCTGCACCCTGACGGGCAATGCCCATGGGGAAAAACAGTCTGAGACTGAGGACGGATGGGTCAGTATATTCAACGGGAAGAATCTCGATGGCTGGACACCCAAGATTCGCTACCACGACCTCGGGGAAAACTGGAACGATACTTTCCGCGTGGAAGATGGGGTCATGAAAGTTTCCTACGATAAGTATGGCGGCGAGTTTAAGGAGACCTTCGGGCACATCTTCTACAAGACCCCCTACTCCCACTATAAATTCCGTATGGAATATCGCTTTACGGGCGAGCAAATTGCCGACGGTCCCGGCTGGGCCTTCCGCAACAGTGGCATCATGCTCCACGGCCAGGACCCGGCCACCATGGAGAAGGACCAGGACTTTCCCGTTTCTATCGAGCTTCAGTTGCTTGGTGGTGATGGGGTCAAAGATCGGACCACCGCCAACCTGTGCACGCCCGGCACGAACGTGGTCATCGACAACGCGTTGTTTACCCCCCACTGTGTGAACTCCCGCTCGGAAACCTACCACGGCGACCAATGGGTCAAGGTTGAGGTGGAGGTTCAGGGCAATGACTATATTCAGCACTTCGTCAATGGCAAAGCCGTTTTCGAATACGAAAAACCCCAGTTGGACCCGAAAGATGAGTACGCGCAGAAACTCATCAAAGACGGCGAGCTCATGTTGAGCAGCGGCACCATTTCCCTGCAGAGCGAAAGCCACCCCTGCGAGTTTCGGAATATCGAGATTCTGGACCTGAGCAAGAAGTAGTTTTATTGAAGAGGAAATTAAACCAGCGATGTGCGGGGACGGAAACGTCCCCGCTGTCGTTTGTGGAAATATATGGGATGGGAGACGTAGCCATGAAACTGCACTTCGCGCCAATCGCCTTACTACTTGCGGCCCTTGCCACACCCGGTATCGCTGAGGTCGATGGGACGCGCCCCAATATCGTCCTTATCCTCGCGGACGATATGGGCTATGGGGACGTAGCCTGCCAGAATCCCGACTCCAAGATCCCCACACCCAATCTGGATACCCTGGCCGCGCAAGGGATGGGCTTCACCGACGCCCACTCCCCCAGCGCGGTCTGCACACCGACGCGCTATGGCCTCCTAACGGGAACCTATGCGTGGCGCACGGCGTTGAAAGACAGCGTCCTGTGGCCGTGGGACCAGCCCCTTATCGATGCAGCGACACTGACCCTGCCGGGCATGTTGTCTGCACAGGGGTACACCACCGCCTGTATTGGCAAGTGGCACCTGGGCTGGGATTGGGCCACGAAAGACGGCCGCTCCATCAATGACCGTCTTCCCCTCGGAAAATACAACACGAAGATCCGGGGTCCGTGGGGCAACAATATCGATTTCTCAAAACCCGTCGCAGGGGGTCCCACAGCGCGGGGCTTTGGCTACTACTTCGGGGATGACGTACCCAATTTTCCACCCTATTGCTTTATCGAGAATGACCGCCTCCTGGGCACGCCCGACACGGAAAAGCCCGAGTCCATGTTTGGCCTGCCGGGCCCTATGGTAAACGGTTGGGATCTGACGGCCGTCATGCCGACTCTCGCGACAAAGGCCGTAGAATTCATCCACGCCAAAGGTGGTGAAGTACCGTACAACAAGGTAGACGGTGCTCCATTTTTCCTGTACCTGCCGCTCACCGCGCCCCACGCGCCCATCGCACCAACCGCCGAATTTATTGGCAAAAGCGGTGCCCATCGCTACGGCGATTTTGTGATGGAGGTGGACTGGTTTGTGGGCCAGGTGCTTGAAGCCCTGGACGCCACCGGCCAGGCGAAAAATACCCTCGTGATCTTCACCAGCGACAATGGGTCTCCTGGAAGGGACGGTGAGAACATGCAGGGTAAGCCGAACTCGGTACGGGCCTACGGACACAATCCGAGTTATATCTATCGGGGCATCAAGACGGACATCTGGGAAGGGGGCCATCGGGTGCCCCTGCTTGTGCGCTGGCCGGAGCGGGTGAAGTCCTCCACTTCTGATGAGGTCGTCTGTCTCACCGACATTATGGCCACCTGCGCGGCCCTGACCGGGGCCACCTTGCCCGAAGATGCCGCACGGGACAGCTACAATTTGCTACCCCTGCTCCAGGGAGCACCCGTAACGGGCACCCTCCGTGAAGCCACGGTCCACCACTCCTATGATGGTGTTTTCGCACTGCGCCAAGGCGATTGGAAATATATTGAAGGTCCGGGATCGGGCGGTTGGCTGGAGAAGGGCACGGAGGATGACCCGCCGGTGCAACTTTACGACATGAAAGCGGATCCGCGAGAGACGACGAATATTCAGGGTGCACACCCTGAGGTGGTTGCCCGACTCGCCGGGCTCCTGGAGCGCTACAAGTCTGAGGGACGGAGTGTCTCGCGGCGCGCTGAGTGAATGAATTTTGGATGGGATCTGAAAAAACCGCCAATCACGACCGCTGCCTACTACGCGTCCGATTTTTCCAGCGCAGTCAGGTCTTCTACACTGGCCATATCCGCCAGCATCTTGGTGTATTTTCGGAGATCTTTCTGCAGCGCGCGCAGTTCTTTTCGGAATTTTTGGCACTGTTTCTTGTCCTCGAAGGCCCCGGCGAGGGAGGCTTTGTGCCATTTCGAGGTAAAAGGGCGGACGACCTGATTGAGGACAATGATTCCGATCTTCGCAAACTCATTGCAATGACGTCCCCGGACCTTCAACGTATCGCGCGTCAATTTGAACAGGGCGTGGACACTTTCCAGCGACGTTTTCTCATCGCCGTATTCCGGCTCGAGGTATTGGGTCGTGGTACGGGTCAGTAGTTCGACGTAAAGATCCCACGCGGCGTCCCGATCCGGGTCATTCGGGCTGAACTCGACCTGTGCGAAACCGGCGCTGAGTTTGACACTTTTCATGCTCCATTTATCGAGCCATTCTTGCCATTTCATGCTGAGACATCCTTATCGTTTGGTTGGATGGCACAATGGGGCGAACTATTCCTATGAGCCCATCATACATCCTGTGGGGTACTTAGTTGAACAGCGAATCGACGTGGAGCAGTCGTTGTTGGCAATGAAGAGTATTTTCTACCACGAAGGACACGAAGAGCACGAAGAAAGGAAGAAGAAAAGAATAGAAGAGGTAGAGGTGACGCCTTTCAAGATTGTGTTCGACGCAGGCAAAGACTGTCGTTGAGGCCCGAGGAGGAAATGCGTCTCGGAAGCTCCGTCCGTCCCTCTCTCCCTTTCTTCTTCGTGCTCTTCGTGCCCTTCGTGGTAGAAAATTTGCTCGTGGCCAACGGGCGCCCCTCACCCTCCCTCTGCCACATCCGACGGCGGCGTCACGGGGCCGAGGAGTTCGTCCAGGTGGGGCGATATGGGCTCGTCCACCGGGAGAAACCAGATGGCGGACTTGCCTTGTTCGCGGTAGGTGGCGTCGAGTTTCTTGAGGACGTCTTCCGTGGAGACCGCTGGGCCGAGGAGTTTGTCGAGGTAGGGCGCTATGGGTTCGTCGAGTGCCACGTCGAGTGTGGAAGGCCCAAGTAGTGCGTCCAGTTCGGGCGATATGGGCTCGTCCAGCGGAAAAAACCAGATGGCTGGCTTGCCCTCCACCTTGTATTGGCGATCCAGGGCCACGAGCACATCGGCTACCGGCTTGGTCGGTCCAAGGAGGCGTTCCACCTCCGGCACGATAGGAACGACTAAATCGAATTGCGACATTGCTCTATTGATACGTTGCATAATATCGTCCGAAGGCACATCGCTAGATCTAAGAAACTGGTAAAAGTTTTCTACAGCCAGCACCATTTCCGAGTGCATGGCCCCCATACTCGGTGGAGACTTTCCGAAAACAGCCAGCGAATCAGAATAAAGAATCTCGGCCAATAGGAACCGCTCTTGCTTCTCAAGTAGGAAAGCAAGATTATTTAGGCTCTGACCAACATCAGGATGAAACGTACCATAAGATTTCTCGCGAATGAACAACGCCCGTCGGAAGAGCACTTCCGATTGGAAGTAACGATTCGTACGATAAAGCAGTGAGGCCAGATTATTTAGGCTCGCAGCTATAACCGGATGCTCGCCGCCATACGTCTTGAGGTTAATTGAGAGGGCGCGACGAAAAAGTGGTTCTACTTCCGTGAGACGCTCTGAACTGAGAAGTAGTGACGCTAAATTATTTATGTCGCGAGCCACTTCCAGATGGGAAGCACCGAGTGATGCCTCATCGATAGCAAGCGCACGACGAATCAAAACCTCAGCGAATTCCAATCTATTGGTCGCCACAAGAAGTAGCGCTATGTTGTTCAGGCGCGTAGCGACTTTCGGATGGCCTGGACCGTAGGAGACCTCGTCAATAGAAAGGGAACAACGAAAGAGCGCTTCGGCATCTAAGTGCCGCATCGATTCTTGGAGATAGCCAGCTAAGTTGTCTAGCCGTATTGCAACGTTTGGGTGAGCTCTTCCATATGCTACCGAATCAATAGAAAGTGCGCGGCGATAGAGAGGTCCTGATTCTTGAAGCCGCCCCGTGGCCGAAAGCAATGTTGCCAAATTGTTAATACATCTGGCTACGTCTGGATGATCTGGTCCGAGATCCATTTCGTAAATTTGCAGTGCTCGGCGCATGAGTGGCTCCGCTTCCGAATGTCGATTCGTCAAACTCAGCAGTTGCGCTAGATTGTCGAGCTTCCGGGCCACGAAACTATTTTCAGAACCATAGACCGCCAGATCTATGGCCAGTGAACGACGATAGTATTCTTCCGCCTCCCGAAAGTGACCTGATGTCTGGTAGAGAGTTCCCAAATTATTCAGATCTCGAGAAAAACTCGGGTGATCGGCCCCGTACGATAGCTCATCAATGGAAAGAGCTCGGCGCATCATGGCCTCGGACTCCGAAAGACGGTTCATCTCCAAAAGTAGCGCTCCTAAGTTACTGAGAACAGGAACGACTTCTGGATCATTAGATCCGTATAGCGCCTCATATTCCGACAAAGAACGACGCAAAAGTCGCTCTGCCTCATTGTGCCTATTTGTCAGGGCAAGTAACCGACCCAGATTGTTTAGGCCACGAGCTACGGCTGAGTCGTTGGGACTCTTGTGGGCCATGTCAATGCATAGTGCCCGTCGCATCAATATCTCTGCCTCTTCAATATTATTGATATCCTTCAGACAGACAGCCAAGTTGTGTAGGACCGCAGCCGTTTCAGGACTCTCCTTCCCGTACGACTGTTCAATATATTCGAGAGCCTGTCTCAACAGAGGTTCGGCTTCCATCCAATTGGCAATTTCCACGTAATAAATCCCGAATGCATTGGTCGCCAAAGCACGCTCGTCCTCGTTTTCCGCAAGGTCGAGAGCCGCTTCTAAGTGGAGCTCAGCATCGCCGAATCGCGCGAGCTCAACTAACAGGCTGCCTAGTTCCCGGCGGGCCCGGGACCACTGAGGAGCCTTGTCGGCGATGCTCCTATAGAGCGTCTGCGCCGCGTCCCAGCGCAAGTTGGTCTTGAGAAGCTCCGCTTCCAAGAGCAGGGATTCCAATGCTTTGTGCTTTTCTTCCCGGGCGGTCTCCTCCTGCAGCGCCAACTGGTCGACCCGAGCGAGTGTGTTCGTTCGGTGGCTTTCCAGGTAGGCGATGGCGGCCTCCGGGCCTTCGCCGACGACAATACGGGAGGCCTCCGCAAAAATGGGATCGGGCTTACCGGCCAATCCATCCTGGATGGTGCGAATGAGACCATCCACTTGAGCGAGAGCGGCGTCACGAAGGCGCTCTAGATCGCGAATTTCCTCCCACTTAGCCTCTCGGCTGCGGGCTGCGTCGCGGTCGGCTTCGAATCGTGTTTCGATATGCCGCCGGAGTCTCGCGGATAGCTCTTGGGGGTCCGCTATCTTGTCGAGCACCTCCGCCGCAGTTTTCGATGGAATTGTCTCCAAAACTTTACCGAAGTAGTCCATTTTCCAGCCGAAACCTGCCAAAGACACGAGGATTAACACGCCTACAAGCATCACGCCGTAAAGCAGCCGCCGTCGTTTGGCCTGTTCACGCTCAATTTCGGCGCGCCACGCTTCGGCGGGCTCGCGCAATTGCTCTATGCGTTGTCGTAGGGCGTCTTCATCGGCGACTTCGTGGTAGAGGTGTTTTTCTGTAAGCACGTGCTGGCGGTGCGCGGCCTGGAGCGCTTGTTTCTCCTCGGACTCGTCGGTAAGGGTCTCAATATACGGATAGTTGTCTCCACACACGATAACGTAGAGATTCATGTCGTGTTCGATGGCGAAGTCGTATTCCCTTTGGGTCCAGGAGCGCCTTGGCTGCCCTTCAGGGAGCGTCGCCTGATCCGGCTCGCCCCCATAGTCCCGGCCGACGAGGTGGATGACGGCGTGGCAGTCGGCCATGCGCCTCTCAATCATGGTGCGAATTTCACCGTATTCCGTGCCGAGAATGGACTCCTCTACCGGCAGGCAGCCGATTTGAGTCAGGGCCTCGTTGACGACCTTCCGGGCGGCGCGGAGATCGCTGCTCACAGCGGATATAAAGACTTTTGGAACGATGACATGACTCATGAAGAATATTGGCCCTTCTGCCTGGCACCTCACCCCCCTGGAATAGGGGTAAACCTGGGTATGGCCCTACACACCCGAAATGCCAGCACCCTCTCTGTCCGCTGTTATAGCAGAATGTACGGTCTGGGGTCTATTAGAATCTATGCAACTGTGGGACATGCAAAGACTTGCCCCCCTAATCCCTACGCGTCTGGGTCGAAACTCTCCATTAGAAACTCTTGCTTCGTGGTGGCACCGGACAACATATCCACTACTTCGAGCGACCAGATGCCTATCGGTGTTTCTCGGACGAAGGGTAAGGGTATAGTCACCGTGCCTACGCCGTTTTCCGTGAGCACGTGATTGGGGAGCCATGGCGCAGGTGTTCCGTCGGGTTGGCGGAGGGTGACCTTCATTACACTCGCACCCGACATGCCTGGAACACCGATGCCTATCGTCATGGTCGACCTTTCGGAATCCTGAGGTAGGGCAAAATCAATCGTTGCCTCCGCCATGGATTCCGGCAGCAGGGCATAGACGCTGGCACGGGACTTTTTCAGACTGACGGTGAAGGTGTCGGTCATGCCGACTTTCTTGCCTGCCTTGATGTCGTACACATAACGACGCTCGGGCAATGTTACGGTTACGTCGCCGGTGTGTTCACCGAGGAGCGCCAGGAGTTCCGTATCGCCGTTGCGCCAGCGGGTTAGCTCCAGTCCGGGGGGATAGGTGTCGGCGTCGTCGTGGGATTGACGGGGTGTCTCGTCTTCTATTTCCCCGTCGTTGATACCGGCGAATTTTGGCCCCTCCTTTGGCTGGCTATTGGTATCGCGGACCTGGATGGCCGACTTTATCCCGCTGGCCGCGAGTACGTCACGGAGGAGGCCGTCAAAGGGTGCCTGGTAAACGGCAAAGTTGAGGAGGACGGCTTTGCCCTTGCCGTGGGTATTCACGATGCCCACGGGGTGCTTGAGTCCTGCGTGGTAGTGAATGGGAAAGGCCCAACCGAGGGCTTCGCCGGTGGTGAGTTCGACGGTGGGATCGACGTGCATCTGTGGGTAGACGTTTTTGCCGTACCAGTTCCCCCACTCCATGTAGACTTCGGTGTCATTGAGAGGGCCCTGGATTCGCATGCGGTCGATCTCCATGGCGTCTTGTTTGCCGGTGCGTTTGACGCCAAAGAGGTCATCGAGGATGCCGGCCTCAAAGGGCTTGCACCGGTCCGAGTAGAGACCCGGCCGCACATCGCCGATTACCGTCCCCCCCTGCGCCACAAAGTCACGAATCACGGCCGCTTCTTTTTCGCCGAGGGCAAAGGCGAGGGGCAGAATGAGGACCTTGTATTTTGTGGGGTCGAATTCGCCGAGGCGGAGTTGGCGGTCGGTCACATAGTCGAATTGAAGGCCGGCATTGTGGATGGCTTCGTGCCACCGGTCGTGATCGCGGCTCTCGTCGCCATAACTCCGGTTGCCGTCGAAGTGGGCAATGTGGGTGGAGGGCATGCTGTAGAGCATGGCGATGCCGTCGGGCTCCATGGTGTAGTGCATGAGCAAATCGCCGAGACCCTCACGAATGACGCGGGTATCCTCCAGGAATTCTTTCACCGCGCCAATGGGCGACAAAGTAGGTGCGAGAAAGGGCTGGTACTCCTCCCCCATGTTGTCCCAACGCCACCACTGGACCGCGCACATGTTGTCGAGGACCTGCTTCCAGTAGTTCATGAGGAGAACATCGGGATCGCGGCTGTATCCAATCCAATTGCCCGCAGGAAAGCCCGGTTTGGCGAGGGAGCGGGTCACCTCATTGGCGGGTCCGCGATAAGGCCCGAAGTATTCCAGCTCGCGCATGAAGAGGTCGAGATCGCCGCCCTGTCGGGAGCGCGTGGTGAGACGGCGAATGGAGAAGCTATCGGTACCTTCAAAGCCCGTGAGGGATTGGGGATCAATTTCACGGAAAGCGTTCACATAGCGTTTGCACCATTGGACGTAGCTCCAGCTTTGAAAGGCCTGACGGTCATACCACCGGGCGTAGTTTTCATTCTGGAGGGCACGAATCTCGTCGTTGATGTCGCCCATGCGAATTTGTTCTTCACCCGTGGTTTCCGAGTCGGTCTGATTCTTCACCGTGCGTTGGGCGAAGTACTCTTTGAACCACTGGGGTGCATCGCCGGACGGCAGGGGCGCTTCGGTCAGGAGGGTGATTTCGTCGAAGGTGGTGTAGGTCGAATTCCAGGAATTATTCAGGGCGCCGATGTCGCCATAGATATCCTTTAGATACGCGCGATAGGCCACGAGACAATGGGGTCCCAGACAGGAGCCCCGCACCCCATTCTCGTCACCGAGGGAATAGACATAGGTGCCGTGTTCCCGGGTTTCCTGAGAGCGGGCAACGACGTCGGCGACCTGCTTGGCCATGGTGGCTTCGTCGTGGATACAGCCGGTCTTCAGAATGCCCTCATCATCGAGCATGGCGGTTACCGTATGGCTGCTGGCGCGAAAACTCGTCACATAAGGCACGTAGGTCAAATCGCTGGCCGAAAGAGCGAGTGGCGGCGGACCGCCTTGTAGAATGGAGGTCACGCCGAGCTGGGCCATGCGCTCGATACCATAGGGCGCGAGGTCGCCGGTGGGCACATTCCACATGATAAAGTTGAACTGGTCTTGCTTGCGCTTGGTGATGCGGACGTCTTCGCGGGCGAGGGCCAACTCACGATCGCCTCGTTCCAGCACCGCCTCAATACGCACTAACATGGGATACCACGGTGCCACCTCGAAAGAAAAAGGGAGTGAGGCCTCTGTAGCAACGGGAAGAACTTGTTCGGCTAATTGATTGTTCTTGTTATCCAGAAGGCGAATACGCACGGTATCGCCGCCGTCTATATCTGATACGTTCAGGGTCCCCGTAATTTTTTCGTCGACTTCCACCGCATTTTTCCCCAGCGAGATCAGAATCTCTGACTCCTGAGAAACACCGGGTGGCTCCACGGTATCCCAGGCGACTATTTTGTCGTTAAGCCAAAGAACGGCGTCGACCCGGAAATCGCGGACACGCGATAGGGGTAACGGTACGACAAAGGATCCCATTGGCTCCGCGATTTCGATGGTACCCTCGTCCACAACCCCAGCGTCATCGCGGATGGTCCACTCCAAACGGCTGCCCGGCTCCACCTCCCCCCAGCGCAGGTCCAGATTGCCATCCATGCCTTCCGACGCCCCTGCGCGATCAACCCAAAGCTCATTAGCACTCTCCGACACGACAACATACAGTAAGTGCAACTCTGCCGATGGCGCGCGATCTGCGGCCCACAGCAGTGCCCTGCCCTGCCGTTCCATGGCGCGATCCACGGCCCACTCCCAGCCGTAGCCATAGGGAATGGGTTCCCGTGGCTTCATGCGGGCTACCCGGCCCTTGCCGAAGGTTGCGAGGGACTCAGCACAACAGGCTTGCGGACTGTCTTCAACGGGGATCGTGTCACCTGGGGTCCAGTCCGATGCTTCCCCTACATAGACCAGGCCCGTTCCCTGGGCTACGGCGTTTTTCAGCGCGGTGCCGACGGCGTCGTTCAGTTCGGATAGGGCTACTTGATTCAGCAGGATGACATCATAGGGCGTTTCGAGCAGCCGGAGGGCGCGCTCGGTCCCGACGGCATCGGTCACATACCATCGGGTGTTCCCATCACCCAAGAGCCGGTTAGGTCCCTTCTGGAAGTAGATGGCATCCGCCTCGATGTCGAAGCGCTGCATGAGCTCGATAATTTCGCGGCCTTCGGTGCTACCCTGGTAGTAGGGACAGATATAGAGGACGCGGATGGTGCCCTGGGCGTAGGGCTTGGCCCATTGGGTGTGGGGCGTTTCGTATTCCATGGAGAGCTCGTGCTCGGACTCGAGACGTTCCGCACCCGTGGTGTATTCGGCGTGGACGGGGCAGAAAACCCCCAGGGCCAAAACGAGGGTCAGCAGCATACGATGCATCAATTTCTCTCCTGAAATGGTGACGATGGAAGTCTGTGCTCAGCGACCATGGTAGCCCGCTGGTCCGACCGACCACAAATGGTCAAGAGGCACGTATTCTTCCACACCCCCGGGCAATTGAACCCCTTGTGCGCCCGGTGTATATTGGGGCTAACCTAATTGTCGGGAGTTTGAACACTGCGTATGTATTATCCACATAAATTGCTTGTCTCGGGGAGCCTTGCTGTGCTCTTCAGCGCTACGGCCTTCACCGCGGAGGGGGCCGTCAGCTTTTCCAACGATGTCCTGCCCATCTTGTCCTCCAAGTGCTTCGCGTGCCATGGACCCGACCCGGAAAAGCGGAAGGCCGGGCTGCGGCTCGACACGAAGGATGGACTCTTCGAGTTGTTGAAATCGGGCAACCATGCGGTGGCACCGGGCGATCTTGTCGGAAGCGCCCTCCATGCCCGCATTATGTCCGATGACACGGAAGAGCAGATGCCTCCCGTGGAGAGCGTAAAACAGCTTTCCGCCGAAGAAAAATCCACCCTCACCCGCTGGATTGAGGAAGGTGCCCCATGGCAGGGGCATTGGGCCTTTGAACCCCTCAACACGACGGAAGCGCCCCAGATTTCCAATGATACCTGGTCGAGGAATCCGATTGACCTGTTTGTACGCCAGGCCCAGGAGGCACGGGGCTTGACGCCCTCGCCCGAGGCGGACCGGCGTGTCTTGATACGGCGGGTCAGCTTTGATTTGACGGGCCTCCCTCCCACGCCGGAAGCGGTGGAAAACTTTGTCGCGGACGAACGCCCCGACGCCTATGAGCGGCTGGTGGACGGGATGCTGGCGTCCCCACGCTATGGGGAGCGTTGGGCCCGGCACTGGCTCGATGTGGCCCACTATGGGGATACCCATGGTTACGACAAAGACAAACGACGCAATAATGCCTGGCCCTATCGGGACTATGTGATCGAAGCCCTGAACGAAGACAAGCCCTATGGCCAGTTTATCCGCGAACAGATCGCCGGAGACGCCCTCTATCCCGACGATCCCGAGGCGACGGTGGCCCTTGGCTTTCTTGCCGCAGGGCCGTGGGACTTTGTGGGCCATGTGGAGCTCCGGGAAGGGACCATTGATAAGACCATCACCCGGAACCTCGATCGGGATGACATGGTAAGCACCGTCATGGCTACGGTCAACAGCCTTACGGTGGGCTGTGCACGATGCCACGACCACAAGTTTGACCCTATCGCCCAAAAGGATTACTACAGCTTGCAGGCCGTCTTCGCCGGGGTTGATCGGGCCGACCGCGCCTATGATATCGACCCGGCGGTTCACAAAAAGCGCGAGGCCCTCGCCGTACGGCGGGAAAAACTGGAGCAATCGGTCGCGGGCTATCGCAAACGCTTTGAAGAAACGGAATCGCCCGATTTGGAAACCCTTGATACGGCGTTGAATCCATTGGAGGCCCGACTGAAAGAGCTGGGCGCCAAGGGAAGTCCGACCAACGGCTATCACAGCGCCATCGTGGCCAATCCAGATACGAGTAAGTGGGTGCAGGTTGATTTGGGTAGCGTCGTCCCTGTGGAGCGCATACGGCTTATTGGCGCGCGACCGGTGGACTTTACGGACACGCCGGGCTTTGGTTTTCCCATTCGATTTAAGGTGGAAGGGTCGTTGACGCCCGAGTTCACCGAGCCCATTGTCTTACTCGACCAGACAGCGGAAGATCACCCGGCGCGTACGGATCGACCATTTGATCTGATGGTCGACCAGGTGGCGCTTCGCTATGTGCGCATCACGGCCACCCGCCTCTGGAAGCGGTCGGAAGATTATGTGTTTGCCCTGGCGGAGTTGGAGGTATATAGCGCCGGAAAGAATGTGGCTCGGGATGGCGTGGTCACGGCCCTCGACAGTATAGACGCTGGCCGGTGGCATACGAAAAATCTGGTCGATGGCTACGACAGTCACAGTCGGATTGGCGAACTTGACGAAAACGACCCGAAAAAAAGCTTGCTGGCCTCCTTTCAGGATGCGGTAACGACCCTGAAAAAGGCGAGGGAAACGGTGCAGCTCGGATTCCTGACCCCCGAGGAGCGTGTGGCGTACCAGAATGACAGCACGGCGTTGCTGGAATTAAATTCCGAATGGGAAGAGCTGCCGGCACCCAAGTTGGTCTATGCCGCTACGAACCACTACGCGCGCATCGGGAATTTTGCGCCGCCGGAGGAAATCCGGCCTATACCCTTGCTCCTGCGGGGCAGCGAAAAGACTCCGGGCGAATTGATGTCCCCCGGAACGGTTGCTTGCCTGCCGGGTATGGAAAGTCGTTTTGACCTTCCCGAAGGCCATGACGAATCGGCCCGACGGGCAGCCCTGGCCAACTGGCTTACACAAGCGGAAAACTCGCTCACCTGGCGCTCTATCGTCAATCGCGTATGGCACTATCACTTTGGCCAGGGTATCGTGAGCACGCCCAACGATTTTGGTCGGATGGGTACCCCCCCTACCCATCCGGAGCTACTCGATTGGCTCGCGGTGAACTTCACGAAAAACGGAGAGTCCCTGAAATGGCTACACCGGCTGATCGTGACCAGTGCCACCTACCGTCAGGACTCGGCCTACAATGAGAAATTCGCGGCATTGGATGGGAGCAATCAGTTTCTGTGGCATATGAATCGCCATCAGTTGGAAGCGGAAGCGCTACGGGATGCTATTTTGTCGGTGAGCGGCAAGCTGGACCTGACCATGGGTGGCCCGGGTGTGGACCTCTTCGTCTTTGAGGACGACCACTCGCCGCGCTACAAATACGCGGAGTATGACCCCGCCGATCCGGCCGGTTTCCGCCGCTCGATTTATCGCTTCGTGGTGCGCAGTGTTCCCGATCCCTTTATGACGAGTATGGACTGTGCCGACCCCTCCCAGAGCGTGCCGGTACGCAACGAAACTCTGACGGCCATTCAGGCCTTGTCCCTCATGAACAACCCGAGCATCGTCCGCCAGGCCGCGTATTTTGCGGAGCGGGTTGAAGGGATGGCACACACGGTGCCCAAGCAGATTTCTGAGAGCTTTAAACTCGCCCTGAATCGTGCTCCCACGAAAGATGAACTGTTTACGTTGGTACCCTATGCCGAGGAATACGGTATGGCGGCGACCTGTCGACTTATATTGAACAGCAATGAGTTTATTTTTGTGGATTAGGGACAAAGTATTTCACCACGAAGAACACGAAGAGCACGAAGGAAGAAGAGAAGATTTTATGTGGTTTATTTCTGCCAATGTAGAAGACGAATCAGGATTGGATATCGAAAGAATATAAGTATTAGAAAGAAGGAGACAACAGTACCATAATGCTGTGGAGCAACGTCAGGAAGACCTGCCTTTTTTTCTTTTCATTCTTCGTGCTCTTCGTGTTCTTCGTGGTTAATCTACTTTTAGACCATAAATTTAAACCGTTCTTTACCAATAAGGGGAAGGCACATGGAATTCGACCAATTGTCTCGTCGTGTAATCGGGTGTGGCATTGAAGTTCACAAAGAGCTCGGCCCGGGACTGTTGGAATCGACGTACAAGAATTGTTTTTCTCATGAGCTAAACCTTCAGGGCATTCCCCACGCCGTAGAGTCGGTCGTAAAGGTTCACTACAAAGGCCTCGAAGTGGAATGCGGATATCGAATCGATATACTCGTTGATGAGCTATTGGTTGTTGAGCTGAAGAGCGTAGCCACTTTATTGCCTATCCATGACGCGCAATTGTTGACGTATATGAAGCTGTCTGGCAAGGCAACCGGATTGTTGATGAATTTTAATGTGGTTAAATTGAAGGATGGCATTGAAAGGATGGTGCTCTAAGCGCCAGATATAAAAGAACTTTCTACCACGAAGAACACGAAGAGCACGAAGAAAAAAAGAAGGATTGTGTTTTTTCCTCAAAAGCCGATTGTAAAATGAGAGCGAAACCGAAAGTATGAGACAAAACATTTATAAAATATGTTCGTTGCGCTGTGGAAAAGTCTTAGGTCAATTCGCTTTTCCTTCTTTTCTTCCTTCGTGCTCTTCGTGTCCTTCGTGGTGAAAAAATTTTATATACTCTCAGGGACCCCGGCCCCTGTTTAACTTAGCGAGATTGTTACATTATGAAATTCGACCAGAAACATAAGCCAACACGTTCCATGAGCCGCCGTGAGTTTCTTTGGAATTCCGGTGGTGGTCTGGGGGGCATTGCCCTCGCACACATGCTCAATCGGGAAGGTATGCTCGCCAGCGCGACGCCCGCCCTGCCGGATGGTCTCCATCACGCCCCAAAAGCCAAGCGGGTCATCCAGCTTTTCATGTCGGGTGCGGCGAGCCAGTGCGACACCTACGACTACAAGCCTGAACTCATCAAGCGCGCGGGTCAGCCCTTTGACCCGGGCGGTAAGGTGGAGCTCTTCCAAAGTGAAGCGGGCGTCGTTATGCCCTCCCCCTGGGAATGGAAACAATATGGCGAAAGCGGCAAGTGGATGAGTGGCCTCGTGCCCCATCTTGCCGACTGTGTGGACGACATGGCTTTCCTGCCCGCCATGGTCGCCAAGTCCAACGTCCATGGCCCGGCTACCTTCATGCAGACGACGGGATTCATTCTCCCGGGCTTTCCGAGTATCGGCTCCTGGGTGAGTTATGGCCTCGGCAGCGAAACGGACAACCTGCCTACGTTCGTGGTGCTTCCCGATGCCCGTGGCTTTGGCCCGGGCGGCCCAAAAAACTGGGGACCGGGCTTTCTGCCGTCCAACTTCCAGGGCACCTTGATTCAGCCCGCGCGAAAAAATCCTATCGCCGATCTCTTTCCACCGCAGGGTGAATATGTAACCCCGGAAAACGATGCCGAGGGCCTGTCCGTCCTGGCCTCGTTGAATAAGATGCATATGGCCGACCGTGCGGGTGACTCACGCCTCGACGCGCGCATCCAGAGCTATGAAATGGCGGCCCGCCTGCAGGTGACGGCACCGGAAGTGATGGACCTCACCGGCGAAACAGATGCCACCAAGAAACTCTATGGCCTCGACAGTCCCATCACGGAAGACTTCGGTCGAAACTGCCTTGTGGCACGCCGACTCCTGGAGCGGGGTACGCGTTTTGTGCAGGTCTGGAGTGGTGCGGACAATGCCTTCCCCCGTCGCAATTGGGATTCCCACGAAGACATCGAGAAAGATCATGGCGAGATGGCGGCCAGCATGGATAAACCTGCGGCCGCATTGCTGAAGGATCTCAAGTCGCGGGGCATGCTCGATGACACCATCGTGATTTGGACCACCGAGTTCGGGCGCATGCCATGCAGTCAGGGTAGTGCGGGTCGTGATCACAATCCCTTCACGTTTACCTCCTGGGTTGCTGGCGGCGGCATTAAGGGGGGCGCGATTCATGGGGCGAGTGACGAGTGGTCGTATAAGGCGGAGGAGAACGTTACCTATGGCTATGATCTCCACGCCACGGTGATGCATTTGTTGGGCATTGATCATGAGCGCCTTACGGTGTTGCACAATGGGATTGACCGGCGCTTGACCGATGTTCATGGGCATGTGATTAAAGAGATTATGGCTTGAGTGGTTTCTTTGCTGGGCGCGACGGGATGCCTCAGCGTTGTGGGTTGCTGTGGGTCGGAAGTGTGCCTTGTCTCAGGCAAGAATGCCTAAGCTCCTGTTGGCGAATTCCTTTGGTGGGCGCGACGGGATGCCTCAGCGTTGTGGTTAGCTTTGAGGCGGAAGTGTGCTTTGTCTCAGGCAGGAATGCCTAAGCTCCTGTTGGGAATCCCTTCGGTGGGTGCGACGACGTGTCTCAGCGTTGTGGTTTGCTTTGAGGTGGAAGTGGGCCTTGTCTCGGGCAAGTATGCCCAAGCCCCTGTGGGGAAATCCTTCGGTGGGCACGACGACGTGTCTCAGCGTTGTGGGTAGCTTTGGGTCGGAAGTGGGCCTTGCCTCAGGCAAGAATGCCTAAGCTCCTGTTGGGAATCCCTTCGGTGGGTGCGACGGGATGCCTCAGCGTTGTGGTTAGCTTTGAGGCGGAAGTGGGCCTTGTCTCGGGCAAGTATGCCCAAGCCCCTGTGGGGAAATCCTTCGGTGGGCACGACGACGTGTCTCAGCGTTGTGGGTAGCTTTGGGTCGGAAGTGGGCCTTGCCTCAGGCAAGAATGCCTAAGCTCCTGTTGGGAATCCCTTCGGTGGGCGCGACGACGTGTCTCAGCGTTGTGGGTCGCTTTGGGTCGGAAGTGGGCCTTGTCTCAGACAGGAATGTCTAAGATCCTGTTTGGGAATTTCTTCGGTGGCGTTGGTACCGGTGTTCTGTCATGGCGTATTATATGACGATGATTTGTTGTTGGGGGTTCGTCGAAAGGAAGTATACGTATGCACCATCTGTTAATCGCTGTTTGTTTTCTCGTGGGGAGCCTTGCCGCTGCTGTGGGCGAGGTAAGTTCAGAAAACAATCTGTTGCCCAATCCATTTCTACTTAACAGAGGCGGGACCGTGGGGACTGCTGCTGATTGGCAGGTCCGTCGGGCTGAGATTGCGGAAGTTCTGCTGGCCAATGAGTATGGCCATGTTCCGCCGTCGCCGGAAAATGTGGTTTCCGGTGAGTCTTTGGAGGCTGGGACGCGTTTCGACGAGAAGACCCAATTCACAGCGCGCAAGATTAAGTTTGGCCCGGAACATGCCCTCGAAACGACGGTGCACCTCTATATGCCTGTAGACGCAGCCCGTCCCCTGCCGGTTATATTGCGTTTTGGTCTCGGCGGTGAGCATGCCCAGGCCGCCAACGAACGGGGCTACGCCTTTGTCTGTTTTGAGCAGACGATGCTCGACCCCGATACGGAAGGCCATGATGTGGTGGGCCCTGCCCAGCTCGCCTATCCCGACTACGATTGGGCCAGTGTGGCGGTATGGGCCTGGTGTTCCTCCCGTGTGCTCGACTACCTGGAGACCGTCGACGAAATCGACGTCGCCAAGGCCGTCATCACCGGTCATTCACGGACGGGCAAGGCCGCGCTGCTCGCGGGGGCGCTGGACGAACGCTTTGCCCTGGTGGTGCCCAACGGTTCGGGTGCAGGCGGTGCGGCGAGCTTCCGCAATCCCCCCAAGGGCGTAGAGACCCTCGAACTCATTACGCAGGCCAAGCGTTTCAAGAGCTGGTTTCAGGATGATTTCGGGCGATTCGCCGACCGGGAAAACGCGCTGCCCTTTGACCAGCATTTTCTTCGCGCCCTTGTTGCACCCCGTACCGTCCTGAGCACCGATGCCTATGGCGACAAATGGTGCAATCCCCAGGGCACCCAAATTGCCTGGCAAGGTGCCCAGCCTGTTTTCGATTTCTCAGGTGTGTCCGCCAACAACATGATTCATTTTCGCGACGGAGGACATGACCAATTGGCGGAAGATTTCGACGTACTTCTTGACGTAGCCGACCATGTTTTTCGGAAGAAGCCCCTGCACGAAAGTTTACAAAAGGCTCCCTTTCCCGAGCTGACTCCGGATTTCACCTGGACAGCGCCGGGCAATCGGGCAACCGCCGAATAACACGCATCCAACAAGGCGACCACCCTGAAAGTACGACGACGACCGGTGTTGTCAGACACGATGCATACTCACTATTGAAAACTACAATAGCCCAACCCTTGACAGTCGACTTGATTGACAGGCAGGCTGAAGGATAGTCGCTGAACCATTTCCCCAAAAGGAATGTTGACTATGTCTTTTAAAACACACGAACGCACGCTCCGACTTCGGACGCGATTGGAGCGAGGTGCGGTTGCCCTGCCCGGTGCCATCAATGCGCTGAGCGCGCGGCTGATTGAACAGATGGGCTTCGAAGCCGCCTATCTTTCGGGGGCCGTGCTCGCCAATTCGGTAGGCGGACGCCCCGACACGGGACTCATGACCCTGACCGAATCGGAACAGCACACCCGCAACATTGCGAACGCGTGTACCCTGCCACTTATAGTCGATGCCGATACGGGCTTTGGTGAAGTAGAAAACACCGTGCGCACGGTCACGACGCTGGCGGCGGCCGGGGCGAGTGGGCTCCATCTGGAAGACCAGGTTTTTCCGAAGCGTTGTGGTCATCTCGCCGGAAAAGAACTGGTGCCCGTGGATGACTTCTGCGAAAAAATAGCGGCCGCAGCAGCGGCCAAACCTTCCGATGATTTTCTTCTTATCGCGCGC
This sequence comes from uncultured bacterium, assembly GCA_963977445.1. Classification (GTDB taxonomy): domain Bacteria; phylum Hydrogenedentota; class Hydrogenedentia; order Hydrogenedentales; family JAEUWI01; genus JAEUWI01. The sequence goes on along the minus strand of CAXBPH010000064.1, from coordinate 2,828 downwards.
ACTGATGCCCGTGGCGTGACCGGCTATGACGACGCCGTCGCCCGGGCCCACCGCTACCTTGAGGCGGGTGCCGATATGATTTTTCCAGAAGCCCTGAAGAACGAGGAAGAGTTTCGGCGTTTTTCGGCGGACGTGGACGCCCTGCTCCTGGCGAATATGACAGAATTTGGAACCTCACCTTCGTTCACGGTTTCCGAGCTCGATGACATGGGATACAACCTGGTAATCTTTCCCGTCACCTTACAGCGCGCGGCCATGCACGCCATGGAATCGGTTCTGGCTGAAATAAAAACGTCGGGCACGCCCCGTGGCTGCCTCGATCAAATGCAGACCCGCCAGGCACTCTATGACCTCCTTGGTTATGAGGCCACCGTAAACACGTAATTAAACGATACAAGAGAAATCTATAGAGCCCGTGGTGCAGGGGCACCTCGCCGCATTGTCCGGCTGTACGTTTTGTCAGCCATTGAAGGAGAGCAGGATGAGTGAAGAAAACTACAGTCCGGGCCTGGCGGGCGTCATCGCCGGTGAAACGTCCATTGCCTGCGTTGATCAGGGCAAGTTGCTCTATCGGGGCTATACGATACAGGACCTCGCTGAGACGGTGTGTTTCGAAGAGGTCGCCCATCTGTTGCTCTTCGAAAACCTGCCCACGAAATCAGAACTCGACACCCTGAAGCAGACCCTCGACTCCTATCGCACCCTTCCGGTGGCCTTGCTCGACGCCCTGCGCGCTATCCCCCACCCGGTCCCCATGATGGATGTGCTCCGCAGCATGGTTTCTTTCACCGGCCATTTTGACCCCGTAGACGGCCACGACGAGGCCGCAAATCGGCAACGGGCACTCTGGCTCACAGCACAGATCGGTGGAATCATTGCCGCACGTTATCGCCTCCTCAATGGAAAAGAACCCCTTGCCCCCCGGGAGGGATTGAGTCATGCCGCCCAGATCCTTTATCAGTGCCACGGAGAGGTGCCCGACGCATTGTCGGCCGAGCTCATCGACCTGACGCTGGTACTTTATGCCGAGCATGACTTTAACGCGAGCACCTTTGCGGGGCTGGTCGTCTGCTCAACCTTGTCCGACATGGTATCCGGGGTGACCGGGGCAATTGGTGCGCTGAAGGGCCCGCTCCACGGAGGTGCCAACGAAGCGGCCATGGAGATGCTACAACGTTTTTCGACAGCCGACGAGGCCCGCGATTGGATTGACCAGGCCCTGGAACATAAAGAGAAGGTCATGGGGTTTGGGCATCGGGTCTACAAATACGGCGACCATCGCGCGGTGATTCTGGAGAAGAAACTTCGCCTACTCGCAGAGCAAAAAGGGGAAGGTCGCTGGATGGAAATCTATGATGCCATCAAGAAACCCATGGTGGAAGACAAGAAGATATACCCCAACGTGGATTACCCGTGTGGGCTGACCTATTACCTGCTGGGACTCCCGCTGGATTTGTATACGCCCCTCTTTGTTGCCGCCCGGGTAACGGGATGGACGGCACATATCGTGGAGCAGGCACGGAACAACCGAATCTATCGTCCGCTGAGTATTTATACGGGACACAAGGCCCGTCCTGTCCCCCCACTGGAGGAGCGCTGAGTCGGTCTGACGTCCTTATAAAAGTGCTGGTAACCTGTGATAATTATTGCTACACTATTTTCGAATGAATCAGATAAGCGTTCCACCAGCGTATCTGACCAGTGTTCCCCAATGACATCACCCGAATGCAAAGGAAAAGAAAATGCCCACAGGTACCGTAAAATTCTTCAATGAGCAAAAAGGTTTTGGTTTTATCAACCCTGACGACGGTGGCGATGATGTGTTCATTCACATCTCCAACGTCGACCCTTCTGAAGGACTGCTGACCGAAGGCCAGCGCGTTTCCTTCGAAGTTGGCCAAGGTCGCAAAGGACCGGAAGCCAAGGAAGTTCGCCCCGCCTAATTGGTGCATCTTCGTCAATGTCAGTTTAATCCGTGTATCCTGTGGACAATCTGAATTTAAGTATAGGGGCTGGTGGTGAAGCTCTTCTCACCCGCCCTCGCAGATAGACCACATCGTCGAAGATAAATACTGCAACATACGAGTTTGATATAAGAATCTGTAACGGTTTGGTGGAAACCCGTCGAATTCCAAGTCACGCTTGTGTGGTGCGCGGTTGCGAAAATGAGTGTTGGTAGTATTGGGCACTTGAACACGTCAGGCGCTCGGCGAGATTCCATTGGCCCCGGTCGATGTATACACTGATTTCCTCAAGGCCAGGTGGTAAATTAATACCACCTGGCCTTTCAGTTTTGATGCGTTATAGTGCGCATACCCTTGCATAGGGTGCAAAATGAACATTCAATATCACGGCAGTCAGGCGGACACCCAGACCAATGAAGAGCGACAAACGATTGCATCACTATATCGGGCAGCCACCTGCCTTGCCCGAACCGGTCGCACAGCTTGTCGCCAACGAGACCGATGGTGATCCCGTCGTCGTCTACGCCTTTGCTGATCTCGACACCGCCCTCCAGGGTTGCGCGCACTGGCTGATTCTTACGGAGCGATGGTGCTGTTTCGTCGACGAAAAAGAGCCGTCGGCACCCGTTTCTTTTCGTCGTGACCAGGCAAGCCGGGTCGATCTGGCGGCCGGTCTGAGTGCCAGTCAGTTGACCGTGCGGGGCGCAAGCGACGGGGCACCTGTGGTCCGGCTGAGTTTTGGTGCCGGAAGAGGATGAGGGTAGCGTAGAGGAGTTTAACAGTCGGGGCTGTTCCCCCCGAGGGTAAATTGTCACTCAGGGGGACGGCCCCGACTGTCAAAGGGCCCTTGGATGGGTTGGGTCC
>CAXBPH010000063.1:0-29057 GCA_963977445.1 uncultured bacterium | reverse complement strand
AAAATATGCCCTGCCCCCCATGACGCTGGCATGTCAAACGAAGTACCCCGAGGATGTGCGTCTGGTAGATTCTGATACGTCATTCGAATGTTCCAAGCAGACAAAAAAAACAATCGACCAGATCGGACCAATCTTGGCGAGCTGCAGCAATAATATGAAGCAGCTCGGGTTAGTTCTCAAGATGTTTGCCGCCGAAGACCCGGAATCCTCTTACCCGGGAGGGTGGGCGATGACGATCCCCGAATACCTTGCAGACACCAAGGTGCTCACTTGCCCCGGCTTAGATGAAGCCGATAACCCTGGTCGAACCGTAAGCTATGAACTCCTTTTTCCAGCGACCAGTGAAACACGTTTGATTGAAATCGTGCGGGAGCTTGGAATGGATAATGGGATGAAGAATGTGATGCTGTCGGCGATACCTGTGGCCATCGAAACCCACGAGTGTGCTGGAAGCGGCATGAACCACGTGCTTTTTGCCGATGGCCACGTGGAAGCCTTGGACTCCGAAGCATGGATAGAGCGCGTGCAGCCCTATACGGTTTATGCTGACGCATCATAGCCGTCGCCGATTGTCTTACCCTTGAAACCCCGGTGGCGCTATGCCGCTGGGGCATTTCATTCAAGGCATGGACACGTCCGACGACTATTTTCCAACCTCTGTTTTCTGATTTTGTACCGTTTCCCGCGCATCTTCTACGGCCTTGTGAAGACGACGCTTAACGAAATTCACAAACCACTTCACCACCGGTGCCCGCTCATATACGTAGGCACCCATATCGAAATAATCCCGGTGAAAATATACGTTGCCCTCTTCGTTAAATTTCAGGTGAGACGTGCCATCGACGGAAAAGGGCTTGCCGCCGTTCAGCCCCTTCGTCTGTAACGTCATGGTCCAATAGAGCACATGGGTATCTCCCTGGATGACCTCGTCCGTATAGTCCCACGTAATTTCCTGAACGTACTGATACATGGCCTCCATATAGATCCTGAATTCTTCCAAGCCCTCCATACGGCCCAAGGGATCCTCAAAAACCATATCGTCACTATAGAGTTCGTCCAGAAGATACAGCGTATCCACGCGGACTTCGTCAAAGGTCTTTCGAATCCGGTCGGAGCGCTCTTGCGACGCCTCGGGAACCTTATTCATGGTCGCAGACTCCGCGTTGAGTAAAAAACTGACGCTAAGCAACAGGCACAACATGCGTTGTAGTCCCTTCTCGTTGGAATCATCATTAAAGAGAGGCGACACCCGCCTGGAGTTCCGTGGAAACTTCAGCCGGCACCGGATCGAGCAGATAGTGACCAACGTGCCACTCCTTTCCACCGTCCCACGCAAAGAGCTCCTCACACGCCATAAAAAACATGCGCCAACGTTGTACCTGAACGGCCGCACCCGATTTGCCAAGGTCCCGAAGAAACAGGGCTTCCACGTCTTCCCGCTGACAATCCAGTAGTGCGAGCCAATCACGACACGTGCGGGCGTAGTGGCTACCGTTCACCATCCAGGAAGTGTCCTCACGAAAGGGCACGGGCAGTCCATGAAAATAATTGTAGGACGGCATCATGCCACCACGGAAGAAATGCCGGGCCATCCAGTCCGCTTCGCCCTTATCTTCATAGGTATACGTATGTGCGCGATTGCAAAACACATGAATGAACAACTTACCTTCGGGCTTTAGCCACTGGGCGATTCGTTCCAGTAGCACGACATGGTTTCGTACGTGCTCAAACATTTCAACGGAGACCACACGGTCAAATCGTTGCTCCGGGCGATAGGAGTTAATGTCCGCCGTTTTTACCGTGACGTTCGACAGCCCCCGTTTCCGGGCAAGGGCCTCGATGGTTTCCCGCTGTGGACGGGCGTTGGACACGGCCGTAATGGAACTGTTGGGATAGTGCTCCGCCATCCACAGGGTCAGGGAACCCCACCCGCAGCCCAGCTCCAGGATATCCATCCCGTCTTCCAGACCAGCGCGCTCACACGTCAGGCGAAGCATGGATTCCTCGGCATCTGCGAGAGTAGCGTTCTCCCGCTCATACCAACAACAGCTGTATTTACGCCGTGGGCCCAATACGCGGGCAAAAAATTCTGGCGCCACTTCATAGTGCTGCTGATTCGCCGCATCGGTGTCCACGGCAATCGGTCTGGCGCGCCCGTACTCGAGGTGACCGACCGTCTGGGCTTCACAGGTCCGTAAGCGCTCCGCGAGCAAACGACGAATACCGTGGCGTACCACCCGATCCGGCACCCATCCTTTTTCCGTCATGTCTATTAGAAATCCCATGGTGGGTCCTCCGTTGTTGCTGTTTAGAGCCTTGCTCGGTAGCCAGGGCGGGCATAGACCAACTGCGACACCCCCGTGAGATGCTCTTCAAAACCCGCCTGGCAATAGCACAAATAGAAATTCCACATACGCCGAAAGCCTTCGGAGTAGCCGAGTCCGGCGACGCGGTGTTCGTTTTCGAGGAAACGCTCCCGCCAGATCGCCAGGGTCCGGGCATAGTGGGGCGTCATATCATCAACACGGGTCAATGAAAAATCGGTATGGCGGGGTGTAACGTGGCACAAGGTCGTGTGGGAGGGAAGACATCCCCCGGGAAATATATAGCGCTTGATAAAGTCCACATTCTGCCGGGCAAAATTATATTGCTGGTCACGAATGGTAATGGCCTGCAAACCGAGTAGCCCGTCTTCCCGCAACAGGCGCATACACTGTTTGAAGAACGTGGGGTAATACTGATGACCCACGGCTTCGATCATCTCAATGGAGGCAATCTTGGAGTACGTGCCCGTAATGTCGCGATAGTCGCAAAACTTAGCGGTGACAAGATGCCCCACGTTTTCGTCCACGATACGCTGTCGGGTAACTGCCAATTGCTCCCGGCTGATGGTCACGGTCGTGACGCGACATCCATATTTTTTCGCTGCATGACAGGCAAAGCCACCCCAACCACTACCGATCTCCAGCAGGTGGTCCGACTTATTCAACTGTAACTTCTCGCAAAGACGATCAAACTTGTTAATACTCGCCTGGGCCAGGGAATCACCATCCGATTCAAAATAGCCACTGGAATAGGCCATGGTGTCGTCGAGAAAGGTCTTAAAAAATTCATTGCCCAAATCATAGTGAGCCGCGATATTTCGACGACTTCCGCCGCGACTGTTTTTGTTGAGGCCATGATAAAGCCGGAGCAGGGGAGCCTTGAGCGCACTCATCCGCTTGTCCATGGCACTTAACGTTGCGCCGTTGCGAGCCAGAATGCGGCACAACCCCGGCAAATCATCGGTGGCCCAGTCTCCATCCATATAGGATTCGGCCGCACCGATAACCCCGCCCATGGCAATCCGCGCATAAAAACGGGGCTTGAATACCCGCACCGTCGCTGACAAGGGGAAGTCGTCTGAATAATTCCCGAACAAGTGCTTTTCATGGTGGTCTCGTAGTGTAACCGCGCCTGCTTCCAGACGGGAAAGACGTTTCAACACAATCTTCCTGCAAAACAGGTCAATCCGAGCGGCCTTCTGATTAACGTCGCCCAACATGGTCATATCAAAGGCGGAATATTTCATGGTACCTTCCGTTCCTCCAGGGGATTACTCTTCCGGGGGTGGGGTTGAAATGGAATGCCTTTCCACCAGAGGCGGAAAGCCTGTAGGTAAATAGCCATCAATACCTGCAAGGTCATGACAGGGTACGTCAGTAAAATAATGGCGAGGTTCATGGTGGACCACGGCCGGCGGGTCATTTCCATACCTGCACCAAACACGATCTCCCCCTGTTGTTCGTTGTCCAGTTGAACACGAAGCACCTCGCCAGGCTCATTCAGGGTGCACCGATACACGTGGTCCATCTCCATAAAAGGTGAAACGTGCAGGGCCTTTGCGCATCGATATGCACTTTTGGGATTCCGACAAATCTCGCCCGGCCAGACATAGGCGTGACGCTGTTTCCACGGTGTGTTGTGCACCTCGGCGACGACATAGTCCACTTGGGTGTCTTCCTTGTCGTAGCAGTAATAGAGGGAAATTGGATTCATGTAAATCCCGAAGTAGCGCAAGTGGGTCAACAGACGAATAGGACCCTCGGGCCGCGTACCCGTGGCCTCCGCTACCGTGTCTCGAACGACATCACCGAGGGACACAGACGGATCGCCAAAGTGATCTTTCCTGCGAAACCAGGCCAGCGTGGGGAAGCGATGGGACCAGGCAATGCGCCCCGCAAAAATCTGGTCCAGTTCGTCAATATCCAGCCAGACCATGAAAAGCCGATACCGAAAGGTGTGGACTTTGGGACGACGGCGGGCATGCCAAACGTTTCCGCTATAGAGGGCCGCGTTCATAGCAGCGCCCCCGCGTCAAACCAGGCGCATGCATCCAGTGCGCTCTTAACGCCATCCTCATGAAATCCATAACCCCAGTAGGCACCACAGTAGTGGGTGCGATTGACGCCACTGATCTCGTTGTGGCGCTTCTGCGCCGCCACCGCCGCCGAACTGAAGGTCGGGTGACTGTAGTTGTAGCGTCCGATACAGTGTTTCCCATCCAGATCGTCATTCTGATTCAGCGACACCAAATAGTCCCGTTTCGTGTTCAGGGACTGCAAACGATTCATGTGGTAGGTCAATTTCGCCCGGTTGGTGCCGTTATCGGTCATCCGATAGTTCCAACTGGCCCAGGCTTTTCTATTTTCAGGCAATAGGGACGTGTCCGTGTGCAAGGCAACCTCGTTGGGTTGGTAGGGAATCGCGCCCAATATGTCACGCTCCGCGTCACTGGGTTCGGAAAGCATGCGAAGGGCCTGATTGCTATGTACAGCAAGAACCACATGATCAAAAGAATGTTCGTCCTCATTGGGCATGGTCAGCGTCACCTTATCCAGATATCGAGTGACCTTGCGCACCGGAGAACGAAGATGGACCCGTTCTTGAAACGTCGCGATGAGGGGAGCGATATAGTTACGTGAGCCACCCGTTATAACGCGCCACTGGGGACGTTCCTTGAGATTCATCAGTCCATGGTTCTCAAAAAAATTCAAAAAATAACGCGCTGGCAGGTCAGCGACCTCATCGCAACCCGATGACCAGATGGCCGATATCATAGGGACAAGATACCGTTCGAGAAAGACGGTAGAGTAACGTCCCCGCTCGAAAAACACCGAAAGGGGAACGTCGTCGCCACAGTCCCGGAGGAAGGCCGGGCCATCTTTACTGAACCGGACAATATCCCACAACATGCGATAAAAAGTGGGGCTCAGGGCGTTTTTCTTCTGGGCAAACAAACCGCTTAACCGGGGCGCGGCATAGGCAAAACCAGACGTCGGATCGGAAAGGGCAAAAGACATATCGCTCGCCTGGGTCTCCACCTTCAAGCGCTCCAAAAGGCGGATAAAGTTGGGATAGGTCCAGTTGTTATAAACAATAAAACCCGTATCAATCGCCAGAGAGCGATTACCTTCTGACACATCGATCGTGTGGGTGTGACCACCGATATAGTCATTGGCCTCAAAAAGCGACACATCGGCTTTCGCTTGAAGTTGATAGGCGGCGACCAAGCCGGAAATGCCGCCACCAATTATTGCGATTCTCATGTTGTCGAGCCCTTTCTTCCCAAGTTGCGGACACTGTCTATACCTTAGACTACATCATTGTCTAACTTTTGTCAATGATTGACTAGACATGTTGTTCAGGTTCCGCTATACTGGAGTTGAAACTACGGTCTCGCGAAGGCGCTCGTGCGAATTTGACGATTCTTACATCCATGCAAAATCAGGAGGAACTACGCCATGCTTTACATCAGTCTGTTTTTGGGTGGTCTGGTCACCCAACTCATGGCCCCCGAAAGTGGGGGTGCGTCACCACAACCGGTTTCCCGCCAAGACAGCGCCGGGCGAATTGGTTTCGACGACGGAGATGGTAACTGGAGAATCATTGACGACGGCGTCATGGGCGGGCGCTCGAAAGGATCCTGGCGAGTAGACTCTGGCCTGGGTATCTTCGCGGGGGAGCTCTCTATGGAGAACAATGGGGGCTTTTCGTCGGTCCGTTCAGGGCCACGACCGGGTGCCTACACCAACGCATCGGCCTTCCACCTTCGCATCAAAGGGGATGGCCGCACCTATCAGTTTCGCGTACGGACCGATGGCAATTTTGACGGCGCCAGTTACCGGGCACAGTTCGAGACGAAAGCCGATACGTGGCAGGAGGTGGAGCTGCCGCTATCAGATTTTGAGGCGTCATTTCGTGGGCGGGTCTTGACGGACTATCCGACTTTCGAAGGCGCTGCCGTGGTCACGGTAGGATTCCTCCTCGCGGATAAGAATCCCGGGGCCTTTCATCTCGAAGTGGACTGGATAGAGGCGACAAGAGACAAGGAAGTGCAACCCTAAGCGATGAGTTCCTCGACCACATTACCGAAGACGTCGGTAAGGCGAAAATTCCGGCCCTGGTAATTGAAGGTGAGCCGCTCGTGATTCATCCCCATGAGATGGAGGATAGTCGCCTGCAAATCGTGCACGTGCACCGGCTTTTCCACGACATTGAAGCCGAAATCATCTGTTGCCCCAATGGTCTGACCTGCTTTTACACCACCGCCCGCCATCCACATGGTGAAGGCCTGGGGATGGTGGTCCCGTCCCATACTGCGCCCCAGAGCGGCGATGGATTCCACCATGGGGGTCCGGCCAAATTCGCCACCCCAGACGACCAGGGTGTCTTCCAGAAGCCCCCGGCGCTTCAAGTCGGTGATAAGCGCAGCGCAGGCCTGGTCGGTCTCAGCACACTTGCTCTTCAACCCGCCGGCCACATCGCTGTGGTGATCCCAGCTGCCATGATAGCAATTCACGAAGCGAACGCCCCGTTCCACCATGCGGCGTGCCAAAAGGCAATTGTTCGCAAAGGAGGGCTGGGCGGGATCGGCACCGTAGAGGTCCAACGTTTCCTGACTTTCCTGACCCAGGTCAATGAGATCGGGCGCGCTGCTCTGCATCTTATAGGCCATTTCATAGGCGTTGATACGGGCCGTAATCTCGGGATCAGCAACCGCATCGAATCGGTGATGGTTAAGCGAATTAATCAAGTCTATACTGTTGCGCTGTATCTGGGCACTGATGCCTTCGGGGCTGTTCACATTGAGGATGGGATTGCCTTGGCTGCGGAATGGCACGCCCTGGTACTCGGTGGGCAGAAAGCCACAGCCCCAGTTGTGGGCCCCGGCGCTGGTTCCAGCCCCCGAATTCAACACGACAAAGCCAGGCAAATCGTCGGCCAGACTGCCCAATCCATAGGTCGCCCAGGAACCAATACATGGGCGGCCCTGGAGGGGAGAACCCGTGTTGATGAACAGCTGCGCTGGCGCATGGTTGAACTGGTCGGTGTGGACCGAACGAATGATCGCGAGATCATCTGCCACGGAGGAAAGATGGGGGAGTAGCTCGGAGAGTTCCGCCCCGGATTGGCCATGTCGGTTGAAGGCGAAGCGGGAGGACATGAGATTGGCGTCGGGCTGGATAAAGGCGTAACGCTGGTCTTTTACCAGGTCTGAGGGGATGGGCTGGCCGTCATATTTGGTCAGAACCGGCTTGTGGTCAAAAAGATCAAGCTGGCTGGGCGCACCCGCCATGAAGAGATAGATAACGTGTTTCGCCTTCGCCTCAAAATGGGACGGCTTCGGGGCCAGGGGGTTGACTGGGGTCGACGCCTGGGCGGCCCGTCCGCACAGCAACGAAGCCAACGCAATCTTTCCCACGCCCACGCCACACTCACGAAAAAAGTGGCGACGGGTGGTCTGGTGCAACGGGTTATGTAGTGTATCGTCTCTATCCAACATGGGCTTAGCCTCGGGTAATTGTTTCATCTAAGTTTAACACGGCGCGACACACGAGGGTCCACGCGGCCCGTTCTATCTGTACGGCAGGGTCGGTCGTCGGCTCGGTACTGTTCAAGAGGGCCGCCACCAAATCCGGACTTTGTTGCGATAGAAGCTCTCGCTGCTCCGCCAAATACTCCAGGAGCGCTTCCGCTTCCATCTGGTCCGGATAGCGTGACAGACAGCGCATGAACAAATCGCGCATTCGGGATTCCGAATCGAGCGGAGACTCCGAAAGAATCGTTGCGGCCATGCTTCGTGCCGCGTCCATAAAGACCTCATCGTTCAGCAGGGTGAGGGCCTGCATAGGGGTGTTGGTACGCAGACGGCGCACGCAGACCATATCACGGGAGGGTGCATCAAACACCGCCGCCGTGGGATAGGGCAACATCCGTTTCCAATAGGTATACATACCCCGACGCTGGCGATCAGCCCCCGTGTCGGTTTCCCAGTTGAAGCCACCGTACACAAACTGCAACAGACCGTCGGGCAAGGGAGGAAATACGCTCGGTCCACCAACCGACTCGTCCAGCGAGCCACTCGCCGCCAGGGCAATATCCCGCACCAGTTCGGCGTCCACGCGAAAACGGGGAGCCCGGGCAAGGTAGACGTTGGTTGGATCGATGCGTTTTTTCTCAGGCGTAATTGTGGCCGCCTGCCGATAGGTGTCCGACATGACCAAGAGCCGAACCATTTCCTTCATACTCCAGCCCCGCCGCATGAATTCTACCGCGAGCCAGTCGAGCAATTCAGGGTGGGAGGGCGCCTCACCCATTATCCCGAAATCTTCGGTCGTGTTGACGATGCCCCGGCCGAAAATCTGCTGCCAGAGCCGGTTCATGGTAACCCGGGCGGTGAGCGGATTTTCTTCGCTGACCAGCCACTTCGCGAGGGTCAGGCGATTTCGTGGGGCAAACTCGGGTAAGGGAGGCAACACCTCGGGCACGTCGGGACGCACCGCGGCCCTCGGCTGTAAGAATTCTCCGCGATGGTGCACGTGGGCGGTGCGAACCTGTTCCCGCTCTTCCAGCGCCAGCGTTGTAGGGAACAACGGGCGGCTGTTTTCCAATTTTTCAATCTCTTCCTGCGCCGTCGCCAGAAGTGGCGTGTGATTCAGGAAATAGTCCTCTAAGGTCTGTTGCTCCCCGGCTCCGCGCTCATCGGAAAGCAACATCGCCTCGATAGCAGCGGGCACGCCCGACGCCACCGGAGTGGTTGCCGAGGTAACGGACAGTCTGAACCGTCCAATCGTGTGCTGGTGTATATACTTTTGCTCCAGCGTAATGTAGAAAACCGTACCGCCTTCGAAATCGACGGGAGACGCCAGCCCATAGACCGCCGCGTTGGCTTTCCCTTCGGCTCCATGTATGGACCAGCCTGTATCGGCCTTACCATCCAGGGATTGTGCGGCCGTCTTGTCGCCGTTGGCAAAACTTTCTGTGGCCTGAGCTATGGCCACAGGCTGTCGGTCCTCGGGGTGATACCAGGGAGCCGCACTAACCTTGATACCCGTGAGGAGAAAGTCCCCCTCGGAAAGAATGACACCCCGACCGGGACCGCCACCGGGTAGACTTTCATCGGGCAGCACCTCAAGACGAATTCCGGAGATGTCCCGGGCATCGGTCCGGAGAGAGAGCGTATAGATGTCGTTGTTGGGCAGGTCACCGGTGGCCAGGATGGAATCATCTTCCAGACGTACCAGGGTCGTGTGTTTCTCGGCAGACATTTCGAGGGGCGTGAGGGGCGTCCATGGCTGACTCCTGGCAACCGTTGCGTCGGCCCAGGCCGCAAATTCCTTCTCAAAATACTCGGCGCGCCGCGCTTCTTCCGACTTGGTTTCATCGGGCACGGGTACGCTAATCGCGTCCAGCCGAAAGTTGCCCAACGTGTGGCGATTACCAAGTTGCTGCTCCAGGCGAAGTTCGATGGTGGTCGCCGCAGGCAGGTCGAGGGCTTCGGCGAAATAAAACGTAGCCTCCCGATCACCACCAATCCCCGCCGGGTCACCGGCAATGCCCCAACCCGTGTTCAGGTTGCCATCTATGGCGGCAGCGATGGGGTAGTTCTCCTGCGAAAAAGTCGTCTCGCCTTTTCCGAAGGTCAGGGACTTTCGATCTTCCCCGGAGACCAGCGACGCACTGATTTCACTGAGCACGAAGTTCCCGTGGGGCGTACGTCCCGGACCGTTTCCTTCGCTGAACACGGTTAGACCGATACCATCGACCCGGCCCGCGGGCAAGGTCGCCGACACAATGTAGGTGTTCTTCTCGGCATCGGCGGTCGAAACGTCGACAACCCCCTCAGGGTTCACCGGGAGGGGACCGCCTGCGGACGCCTCGGCCGTGTCCGGCGTCAGCACGGCATGTTGTGGCCCATAGTCGCCTGCCGGAAACTTTTCCCGCAGGCTGGCACGGAGAGCATCAATACGGGTCTGGTGCGCAACCCGTTTCTCGGCAATTACCGTGTCGGGCACGTCCAGGGTCAGATCATCCGTGTTGTTGAAAAACGCAAAGAACTGATAATACTCCCGCTGGGAGATGGGGTCATACTTGTGGGTGTGGCACTGGGCGCAGGCAAAGGTTAGTCCCAATAAGGCGGTGGCGGTGGTGTTGGCGCGATCCACCACGTTCTTGAAGCGGAACTCCTCGACATCGATGCCGCCCTCTTCATTGAGCATCACGTTGCGATGAAAGCCCGTGGCGATGCGTTGGGCCAGCGTGGGGGACGGCAGCAGATCGCCAGCGAGTTGTTCGATAACAAATCGATCAAAGGGCATATCCTCATTAAATGCATCAATAACCCAATCGCGATAGGGCCAGATACTCCGAGGCCTGTCTTTCTCATAGCCATTCGTATCGGCGAAACGGGCCACATCCAACCAGGAAATGGCCTGCCGCTCCCCATAGTGGGCGGAAGCCATGAAGGACTCCACCAACCGCGCGTAGGCGTCGGGCCGTTCATCGGCGACAAAGGCAGTAACTTCTTCGGGGGTCGGGGGCAAACCACGGAGATCCAGACTGAGTCGGCGAATCAAGGTATGCCGGTCTGCTTCGGGAGATGGCTCCAGGCCCTGGGCGAGCATCCCCTGATAAATGAATCCGTCAATGGGGTTCGTGCCCCACGCCTGGCCATCCACCGATGGGGGGACCTTGGATTCCGGTTTCTTGAAGGACCAGAAAACTTCCTTTTGGGCACCCTCATCGGCCTCTTCCGTGGATGCACCGCCCCAGGGTGCGCCCGCAGCAATCCACTTTTCCAGGATCGCTATCGATGCCGGGGGGACGCGATCGCCCTTGGGCGGCATCTGCTTTTCTTCGTCGGAAGACAATATACGGTGGAGAAGGGGAACCGTGCCTTCGTGTGCTTCAAAGGGTGAGGCCCCGGAGTCGCCTCCCAGTAGGGCATCCTCTTTGTTGCTCAAGCGAAGTCCACCCTTTCGGGCGTCAGGGCCGTGGCATTCATAGCAATGGGCCGCGAGGATCGGTGCAACGTCACGGGCGTAATCAGGCGTCTCCGCGTTGGCAAGATGGGGGAAACTCAGACAGATTGCTGCCACCGCTCCCGTCAGCCGACTCGACACGGTAAATTCAGGGTGTCGCAAAACTTGGGCCTCCAACAGGTACTTCATTCGTGCTCACTTCGATTAAAAATGCTACTTCAGCATAGCAGATCACACGAGACCAGTCCCAATGGAACGGGCGGCATTGGGCCCAACTGGAATACAAAAATACCCGTTGGTGAAGCCAAGCATCACCAACGGGTATCAAAATACGTCTAAATTCAGGGATTAGATATTAATGCCAAAGAATCCAAGAAAGAGCAGAAGGGCATTAAAGAGGTCTAAGAAAGGATTAATCTGGGCAATGAAATTCAGAATCTGGTCAAGTACCGACATAGCGAAACATAGCTCCTTTTGAGTTTTCAGCAAAATACGTCACGTCCGCCACCATCGGGCGATCACTTATCGAAACAGGACTGCGCGCCCGTTCTGAATTGCTGCTATGGTACCAGTATGAACCCTCCCATTTCATCAATGCTGTGCCAGCCCCATACTAACCACCGAAAACTCTCCCGAAACACAAAAGGCTGGCAAGGACAAGGCGGAATTCGATACCCTGAAGCGATGTGTATGTTCCGATGCCATTTAAACACTTCAGGGTCTTGCCGATGAATCGAATGCAATTATTTGAGTTTGAAGACTTTCGCTGCTTTCCCACCACCATGCGCGACTACGTCACCGATTTCTTGCAGTTTATGGTCCATAATTTTTATACCTATGAAGATCTCACCCCCGTGTTACTTCGTGGATTGCACGCCTCCAAGACCACACAAATCGTTGACATCGCCTCGGGTGGCGGTGGGGGGTGGCAACGTCTTGCGCAGCAGCTGAAGAAAAAAGAGCCCGCACTACGGATTGTATTGACAGACTTATACCCGAATCATGTTGCCTTCGCCGCAATTTCGGGTGAGAGCCGTGGCATCATCAGGTCCATAGACACCCCCATCGATGCTCAGCATATTCCCCATGACCTCGTCGGACTTCGGACCCAATTTCTTTCGTTCCATCACTTCAGACCGAAACATGCGACTGCCATATTGCAGAACGCAGTAGACGCACGGGCACCGATCGTCATCGTGGAAATACAGCGTCGCAGCCCAAAAGACTTGATGAAGAATTTCTTTTCCCCAATCGCCGTCCTGCTGGCGACACCCTTCATACGACCCTTCCGTGGCGGGCGCCTTTTCTTCACCTATATCATCCCTATTCTCCCGGTCGTTGTCTGGTGGGATGGCATCGCCTCCGTATTACGAACCTATAACGAAAACGAACTTCGTGGGATGATTGATTCGCTGGAAAACGGTGATACCTACACCTGGGAGACAGGCCAGACGCCCTCGACCTCAGCACCTGTGTATTATCTCGCAGGATACCCGGAAGAAGTACGCCAGAAATCGGACCGGTGAGACGAACCCCACCAGGCAGACAAAGAACTGGGGGAGACCAAGCCGGCTAAATAAGCGAAGGTAGACCTCGATCAAATCCAGCTCGTTAGTTTAGGCAACGTGCGTACATGTCTACAAAAAAAGTCAACGTATCAGCGGCTGGGCTTCTATCGTTTAAAACAGCCTTTGACAATTGGGAGCGCAGGTCTTGGACGCGCCTAAGGTGGGCGGCCCGCCTGCCCCGGGCCGAAGGCACGTTATTTTTGCGTCTTCGACGCAATGCAGGCGAGCCGCCTGCGCTCCCAAGCTCCCGTATTCGAAGCTGGCATCCGAATGTCTTGGAAAATGTCCGAGTTGAATCTTCGCTTAATCAGCAACCACCGGCAGAGCCGGTGGATTAACTATGATTTAGAAATCGGACCGGTGAGACGAACCCCACCAGGCAGACAGGGCACTGGGGTAAATCAGGGTAACCGGGGGGGCAAAGAAAAACCGCGACCTGGCCAACGCCACGTCGCGGTTTAATACGCTATCTAAGGAGTACTTACAGGGAACTGAAGGCCCGCTGCATTCCGGTTTCGTCTTCGAGAGAAATCTGACGCTCGGCCAAAGCCTGCACCTTTTCTTCGAATCCGTCTACACGGTTCGCTACGATTTTGTCTTCAATTTCCTTCTTGGCACTGGGGCTGAGGTCTTCCATGAAGCCCCAAGCCGTATCTTCGCCCGTACCCATGTTACTGAATACGCCGATGTTCTTACCGTCGAAGGTGCGATAGTTCACGCTGTTGTTACCATTCATCAGACACTCGGCCCACTTGTGAACGCGGGAGCCGTAGCTGTCGACAACAGGAATCTTGCTGTAGAAGTATTCCTGCGACTGCGCGATGGCCAGCTCTTTGAGGTAGAGGTCGGTGTAGGCATCCTGCAAGGCAGGCGTTACCCATTTGCTACCGGACAACTGCTCACGCAAGGTTTCCACCGCAGCAACGCGGGCGTTGCGGTCATATTTTTCCGGGGTAAGGGGCAGGCCCTCTTTCACCTGGATGAATAGACGGTCAACCGCATGGGCCAAGGCATCCTTGGTCGCTGCGCGACGTACGTCAGCTTCTTCCAAACCGCCAACCTGGCTGGTCAAACGATCCACTTCCACTTTCAGGCCATTGCGACGGGCTGTGGTGATAGAGGTTTCATTCTTCAGCACTTCGTATTCATCCGAGCGGGCCACGAAATCTGTATTCAGTGTCGCGAGCTCAGATTCACGGGTAGCAAGGTCACCGGAAACTTCTTCCATCTTTGCCTGAGAAACAGCCAAATCTTCCGTAAGCTTCAAGACCGATTCACGCAGGCGGGTCTCTTCTTCCTTAGAGACCTTAATACCATCGGGAGCAGAAGTCGCAATTCGGGCAATTTCGGCCTTCTGTCTGGCGTTCTCTGCTTGTAGCAGGTCGGCTTCACTTTTGACTGTTTCCAGCTCTGCTTTCATAGGATTGGGCAGGAAGGGCACCATACCGGAAATATACGGACCCGCACCGATACCAACAATCAACGCAATGACTGCTGCGATGATGAGGGCGAGCGGGCTGCCACCTTTACCACCGCCGGGCTCAGAAGCAGCGGGCATGCGGCCCATAGGCGCACGCATGTCTGTATCGGGGGAGAAGTCGGGGGCGGGCGTACCCATATTAAAGTCAGGCGTTCCACCGCCGCCACCAAAGGCGCCGGGCGCAAAGCCCTGCTGATCACCACCGGCCTGGCCAAACATGGGGGTTTCCATGGCCTGGGTGGGGGCACCCGTGCTGCTGCCGAAACCGGAACCACTGCCACCGCCAAAGGCGCTGTCAAACATGGGGGTATCGACATTGGAATCCGGACCAGGACCAATTTCGGGGGTCTCAGGCGAAAAATCACTGTCTGCGGCCAGATCCTGGAAACCAGAACCGACCGGGCTCATACCTTCGCTTGGCGTGTGGCCAGCGGGGGTATCAATGCCGGGCGTGCCGCTCGAGAAGGTGTCGGTCACGGCACTGTCAAAGCCAGAAGGCTTTGGCTTGACGTTACCACCCGTCGGCTGGGGCGTTTCCACCTGAATGTCGCTGATCGGGGGGAGACCAGCGGAATCTGAGGGCGTTCCACCGGAGTCAAAGTTGCCTAATGGTGGCAATCCACCATCAGAATCCATACCTCCCGAATCAAAATCACTCAAGGGCGGAAGATTGCCCAGACCGGAATCGCCAGGGGTATCCAGGTTATCTTCGGGGTTATTTTTGTCGTCAGCCATGGAAGCCAATCTCCGTAACTCGTTTAAACATAACTGTACTACGCCGGTGCGTATCAAACTGAGGCATTCTAGCACGGGTTGGGCAAGGTGTCAAGAAAACTCCCATGCCATTCCCGTTTTTTTTTATAACCTCCACCTGCACTAAATATAAGCACAAATGGGAGTTATAATTTATGCGTCCGTTCCCCGGTCATCCGGGCAGTCAAGTTCTAATTCTGCGATTTCAACGGGTTCCAACGGGTTCAGCCCGTGCGAACGCCGATGGTAAGAAGTAGGTTCGCATAAATTCGCTGCTCACCGGTTACAATCGTCAAACACGTATCCATACTCCCTGCTTCGTCATAAAAATTAAAGCGTTCACTGGGCGTAAGGGGAACGGCACCAAGAAACTCTCGAAACTCGCCGAATATGGGCGGCTCCGATCCATCGTCTGGCACCATGACCATGGCCGCCTCAACGGGGACCGCTGTGAGCAATACGTCCAATACCTGCGTCACGGTAGGAAACCCCGGGGTCAGGTTCAGATAGACTAAGTCGCTGTTTTCCCCCAGCTTCGTGCTCGCCGGATAGTTCCCGTCGGCAATCAATATACGTGAACTGTGACCTGCCGAGCCGATGGCTTCCAGAATAGTCGGATGAATCAACCTTTGATTGAGCATTACATTGGCTTTCTTTTCGGGTCACCCCGTGTCATATATCTTCGTTACCGACGAAGTACGGAAGGCAAGGGCTTGCCGCGAAGCAAATCACCGGCAACATCGGCCACGGCGGGGTCCAGGGCGACGGCTTGCTGAATTACCTGCGAAGCACTTCGATAGTCGCCCAGAGCCAGATAACATTGACCCACACCCATAGTCGCTTCGACAGCACTATCCTTATATTCCGCCTGCTGCTGCAATTGCATCATGGGACCATAGAACTGCAGGGCTTCCTGATAGTTTCCCTGTCGCAACAGCACCTTGGCAAGGGAAAGACGGATCGGAATCTCTTCGGGTAGTATCGTGCCTTCATTTATTTCGCTGTAGCGCGCCAGAACGGCCTCATAGTGGCGACGGGCCCCCGGCAGGTTGTCTTCAAGATAGTCGTAGGTCGTCGCCAGATTACTGTGGACACGCAAGGTATCGGGGTTCTCTGCCAGCGTGGCACGAAATATAGATACGTTATTCCGCCAGTCCCGGTTTCGCTGCACCGTCCCATACATGAAGATAAGCGCAAGGACGGTTGTAAGGACGGGCACAAGAAGACGCATACCCAAGCGTTTGGAGAGCATGAGCATAAGCTCCAGCAGTGCCCACCAGAACCCCGCCATAGGCACATACATCCAGTGCTCCGCCATAGGGGCATTCAAGGGGAAAATCCCGGAAATGGGCAACCAGGCCGCAAGAAACCAGGCAAAACCCAACGCCACCCGGGGATAGCCACGCTTAACCGTGACCACGAGGATAACGAGGACCGTCGCCAGGAAAATAAGGCCAATAAGCGCCGACCATATAGGTGTACCCGCCAGCGTCTGTTCCATATGCAGATCGCTCGGAACAAAGAGGGTCTTCACATAAAAGGCAAAGGCCTGACAGGTTTCCACCAGTCGGGTGCCCAAACCTGCGCCCGACGACGCGCCTCCCTCGCTGAACTTCAGCACGCTGGAGCGAAGAACACCGTAAAGCACAAGAACACCACCACCAGTTATCAAGGGCAGGCTCCGTGCTTTCCAGACGGCCCGTGTCGCCACACTGCCATCGGGCTGTGGACGCAGCAGAATCATGAGGCCGAGTAAAATCGGGTAAATCATCGTCGACTCTTTACTGCACAAACCCAATATAAAGAAAAAGGCGCTGACACCGGCAGAAAGCCATTTGCGGCGTGGGTCATCGGTGGTCGCACAGAGGAGGGCCGCCAACACAAAGGTGGCCGACATCATATCGGCACGTCCACTGATATAGGCGACCGCCTCGGTGTGCATGGGATGAAGCACAAAGAGCATGGGCGTCACCGCCTGAATCATGCGGGGTGCCTGGATCCGTACCAGCAGAAAAAAGAGTAACAGGGCCGCTGCGACATGCCACAGGGTGTTGCTCAGGTGAAAGAGAAGGGGCTTGACGTCGGGATAGCCCTTCAGCGCCGCGTCATCCAGCACGGGATCATAGGAAAGCCAGAAATCCAGCATGAAACTGGCAGAAACCAGGGGCCGATAAAAATTCCCCTGCCCGCGGCCAAATTTATGTTGATCTTCCTTAAATAACTGGAAAAACTGGGACGGCTGCTGTACATGCTCATGGAGCAGCACGGAGGAGACGTCGTCCCATACCCAATCGCCCACAAAGGTGTTGGCATAGGCCATAAATCCCAATAACGTCGTCGCCACGACAACGACGGCAGCAAATTGTCTCTTGCTCATGTATACCTCGTATCCAAGCAGTCGCTCGATAAAGCGACAACTCGGAATCTATGATTAGAACGACAAAGCAAGGGTACGATTGACCGGGGGTATTATTCAAGAAAAAAGGCTGGAATCCCGAAGGACTCCAGCCTGAAATAGCATTCATGAACACTTACGCACCAATTCGGGACGGTGCGATGCCCCTGGACTCAGCTGTTCTTGGGTCCAGGAATTTCCCAGGTCTCACCGGGAAGGGCCAGGTATTCCATTTCAACCGCAGATTGGGCTCCCACAACCTTGATCATTTTCAGGGTGCTTTTGCCTTCCGCATCGGGATAGAACTCTTCGCCCTCGCGAATACGAAAGGTTTCTACTTCACGGGTGGTTGGATTGGTGATCTCCAGGAAGGCCATCAGATCATCGGTATCAATCGTGGCGAAACCGGTGCACTTAATCTCCGGGCGCGCCATCATCAGATCGGTCCGCTTGCGAAGGCTGGTATTGGCTTGGCTATCCGGGCGGAGAATTTTGTACACATCAAGCAAGGCGTCAATGGTATACCACTGCTCTGAGCGTTTTGCCGTCTTGATGTAATCCGCAACCTGTTTCTCGATGCGGTCTTTCGCTTCGGGTTCATTAATCTCGGGGGCCATCTGCCCACGCACCGTCTTGAACTGGGCAAGAATCGGGGCTTTAGCACCATAGCCAAAGTTCGCTGTGGGGGCAGCGGCACCAAACAGGGGATCCAATGCGGCCTTATAGTCCCGGTAGATTTCATCCGCCGTCAAGGGTGGTGGTGGCGCGGGGGCTTCGGGTTCTGGTTCTGATTTCTTACAACCGGCAAGGCAGACCAGCAGAAAAACGGACAAACCGTATAAATATCGCATATTGGGGCTCCTGTTATGTGTGAGTTACCAAAATATTACCACAGGTTTCCGCAATCTTACAATCATCATTCCGTAAAAAAGCGTAATGCGCAAAATTAATGGTACCATTATGGCGCATCGAAGGTGCTTTCGCCCTCAGTTCGCCATTTGGGTACCCATTTTGTATAATGTTTACTAATGTGTTGCTCGTGAGGGCAGATCAACCTACAGGATTGGATGAATGAGTAGAATTCTACTGGTAGACGACGATGTCGATCTCTCCGAGCTTATAAAAACGAAACTGAACGCCGAGGGACACGATACCCACGTCATCAATACGGGCGAAGGGGCCTTCGAATTCGCAAAAAAAGTCAAGCCCGATATCTCCATCCTCGATATTATGCTTCCTGGCGTTACCGGATACCAAATCTGTCGCCGAATGCGTAAGGACCCGGAACTCTACAAGCACGCCATTCTCGTGTTGACCGCGCTGGGCGAAGAGCCCGAGATCCTACATGGCCTGGAGCAAGGGGCAGACGACTACCTCGTTAAACCCTTCAAGCTTGAACGTCTTATGGACAAAATTGCGTCCTTGAACGCATTGACCTCCTCGCTGGTAAACCGCAACCGGGTCACCAATCTTCCCGGCACCGATTCGATTAAGCGGGAAATCAATCACCTGCTGGCCCGGGACTCTGCCATCGCCGTCGTGTATATCGATATGATCGGCTACAAAGCCTATTGCGCCAACCGCGGGGCCGACGGACAACAAAAAGCCCTCGAATTCATGGCCCGTCTTCTGGTCAGCCTTACGCGAGACATGGGCTTCTACGAGAGTTACGTCTCTCACATGGGGGGAGAGCATTTTGTTATTTCCCTGAAACTGGAAGACCACGAACGCTTTTCCACCAACCTCTGTGAGCAATTTGATGCCCAGGTGCAGCAACTTTACACCCCCGAAGAGGTGAGCAAGGGGTACATCAAGGCTGTCGACCGACACAAAAACGAGGTCCGCTGCAAACTGATGGCCCTCTCCGTCGGTATAGCCCACACCCAGTTTCGCTACTTCAAGAGCGCCAAAAAGGTCTTTGAAGTGCTGGCACAGGTGCGTCAGATGGCCCACCCCCAGGACGGACGAAGCACAGCGTTTGTGGACAGACGCCGTAGCGATCGCTAGCGTTACGGTGGCCTATGACGCGATATGTACTTACGTTTTTCGGACTGGCCTTCTTTCTCCTCGTTGCAGTTATCGCCACGACCACCCAGCAGGAAATCTCGCCTGACGCGCTGTTGCAGCGGTGTGAGGTCAGCCAACCCGCCTGGAATGGCTACCAGGAAGATATTAAGGAGATTGGTGCCGGCCCCGTGGCCCAGTGGCATGGATATCCAACGGATCTTCGTGTCTCGGGCAATACGGTCCATCTGACCTTCCACCTGGAAGCCCCCTGGAGAGACTGGGAAGCGGCGCTGCCCATTCTCATTGAAAATCCAGAGGGACATGTCATTCAGACCGAGCGAAATGAGCGGCAGGGCGAGGCCCGTGTCTACGTTGCAACACTCCCACCCGAAGACAGCGTAACATCCCCACCATGGCTGGAAATCCAATACCCACACACCCGGGAACGGATTTTTCTGGATGAAACTGGAGCGTGGACCCGAAGCCCGGAGTCCACCGTGCCCCCAGAAGATGAATAAAGCCGAACGGCTGTTTCAGCTGGTCCTGCTGTTGCGTCGCTCCCGCACAACAACGGCACACCAACTTGCCCGCGAATTGAATGTCTCTGAGCGGACTATTTACCGGGATATTCAATCGTTGGTATTGTCGGGCGTACCCATTGAAGGCGAAGCGGGCGTGGGCTATATCCTGCGGCGGGATTTCGACCTGCCGCCCCTCATGTTCAGCAATGAAGAAGCCCACGCCCTGGCCCTCGGCGCGCGGATGGTGCAGGCTTGGGGAGACCCCGGCCTCGAGCAGGCCGCACGGCGGGTTCTGGAGAAGGTGCGGGCCGTAACTGACACGACACGGCTGGAGAGTTTGGACAGTCAAACACTCATGGTGCCCGATTTCCATATCAATCGGGACCTACGGTTGAAGTTGGGCGTCGTGCGACAAGGCATACTGGAACAACGAAAAATATCATTTCACTACACCCGGGCCGATGGTGCCGAAGCTAGCCGTACCGTCCGACCACTTGGTCTGTTCTTCTGGGGCACCACCTGGTCTTTTGGCGCGTGGTGTGAACTTCGAAACGCTTTTCGAAATTTTCGAATCGATCGCATGGGCGAAATGACCCTTGCGGATATAACTTTTGTGAATGAGCCAGGAAAAATGTTGGATGACTACCTGCGTGGCATCCAGACGGAGGAATGTTAAATGAAGTACAGCAAACATGTTCTCACCGCTATGGTGCTCGGCACCTTGGTCACTGCGGGCTTGTCCGCCCATGGTGCGGAGAAAGCCGGCCCGAAAAACGTTATTCTTATGATAGGGGATGGCATGGGCTTCGCCCAGGTGGAATCGGCCGGTATCTATTTCTACGGCAAGCCCGATGGGCAGCCCTTCTGGCAGTTTCAACCCCTGGCCGCGACCACCTATTCCGCCAGCGGAAAGGGTTACGATCCAGAAAAAGCAGCAAGCGACTTTGATTACGTGCGCAAAGGCTCCACCGATTCGGCAGCCGCCGCCACCACCCTTTCCAGTGGCGTAAAGACATTGGATAAGCGCATCGGTCAGGATGCCGACGGCAAGCCCCTCCGTCATCTTTATCAGGATGCGGAAGCAATGGGGAAGGCCACGGGCGTCCTCTCGACGGTGTACCTGAGTCACGCCACACCGGCGGCCTTCACGACCTTTTCCAAGTCACGAAATGACGTGGAAGAGCTGGCCCAGAGCATGATCAACGAAAGCACCCTCGACGTCCTCATCGGTGCGGGCCATCCCTGGTTTGACGATGACCACAAGCAGGTCGGCGGCCTCGGAGACAAGCCCTACAAGACCGAGGGTAGCTACGAACGCATTGGCGGTGAAGACCTCTGGCGGTCCATCAAAGAAGGTACGGCAGGTGCCGATATCGACGGCGACGGCACGCCCGACCCGTGGAAACTTGTCGATGATCTTGCCGGCTTTCAGGCCCTCGCTAAAGATGGCACCAATGCCGGTCGTATCCTCGGCGTACTGCCGGTGGCCGCTACCCTGCAGGCCAATCGGGGTGGAGAAAAGAAAGCAGGCCCCTATGAGGTGCCATTCACGCCGGGCTTACCCGACATGCCCCTTATCATTACGGGCGCACTTAACGTGCTCTCCCAGGACCCCGACGGCTTTTTCCTGATGGCCGAGGGGGGCGCTATCGATTGGGCTGGTCATGGCAATGCCTTTGGCCGCCTGATAGAAGAGCAGCATGATTTCGACTTGGCCATAGAGGCGGTAGTCGCCTGGGTCGAAGCCAACAGCAGCTGGGATGACACCTTGCTCATTATCACCGCCGATCACGAAACGGGCTACCTCTGCGGCCCCGGCTCTGATCCAGAAGTTAAGCCCCTCGAGAACAAGGGTAAAGGCGTTACTCCCGGATTTCAGTGGAATACGGGCAGCCACACCAATCAGCTCGTTCCTGTCTACTCCAAAGGCAACGGATCCGAGAAACTGTTAGATGCCGTCAAAGGCACCGACTCCCGCCGTGGCCCCTATATCGACAACACGGATATCCCAAAGACGATCCGGTCGGTCTGGCGCTAAGGTATAGAATGAATAAAATGGCGGTAACGGGCGTCTGGTGGCTATAGGAAATAATAGAAACATCATCTCATCAAGGAGGATATCCCATGAAACATGTACGCCCCATTTCCGTTGCGAAGGCGAGTGATGCCTTTGGTGCCATCTTTCTCCAGGTCTGGCTCACGGCGTTTGTCACGCTGCTGAGCGGTGCCTTTGGTGCCTCCAAAAACAAGTAACTCACGGCCTTCAGACAAAAAACGCGCCCGCGACGTTCCTCATTCCAACGTCGTCGCGGGCGCGTAGTCTTTTTTATCGAAGATTAAACTAAACGGGTCAATCCCGGAGCAGTTTCCCCATACCATCCAGCAGGACCTGCTCGACCTTTCCACCACAATGGGCTACATACAACGCTGTTTCGTAGCCCCCTTGGTCGTAGGCCACCTCGGTACCAATATAGCCGGGCCCGTAGTCGCCGTAGGCGGCCACGCACACCAGATTGCCGGGTGCCATATCCTGGGCCGCCAATTGGTACTCCACGAAGAGTTCGCCCGGCAAATGGAGCAATTGGATTGGGCCGATCTTGAGGCGATTCAGTTCGATGGGGTGCTCCGGATTACTCCGATTCATCCAGGCCAACTCATAGGCAGCACGGACACGCTCGCCTTCCTTGGCCTCGGTAGATTGCAGCAAGTTTTCTTCATAGGCGCGATCTATTTCATCACGTGGGGGCAACACCACGGGCACCACATCCCATTGAAGGGTCGTATCCGACACGGGCTTCTTCACCGAAGTTTCCCAAGCCCGACGCATCCCCGATTCCAGTCGCCCCGCCAAGACCGGGCGATTTTCCGGTGCGCCGTCGTTCCATTTTCCGGCACCCAGGTTACCACCGGCACCATTAAAGTGGATGTGGGGAACACCCGGCAGAGCCGCTTCCCGCGCACTACGGGCCATACCCACGAAGTCGGCGCTAACCTTGCCTTTTCCGTAGTGACTTTGGGGGTGGGTGGCGTAGTAGGTCAAGACCGCCAGGGGCGTTTCGTCTTCCCAAAAGCTTACGGATTTACAAAAGGGGTCGATGGTACCCACCGGCTCCGCCCGCACGGCCGGGTCCTCAGTAGCCGTCCAGCGGGTAACGCGGACCTTGCCGTTTTCATCGAGAATACGGCGGTTGGAGGCCACTTTTTCTACAATGCCTTCGCCCGTAGCCACATGGGTGACCGGGCGTTTCTTATCCAGTGAAGCCGCAACGGCGGTGGCGGTATCGGCAATAGCCTTCCGGGCGGCGACCACATCAAAGGTCGCGCCACCAAGCTGCTGGGCTTCCAGCAGGTCTTCCACGCCGAAATCGCAAAACGGCGCATCGTGCTGATGTAGCACATGAACCGTAACGCGGCTGACATCGGTCTGGGCGGCCTTGGCCAAGGCTTCCCGCCAGGCCGTATAGCCGTCGTTGCCAATACCGACCCAGTCCACCGCACAAACGACAATCGGCAATTCCTTTTCAGGAAAAAACACGAGGCCACGAGCACTCAAGGGGTCCGTGATGGATTGGGCCACCGGCACGCCACCACCACACAAGGCCGCGCCGAGTGGGGGCGTCACATCGGCCTTAAAGGTGCTGATCGAAAAGGCGGCATGCGCGGATAGGGGCAGCAGCATGAGGAGCGCAATAACGAGATGGGAAGTAGCTTTTCTCACAAGCGTGCCCTACATCATTTTCATGTAGCCAGCGATCATCACGATCGCTATGCCCATGGCCAAGGTAATCCCCAGCCAGAGCTTGGCGTTCTTCTGAAGCTTCTGAGAAATGCTCTTGGTGCCGGACAGCATCGATGCGAGGCCAAACACGGCAAATGCGAGCAAAAACTTGATGCCGAAGAGCATGTGATATTGGGGCTGTCCATCGTGGGCAAAGCGTGTTACGGCCAGGAAGTTATACAATCCGCTGACAATCAACACCAGCATAAGAATCGGCAGAATTTTGCGCCAGCGGCCCATAATACCGACTTTGAGCTTCGCGTGGGTTTCTTCGTCCAGGCTCTCATTGGCCGCAGGCATGAGGACCGCCCGAAGGTAAAAGGTGCCACCGAGAAGGAAGATAGCGCCAAAAACATGGAGCCAGCGCATGAGGAGCGGGAGGGGCCCCGTCGCAGCGCCTTTTACGACGTCGTTCAGAACTTCTTCCTGACCGAATGCGGCGAGGGGAAGCAGAATAAGGGCAACAACAAGGGCAGATATGGTGGATAAACGTTTAGAAAACATGATGGGAGAGTCCTGTTACGGGTAGGGAATTGTCAAAACCATTTGACGGCTAGCATAACGCCCGTCAGGCAAGCGCTGCAAACAATTGGACGCTATTCTGAAACGATGGCGCCATCGTGGAAAGAATGGCCCGGGTCCCCCTTGATCATACGCGCAATCAAGGGCTAAAGTAGGCGCTATTATTCCCGCAACTATCCGGCACATGGTGTCGGCACCTTCAGGAGAGACACGATGCGTCATATCATAGTAGGCCTGCTCGCTCTGGGAATGTTCCTTGCGAACACCAACCACGCCGCCGCTGTAGAAAAAACCAAGATCGTCTTTATCGCTGGCAAGCCAAGCCACGCACCCGGCGACCACGAACACCGTGCCGGAAGCATGCTTCTGGCCAAGTGCCTCAACGAAAATATGCCCAACGTGGAAGCCGTGGTCACCTCCTACGGCTGGCCGGAAGACACCTCCATTTTCGACGGGGCGTCGTCCGTTGTTATCTATTGCGACGGTGGTGGGGGACACGTCCTCAACAAGAACCTGGAATTCTTCCAGAAGCTGATGGACAAAGGCGTCGGCCTCACCTGCATCCACTACGCGGTGGAAACTACCAAAGGGGAATGTGGCGACAAGTTTCTGGAGTGGCTGGGCGGCTATTTTGAACCCGACTGGTCCGTGAACCCACACTGGACCGCCAACTACACGACCTTACCCACACACGCCATCACCACCGGCGTCAACCCCTTCGAAATTAACGACGAGTGGTACTTCCACATGCGCTTTGTCGACGGCATGAAGGGTGTTACACCCATCCTCACCACCGTGCCTCCTGTTTCTACTATGGACCGGAAAGACGGTCCCCACGAAGGCAACCCCTTTGTGCGTGAGGCGATTGCCAAGGGCGAGGCCCAGCACATGGCCTGGGCCTACGACCGTCCTGGTGGTGGCCGTAGTTTTGGTTTCACCGGCGCTCATTTTCATCGCGGGTGGCAGGACGATAACTTCCGTACCCTCGTGCTGAATGCCATTGTCTGGTCTGCTGGCCTCGACGTCCCCGAAGGCGGTGTCCCTTCGCCAACACCCACCGATGAAGAAATGAAAGCCAATCTCGACGAGAAATAGCAGCGCGGGGACTGCATCGGCCCAACACACCCGGTGAATAACGAGACGACGTCTTGGTGCCAAAACGATAGTTAGTGAAGCGTGGCCCGGGGACTGCATCGGCCCGGCACGCCCGGTGAATAAATTCACCACGTCTTGGTGCCAAAACGATAGTCGATGCAGCGCGACCCGTGTAGACCGCCGAGGCTGTCCCCCTGAGTGCATTACCCTCAGGGGGGAACGGCCCCGACGGTCACCATCGCTGCCCAACTACACAATCTGCCTATTCCGCCAAGACGTCCGATGTAAGTCATTAACATCTCCACGCCGTGGTCGTCTCCGTTCAAACACATTCTCCTCCCAATCGTTTATGTAGTAGATGGGGCACGGTGATCCCATCACGACACTGGGAGAAAATCACAATGAATCGTTCAATGGGCTACTTCGCGTGCGTTGTCATGCTCGCTGCAGGGACCGTGTGGGCCGCCTCGCAGCAAGAAGAAGCATCGAAATCGACGGAGATAACCGCAACCGGCATGGTCACTGCCTTATACCCCGGACTGAAGGCAGAAGAACTACAGGACGACGCCAAACTTCTCGCCGAGTTAAACGCGATTGCTGCCCTTCATATCACCACAAAAAACGGGAAGTCATGCGATGAGCTTCACCATGCCATGGTCGGCATGGTGCCCCTCGAAGCGACTCGGGACCTCTGGTTGGGAACGGAAAACCGAGGAAAGTCGGTGGAGTTTACGGGCGTATTGAACGAGCGAACCCAACAGGTACGCATTCAGAAATTTACGATCCAGGAAGAAGACCCGTGGAACTCCTTGCTCAGCCCACCAGGTGGGATTACAAACCAGCAGGGACTCTGAGTTCCGACAACGGCCTGTACGGCTACGCCCCTGATTTTGCCGCCAACGCTTGCGCGCGCTCCAATTTGCTGCGGACGGCGTCATTCTCCGGCGATTGCTCGAGAACCTCCTGGAAATACGACGCAGCGTGCCCATAGGCACCATTTCGCGCACACAGGACGCCGAGATTGTGGAGAATCGCCGATTCGCGATGTCCAAAATCTGCGGCCGCCGCAACGTGTTCCAGTGCCGCTGTCTCGTCGCCATCAGAAAAGGCCATTCGGGCGGCAGCAGTGGCCCAGTCGTATTGAATGAGCGAAAGGGAATAATCGGCAACCGGATGGGTGGGAAGGAGATTACGCCACGTCAGCGCGCTCAGGGGCGTCTCCTGGGGCAATTCACCGGGCCGGAGAGCCTGGAGAAGCAACCCGGTGGGAATCAGACTTGCCTCAAGGCCCGAAGTCGCTTCCTGGGGGAATAGATAGACGGGGCGATCGGTGTTTTCCAGTATCCAATTGAGGATTTCGGGATCATGGCGACGAAGGGGAAAATGGCCCCATTCGGCTTCGCCCGCCTCGGCCAGTCCGGGCACGGCGGCCAAATCCAGGTAACCATATTTACGCAACAAGGTGACATCTGGTCGCAGCCCTTCTGCCACCTGTAGATACAGCACCGGAAAGGCCTGGTGGTCGGCTACGGGCACATAAACGGCATTCTCCGGCAGGGAGGCGAGAATGTTTCGGGCGTAGTCCTCGGCAACATAATCACCCCGCTTGTTAACCGTACTGTTGTGCATCAGGCTGGCAAGCAGCAAAGCAACGCCAAGGCCCACGACGAATCCACGGAGGTTCTTATTGTTTTCGCCGAGCCATGCGAAGGTAGCGATAAGTCCAATGGCGGTAATAAACTCTGCGGGCAGCAGGAAGACCCGCATGACCCAGAGCCATTCCCGGTTGTGCTCGAAATTTTGCATATACACCGCCGCCAGCAAAGTAGCCAAGGCCATGGCGACTAGATAGCAGGCAAGATAGCGTTGGCGACGTCCAAGCAGCACAAACCCGAGCAGTCCCAACAAGGCCCCCAGACCAACAAAATCGCGGAGCCAGAATTGGGTCATGGTGAGGCATTGTCCGAAAAACCGAGGCAGACTATGGGGGTATTGGTCGACCATAAAACCGAATTGGGCCCGGCGTACCACGTCCCACCAGCGCGACAGGGTTTCGGGATCTCCCCAATCCACGGCGGGATTACGCAAGGAGGCCAGGGGGAGATAGAGATACACGGCTGTCCCCAGCAACATCGCCACACCGAGCTTGAGATAGTGGGGGAGAGACCGACGCAATTGCAGGGGACTTTGATGCACAAGAAGAATCAGCCAGAACGGCAGGAGCAGCACCAGGGTACTGTGTACCCCCGTCCCCATTCCCGCGAGCAGGGCCGTGGTATACAGGTGCGTCGAAGATCCCTCGTCACAAACACGGAGGCAGCGGTAGAGGATTAGGGCCATGAAAAGGGTCGTGAAGGTATAAACTTCGGCAATCAGGGCATGCTCCCAGAATACACGGGAGAAGGCAAAGCACAAGGCCCCGAGGACGGCCGCCCCCCGGTTTCGCGTGAGGCCGATGCCCAGAAGCGTGAGCAGGGAGACTGTGCCGGCGGCGCAACAGGCCGATAACAAATTGACCCGCCACCCAACGGCACCAATGGGGAGCCAGGTAAACAGATGGGCGAGAAAGGTCCAGACTGGATAACCCGGGGGGTGGGGAACGCCCAGCGAATAGGCCGCGCCGATCAGTTCCCCGCTGTCCTCACCCGTTACGGTCGGGGCCAGGGTCAGCAGATAAATCAGCAGCGCGGCAAGGCCAACCCCCAACGCGATCCGGCGGTCACCCGTGGAAAGGGGGGCTAAGCGCCCTGGTTGTGAATCAAATCCGGTTTTCCTCACCCTGCACAATCCGTTTCACGTTACTGCGGTGTTTAATAATGACCAGGGCCGCAATAAGTACCGCCATGACCCGAACAAGGGTAGTGAGGGGAAAAAACCATACGCTGACTGCCAGCGCAATCGCCCCACCGATGGAACCAACGCTCACCATGCGGGTTATGGCAACCAGCACGGCGAAAGTAGCAATCGATATCAAGGCGGGCCAGGTTGCCAGCCCGAGAAATACGCCCGCACTGGTAGCGACCCCTTTTCCGCCTTTAAATCGCAAAAACACGGAAAAGGAATGACCCAGCACCGCCGCCACGCCACAGGCTACGGGCAAATGGAGATCCGACGCTTCGAGTCGGGCAAAAAGCACGACGGGCACCAGACCTTTCACGATGTCGCAAAACAGGGCTATCGCGCCCAGTTTTTTGCCCAACACGCGCATGGTGTTGGTCGCACCAATGTTCTTGCTGCCTTCATTGCGAATATCGACGCCCCGAAACCAGAGCCCCAACCACAACCCGGAGGGCAGGGAACCGAGGGCGTAGCTTAGTGCCAGCGCCAACAGCATCATGGGGGTCAGGCTCATTCCCGTGGTTTTCCTTCGCGCAATTCCAGGTGGATCGGAACCCCTTCAAAACCGTATTTCTCACGTAACTGGTTTTCCAGGAAACGCATATAGCTGAAGTGAAAGAGGCGCTTTTGATTGACAAAAAGCACGATCGTGGTCGGACGAATGGCGGTCTGGGTCGCATAGAGGATCTTGGCGAACTTCCCCTTCTGTGACGGCGGCTTATGCTTGAGTTTCACCTCATCCATAAAACGATTAAGGTCACCCGTCGAAATCCGTTTCCGGGTCTGCTCGTAAACCC
>CAXBPH010000062.1:0-29480 GCA_963977445.1 uncultured bacterium | reverse complement strand
AGGTAGGGTGCCACGACGCCAACAGCCCCCCCATCCAACACTTTGCACGCTTCATACGCATCGGGCGACGGAATACGGACCACCGGGGCCAGATTTCGGGCGGCAAAAGACTGGCACATCCAGGAAACCGTCTCGCGCTCCAGGGGGATGTGCTCCGTGTCGATAAAGACGAAGTCGAGGCCTGTTCCGGCTATCATGGCAGGCCACAAAGGCGAAGGAGATACTACACAAGACCCGTAGACCCGTTTCCCGGCGCGCAGGGCTGCTTTGAGGGCGATACCGTCCACTGTCTACTCTCTTTCTGTATGCTATGCTACGATAGAACAAATTGGTGACTGTGCCAGATAGAAGTTGGCATTAAGTCCACGTGCGTTGAGCTTCGCGGAACGTGAATGACCACAACGTGTGCCGGTAACCTTAGCGAATGGAGAGCGGAATTGTCTAATTCTGCCGTAGTATTGACCACCAAACCTGCCACGGCTGGTCTTAGCCCATCGAAACCAACAACCCATATATGATTGCCAATGCCGCCGGTCATATCAGGAAACCCTACCGCTTCCAGACCCTGCTTGACGCTGTTCAACGCATATTGAGTCCGTAACTTCATAGTGGCAAAAATCGTAGCTACGTTCACACATTGTCGCCTGCAGAAGGCCGCCAATCGGCCAATCTGCAAATCTCCTGATAGAACGTCTCCCGATCCACCTTTACCAACATGGAGCCCAAGTGCTCACACAACTCGCTGTCAGCCACCTCACCATAGTTAATCGGGGCCACCATATAGGCCACCAGGTAGGGAATGGCCTCCGACAGGCGCTTATAGCGGGGGTGAATATGTAACTTACAACAGCGCGATTCCCCTTCCGTATAGAAAAATGGCTGGGCGAACTGACCGTTCTCCAACCCCTCCTCCGTATAGAGCAGCGATGTCGAAAAACGCAAACAAGCATCGTCGCTCAAGAATGTCGACAAATTGTTACTGCACAGCGGGGTGCCGAGCTGCTCTAACGCACGCTCGGCAGCCCCATCAGCATGTGCCCACAACATTTTTATCATATCCTCGGGAGAGGGTATGCTCTCTGCTTCATCGGTCATACTTCGCTCGCTTATTTATACCGGGCTTTGAATTCTTCCGTCCGCTTCTGGCGTTCCGCCTTCTCGGCCTCGTCCATTTCGCCATTGAACCAGCGGTGATTATTGCTACTGAGCACTTCTTCAATCTTCGCTTCCAGAAGATCGGCAGCGTTTATTTTCTCCGGATCTTCCGACGCCCGACCTTTTTCGACGAGTTCTTCCAACTCAGGTATCAACTTCGAGTAAAAATGCTTGGCGATCTCATAGGTCCCGTGCCAGTGTGTGATATCCGGGCCCATCATTGAAGCACCGTGACGGGCACGCCGACCTTCGTGGTGCCAGAGCTCAAACCAGGTCCAGTCGATCTTATTTCCGAAGGCCACGGGTTTCATAAGTGGCTTTGCCATCTCCATCAACTCGATTCCCGGCTCGGCAAATTTCTCATGATAGAGATCGATAAGACCATCATATTGGATATAGAAGGCATCGACGTAATTCTGGTTGTGACAGTTTATGCAGACGTTCTGCATGTTCGCCCGTCGCTCCTCCCAACTCACATCTTTACCCGGCAAATCCATTTTCGCATCGGAAACTTCCGGCCGAACGGAAATCGCCGGTCGATTGTTCCAGCTGATCCGCATACCCACGTCGTGTGTAACTGGCTGGTCCTTGGTCGCACTCATATGGCACGTCGCACAGGTAGGAGCGGCGCTGTAGTCTTCGCCCACAATCCATTTCGGACTGTCCATGTTCATCTTATCGATGTTGGCCCGGAATGCGACTCCATGTTTAGATTCGTTATAAATTTCGATCTGGGGATGGTCAGGTCCCATGTGGCACTTACCACAGTTTTCGGGATTACGCACTTGCTCCACCGAGAAGGCATGGCGTGAATGGCATGCCGAGCAGGAGCCCTCAGAGCCATCGGGATTAATGCGCCCGATACCCGAATTGGGCCAGGTCGCCGGGTCCAGTCGGCCATTGTCCATGACTTTCACTTCGGACCCATGACACTGCCAACAACCGTTTACCGCTGCCGCCGAGACACCCATGGGAAACATGGGGGTCACAAAACCGTTGTTCCCTTCCACAACTTCCGCAAGAACATTGTCAAGAGAGCCGAGAATTCGGGCCGCCTTTGCATGGTGGGATGCGACGAACTGCTCCACTTCTTTTTCGTGGCAACGGGCACAGTCTTTGGGACTCACAATGGTGGCAATGACCTCGCCATAGTGATCATAGGCATCTAAATCTTCACGCTCCGCCTTGTGACACTCAAAGCAGCCGATGTTGCCCCGAAAGTGCTTGCTATCCCCCCACTGCTCATAGATCACGGTACTTTGCATTTTGTGGCATTCGATACATGCCTTGGACTCTCCGGACAATTCGGTCAATACGTAGCCGGCGGGTGCCGGACTCGCACCACAGAGCAACCCCAGCCCCAGTGCGCTCAACGTGAGAAATCCCATATGTTTCATTGTGCTCTCCTTTATTCACTGTGGTGTGACGACAGGGCGATTCCATGCCTATGGCTGAATTGTCCCGACATTATTGGAATGGCCAGCCGCAGCATCCAGGAATACAACAGAATTCCGAATGCCCAGGTGCCCATACAGACTAGTAGTTCGTTTGTGCTGGGAACGTATTCCACCACGTTCCCCAGTGGCGTAGGAATAAATCCAGGAATAATGAGTCCCATACCTTTTTCGATCCAGACCCCGATGATGCAGCACACACAGGCGGCGTCCAGATAGCCTATTTTTCGACCAAGGGGTGTAATGAGAATGACGGCGGCAACAACTTCGAGTAGCAAGGCGGACCAAATCCAGGGCACCAACGCGGTGTAGGTCTCCCCGTGGTGCTCGAGCCCCTGTAGCAGATAGGTCATGGACGCACTGTGCAGGGCACCGGAGTAGTACTCTTTGAAGACTTCGCACGAAAACAAGAAAAGGTTGATAAGCAGCGCCGTCGTTACAATATTCCGAAGTAGATGGAGGCCTTTGTCTGGAATTCTGTAGTCGGAAATTCGCCGGATCACCTGAAATGCGAGTATCAATATAGCGGGACCCGCCACGAAAGCGGAGCATAAAAAGCGCGGGGCAATTATCGCGGCATTCCAGAAAGGGCGCCCCACGAGGCCGACATAGAGAAACGCTGTAACCGTGTGAATACTTACCGCCCAGAGGATGGCTATAAAGACGAAGGGAATATAAAACAGCCAAGTTGGTTTCCGGTCCATGTATTTGCAGAAAAGAAGATAGCCGCAGATGTGAAGGTTCAACAGCAGGTAGCCATTCAACACGATCACATCCCAGGACAGCAGGGATATGGGAAAATTAAACTTTCCGACTATCGGTATGAGGTGCCAGAACCGATCGGGACGTCCCAGGTCGACGGTCACGAAAATGAGACACATAACAATGGCGGCTATGGCCAGCAATTCCCCGAACAACACGACATCGTGCATTTCCTTGTTCTTATAGACATAGGCGGGTATCACCAGCATCACGGCGGCGGCGGCCACCCCCACAAGGAAAGTGAAGTTGGCAATATAGGCTCCCCAGGAAACCTGGTCGGTCATACCGGTAGAGGCCAGCCCCGTTACGAACTGGTTCATGTAGGCATTTCCCCCGATGCCACAGAGAATGGTGAGGAAAATCATCCACGCATAAAAGGTGCTACCACCCGTAAAACTGAGCTTGCAGGCCCGCCCCAGGAATTGTATGTAGTCTTTCACCATTACCAGCTACCTTTACACATCAAAATAGTAGAAAAAAGCCGGTATGGTACCCGCCTCTTCCTTTAAGATATACGTTCGTTTGTTCTGAACTATGTAGCGAATCTCGCTCTCGGGGTCATTGAGATCGCCAAAGACCCGCGCTCCCGTGGGGCACACTTCCAGACAGGCTGGATTCTTTCCTTCTCTCGTTCGGTGGAGGCAAAAGTGACACTTTTCCACCACGCCCGCCGGCCGGATTCGGTTGCTCAAATAACCCATGTTCGGATTGATATCTTCCGTGGGTATCTCCGGCTTACTGAAATTGAAACGACGTGCTTCGTAGGGACAGGCAGCCATGCAATAGCGACAGCCAATACACCAGTCGTAATCGATGACGGTAATTCCGTCCGGCTCTTTCCACGTCGCCTCCACCGGGCAAACCTTGGTGCAGGGTGGGTCCTCACATTGTTGACACTGGACAGGCAGATAGAATTTACCATCCATAGGGACCTGCTCATGGTCGTAGTGCTGATCCGATTTCTCCAAATCGAAGGTCCCGCTCGGCATCTCCAGCACCTTAATGTATTGAATGGCGGGATCACGGGACTGGTTGTTTTCCTGTACACAGGCCGTAACGCAACGCCGGGAGCCATTGCAGCGACTCAAATTAAGGGCATAGGCAAAGCGCACCCCGGGCTTTGGCTTCGGGTCTTTTATGGAAACGGCCGCACCATAGTCCCGCCCGATTTCCCCTTCCAATCGCGCGATGATGGCCTGCAAATCGGCCACCGACAGGCGTTTATAGTGCTGCTGGAAGAAACCATCCAGCGAACCGGCCTTCAGATTGCGCAGGGGGGCCACGGTGGCAACAAGGGCACCAACAATGGCTGCACCAGCCCCGGCTTTCAGAAAGCTTCGCCGCTTAATCTTGCTGCTTACATCATCTGCCATGTTCCGTCTCCCCTCGTGGTTTTGCGCTTTCATTGGCCGGTGAATGAGGTGATTCCTCTGCACCCCCGACATCAAACCGAGTCACTATGGTGGGCGGATCGGGTACCATCATCGGAAAAGCGGGCTGATGGGGATCGTGGCACTGAATGCACAGGAGTTTTGTGCGATTCGGGCTGTTTCGTTCCCAACTCCCGTTTTGGCGTCCATGAATTCCCAGTTCCCATTCCCGATAGGTGGGACCGTGACACTTGGCACAAAGCCGCGCCGGCTCGGTCGATGGAATGGGGCTGCCATCGTGATCTACATAAACGTTCCGGTCGGTCTGGTGGTGACAATTGACGCAATAGGTATTCATGCCATGGTCAAAACGGGCATCAATGTCGGCGTGTTCGCCCTGAAGCGGATTTTGGCGACGGGGACTGGCGAAGTCATTGTGACACTCGGTGCAGGCATAGTCGAAGGAGCCCCGTTTGTATCGGAGCGGTTTCAGTGCCCCCCGAACGGGCGTGATATCAAAGACTTCACCATCAACCTGACGTTGATAGAGGCCCTCTTTCGGCGGATAGCTTTCGGAACAGCCTGCAACGATTGCTGCCAGACTGGCGACAACGGTGACTTTGCGTAAAAACGCCAAGTAATATGTTCCGTTCATGCGCTGCGACACCTCTTGTTGCTCTCCTCGCTGGTGACTTGGTCAACCTACACGATGGATGACGCAAGAGTCATTCCAACACTTCCTTTGAGCAATCGGTCGCGAAACACCTCCAAAACACCCATTATATCTATTCCAAATAGATGATTTTAGGCCGAGTGGTTGTAAGCAAGGTCACAAATGCGCATAACAGATATGTTCAATTGAACACTACCCGCACTCGGGTAAGGTCGCAAACCTTCTTTTTGCCATGGATAGCAACGTAGCCTGCGGGATAATGCTGGCCATAGGTGTCTTCGCTGAACACCGTCGCGCAAGAAGTCGCGCGCCGGCAGGCTGCCCCCCTTATTTGCGCACATCCGGGGTGAATGTACTACAGCAAATCTGCCTCGTTCAGTACAGCATGGATCGGGAACGGGGCCCCTGAGCCCCCCCGCTACGGAAGGTTGTGCGTATATTCCTGGGTAGCGCCTGCTACGGCCCCTCAAGAAAGCCTTGTCGCACGCCGTCCCAAAAGAGAGACCACGGCGACTCCGGCTCCGCATCTGGATAAAGGCTATCGAAGAATCCGGTCGTCATCGGGTACTTGCTCTCCATGGAGACAAATTCCACATGGCCATCCAGGTACAAAACATGCCCTCCGGAAGCGCTATGAAAACCGCACCATTCAATGAGAACCGGGATGTTTTCCGGGTTGGGAAGATCCTGTCGTAATTTCGGGATGTCTCCAGCCGTTCCGCTGAGCACATCTGACTGATTCAGGCCATCGACCCCGAATTCCTCATTTCCGTATATGGACATATAGGTATCGAGCTCGGCGTGATTCTGGATGGCAAATCCGAGGTAAATATAGTCGGCGTCGTAGATTATATCTTCGTCCGACTCCCCCTCATACGCCATCGCCGGACAGCGCAAAAGCTTAATATCCATGGTCTCACGCAATTCACCGTCAAAAAGAAAGGGTTCTCCATCGGGATCGATCTGGGGATAGTTGCCCTCGTTCTTTTCGCCTTCCGCCTTCAAGAGTTGTCCCAGGGCTACCAGGTTCTCGTAACACTGCGCACGATGCCGAAAATCGAGGGCTTCGTTCAGTCCCTCGTAGAACTCAGAGGTGACGGGAAATTTATCTCCATAGGGTATAAAATCGATGTGCCCATCAAGATAGACGACATGGGCCCCCTGATCGGCATGATTGCCCTCCGACTCCACCAGAATCGGTATCGTATCGGCGTCGGGCAAGTCCATCCTGAGTCTCGGAATCTGACGGTGAAGCCCCTGGAGACCGTCAC
Organism: uncultured bacterium; assembly: GCA_963977445.1. Classification (GTDB taxonomy): domain Bacteria; phylum Hydrogenedentota; class Hydrogenedentia; order Hydrogenedentales; family JAEUWI01; genus JAEUWI01. Next base: position 22,795 of record CAXBPH010000062.1, on the reverse strand, counting down.
CCTGAGGTAGATTCCCATTCGTGCCACCCGACTCCCGATAGACGGTAACGAAGTCATCCATGGCTTCCTGATCGTCAATGGCATAGCCCAAATAGTAGTAGTCCGACCCGTAGATGGAGCCGGCCACCTCTTCATAGCCGGAACTGGGACAACGAAGTAAGGCCGCGTCGACAGCGGAGAGGGCCTCCCCCCCAAAGATAAAGCTATCCAATTCGGTGGACAAGGGCGGATAAACTTGTTCATTGGCCTCGGCCTGGGCCACCAGCGTTTCCCAGATACCGTGCAGGTTGTCTTCGCACTTCCCCAGGTTTTCTGCGGCCATGCCGTCGTAAATTGACGAAAAGAAATCTTCCGTCATGGGAAAGGCCTCTTCCATTGCGAGGTACTCCACGTGACCATCGAGATAGTACACGTGGCCGCCGTCAGGAAAATGGTAGACATTCCATTCCACGAGCACGGGGATAGCCGCGGCATCTGGAAGATCGGGGCGGAGACGCTCAAGGAGGCCGGTGGGGCCGTGGTGAATACGGTCCTGCGCCATGAATTCCTCGATCACCCCCCCTTTACTGACGTAGTTTTTGATATAAGAATCCATCTCGGATTGGTTGCGTACTGCGTAACCGAGATAGATGTAGTCGGCGTCCGATAGAATCTCCTCCTCGTCTTCCTCCTCATACCAGGCACTGGGACAACGCAGGAGTGAAACTTCCAGTTGGTCGAATGCCTCGCCGCCAAAAAGGAAGGGTTCCTGACCGACGGCAAGGGGCGGGAAGTATCCCGTCTGCGGGTCCCTATGCAATGACACGAGTTGACCGATTTCTGCAATGTTAGCGGCGCACTGACTTCGGTCGGCCTCCCATTCCATTTTGACGAGATAGGGCATTCCAAAAGTCGTGGCGATTATGAATAAGACCATGGAAACGGCAAGTATGGAACACCCAAGTAGATAGGGGCTCTTCCCCTCCTCCTTAGGCAATGCTGCATTCCGGCGGCGCGTAGCATGGGCCGCGAGAGACGGCGCGACGATGGATGCGCTGGGCAATGGCGGGGGCGTGGGTAATGGTGGCGGCCCTGAAGCGGCCCCGACCGGTGCGACGCCTGCCATCGCTTCGGGTGCGCCGATGTCTTGGAGAATCTGGTCTAACACGAACACCGTCACCACAGGCTCAGCGCGACGCGCCAACTCGCCTTGTACCGCTGCCTCATAGCGCGTCAACGCTTCTTCTCTACTGCTTCCTATGCGCTGACACGCCCGCTCTATATCGTCCCAGCAGGCCTGGTAGCGTGCTGTCGCATTGGATTCCCATTCCATCTACAAACTCTCCCTCATAGTACCGCTTTCCGAGCTATCCCCTGAAGAAATCTCTCTTGGCCACCGGCGGACAAACCGCGTCAATTTCAGTGGTAACGCTAGCATGTTTTAAACCGACATACCAATCAACGGCCGCCCTTCCACTCAACTTATCGGGACGGAGTCACCCATTGGTATACGTATTGTTACCACCGTTTCCCCATTCCCAGCACTCTCGACATCTATATTGCCACCCAATAATGAGAGAATATCGGCCGCCATATTCAAACCCAGTCCGACACCGAAGCCTTTCGTACTGAACAATGGTTCGAAGAGGTGGTCTCGATCCTCGTCGCGAATTCCGCAACCATTGTCCCGGCTTGCAATGACAAAAAAATCCCCCTCTACCCGACTGGACACCGCAAGACGGGCCCGCCCCCCACCGACATGACAACCATGATCATCCAAGAGTGCATCACATGCATTCTTCCAGATATTGCTCAGACAACGCTGGACGTTCACCTGATCCAGACATATTTTAATATCGCTCGCAAAATCCCGTTCGACCTCGATACCTTCCGGAATCAAAAATCCCTCCAGCGTCGCACTCAACCACGTGCCCATTTCCGTAATCTGACGCGAGAGGACACGGGTTCGCGTGTAATCCAGTAACTCATCGATAATACGGACACATCGCTCAATGCTTCGGTCAGCGCGCTCGATGGGCCGGAGCACATCAATCTCTTTATTCCGCGTCCGCTCCGTAATTACGTAGAGCGATGCCCGAATCGTTCCAAGGGGATTACGAAGTTCGTGGCTTACCGTAGCAATCAACTGACCAAGCGCCTCCATTCGCTCCCTCTTGAGCAACTCGGCCTGGGCCATTTCCAATGCCTGTGTCCGCTCCTTAACCAAGGTTTCCAGATGATTTCTATAGTCGGAAAGTTCGGATTCGGTGCGCTTGCGTTCGCTGATATCGATGGCCGTCGTCGGATAGATTTCCCGATCTTGATAATCATGATCGAGGCGCGCATACATGAGGACGTCAAATTCACTGCCATCTTTACGACGGGCCGTGAATTCTCTGATGCACTCTCCGGTATTTTTTAATTCGTGAACAATCTCACGGGGGGTATTTACATCGGCACAATGATTTGCAGGGGAAGTCCCCAGTATTTCCTCGGCTGATTCATATCCCCACATCCTGACATAGGCCTTGTTCACATAAACGAATTTGCCATCCTCATCGATGATGTCGAATGCATTTAACGAATTGTCGATGGCCTGATGAATTGTGGAGAGTTGGATGGCGAATTTCTTGCGCTCGGTTATGTCCTGCACCGTGCCCCGCACGGCGCGCACGGTGCCATCGGCGTTGTAGACCCCGTGAAAGCTGGAGAAATAGTATCCGGTTTCGCCATCAGGAAAAAGAAAGCGCTGTTCAAAGGCTCCCGTCTGCCTGCTTTTCATCGCTCGCTCTATAACTTCCTGATCACGTTTGTTTTCATCGGGCCAGGGAGACAGGGACATGATGGAGTCGATTTGAGGAACAAAGGTTTCCGGGTCCAGCCTGAAAATATGATAGACCTCGTCTGACCAGGTAACGTCACCCGTCGGTATATCCCAATACCAATGACCGAGATGTACCATCCGCTCGGCCTCCTGATGGCGGGCCAGATCTGCCTCGAGCTTCCTGATGTTGCGAAACACGAGCATGCCCTGAAACACCACGAGCAGTAAACACACAACAAACAACACCGCGCGTACGCTACTCACCGCTGCAGGTGCCAGGAGAAAAGCCACCAGAAACCCCGTCGTGATCGCGGCGTAGCTGGCATAGAGATAGTACCGTGACCACCCGGTCTTCATCGTGCGACCTTTCCATGGCATCGTCGTCGACAAGGGCTACCCCCAAAAGTAATAAAACATCGAAACGCAACCGTATAGTAGCATGCCAATTAAATTTTTAATAGCCATAAATTCCCCATCCCAGACCGGTTCAGCACGTACTGATCTTGCAACCTCCCAAAAATACCCGTATGCTCTGGCAGACGCCGTTTTGCCTCATCAGAGGGCGTCGCCATATCGTTTGAGCCCCATTGGAGCACGTCCTCTAGAGGACGTCGTACGGAGACCCTTTTCAAATGCTACCTTCCGCCTGCCGAATAGTCTGTGTAACCGTGGCTGCCCTCTTGGGATGTATCTATGCCCATGGGGATATATCTATATTGCCCCATGGACCGGGCGCACCCGCTCTCGAGAGCGCCCACTTTCCCAACCGTCTACACGAGTTCGTCTGGCGCAATTGGAATGTGGTCCCCCCGGAAAAAATTGCAGCGGTCGTTGGTGCCTCTGCCGATGACATCACGGCAATGGCCGTTTCGATGGGACTTCCCGAAGTTGCCCAGATTCCCCCGGCGATGCGGGAACGGGGCTATGTCAGCATCATTCGTCGCAATTGGCATCTCCTGCCTTACGCCCAGTTGCTGGAACTCCTCGATATGACCGCGGAACACTTGGATGTCATGCTGCGGGAAGAAGACTTCCTCTGGGTCAAGCTCGGGCGCACGAAGCCTGCGGTCGAGCCCCTTCATTACACCGCACCCGATGAGGCCGCCAAAAAGCGGGTCGCCGAAATTCGTGGGGTGGTGGAGGCTCAGTTTGGCAATGCCCTCGCGGTCGAGGGAGAGCCTCGTTTCGACTTCGTTCGCCGACTCAGCACAGACGTACCCGATTTTGAACGTCCCGAATCGACCGACTTTCAGCGCATCGTCCATTCCTATGTGGCCGTGTTTGGTGACCCCCTCCTCGACCCGAAGCTGGACCCCTATCCCGACGGCTTCCTCCAGCGTCTTTCTGAGGGCGGCATCAACGGCGTCTGGCTCCACGCCGTTTTGCGCGACCTGGCACCCGGTGGCGCGACCTTTCCCGAGTTTGGCGAAGGCCATGACGTCCGCCTGAAAAATCTGCGTGCCATGGTGGATCGTGCCGAAAAATTTGGCGTGAAGATTTACCTCTACATCAATGAACCTCGGGGCATGCCCGCCGATTTCTTCGAGAAGCACCCCGAACTGGCCGGTGTCACCAGCGGTGAACTTACGGCCCTGTGCACCTCCGTACCGGAAGTCCGTCAGTGGATGAGTGATTCCCTCGCCCACATCTTCACCGAAGTGCCCGGACTCGGCGGTATCTATGCCATTTCCGCCTCAGAAAACCTCACCAACTGCGCCTCCCACGGTGGTTGGAAGGCATGCCCACGCTGCAAAGACCGTAGCGACGATGAAATCCTCGCTGAGGTCGTTTCCGTGTTGGAAGAAGGGGTCCATCGGGGTAATCCCGACGCCAACGTCCTCATCTCCGATTGGGGCTGGAAAGGCCACGGCGACTCCCTGAGCGTCATTGAAAAACTTCCCGAGGATATCTGGCTCATGTCGGTCAGTGAATGGCACCTCCCCATCGAGCGGGGTGGCATCAAATCGACCGTCGGCGAATACTCCATCTCGTCCGTCGGCCCCGGCCCCCGTGCCGTGCCCCATTGGAAACTGGCCCAGTCCATGGGTCTGAAAACGGGAACGGAAATTCAATTTAACAACACCTGTGAAATTGCCACCGTGCCCTATCTGCCCGTGATGGATTTGGTCGCCGAGCATTGCAACAACCTGCTTACTGAAGCCAACCTGGACGCCATGTTTATCGGGTGGACCATGGGGGGCCATCCTTCCCCCAATATCGAGCTGGCCCAACGGCTCAGCCGCTCCCCCGCACCCAGCATCGACACGGTCCTCAATGAGATTGCCACGGAACGCTACGGCGTTGAAGGCGCCCCCCTCGCCCGACAGGCCTGGACCCAGATGAGCGACGCCTTTCGCGAGTATCCCTTCCATATCAGCGTGGTCTACACCTGCCCCGTCCAGTGGGGTTCGGCCAACCCGTTGTACCTCACGAGCACGGGCTACAGCGCCACCATGTGGGGCATCCCCTATGACAACATCGATGGATGGCGCGGTCCCTATCCCCGGGATATTTTCGCGGCCCAGTTTGAGAAAGTCGTCGACGGATGGCGTCCCGGCATTGCTTTACTGGAACAAGCGGTGAAGACGGCTCCCGAAGGGATGAAGACCCAGGTCGCCACGGACTTGCGCTATGCCAAGGCCGCTGCAAACCACTTCCAGGCTGTGGCCAACCAGTCCCGCTTCGTCACCGCACGGGATGCCCTGGCTGCCGCCGATGCCACCATGAGTGATGAAGAAAAGGCGAAGCTTCGTGGAGAAATGAAGACGGCGGTGGAATCCGAGATTGTATTGGCCAAGGAACTCTATACGTTGGTTAAAGAGGATTCACGCATCGGCTTCGAACCCTCCTGCCAGTATTTTTACCTGCCCATGGACTTGGTCGAGAAGGTCGTCAACTGCCAATGGATATTGAGCCAGTTGTAGTATCTTTTTTGAAATAGTCCCCCAATGAAAAAGACACCGTGCCACCTGGACAATAGAGTCCAGGTGGCACGTTTTTGATTCTGTCTGTTCCCACTAAGAAACGCTACGTGAAGAAAGTAAACGACAAGGGTGCCACCCGATCATGAGGTAGAAATGTATGACTGGGAAAGGTAGCGTTTTATGCCCGACGACCGAAGCATTACTTAAGTCGGCGAAGCACACGTCTGGGTGGCACGGACAAGTCCGGCAGGACTTGCCCGTGGGGTAATGCAGATGGTCTGATGGTCCTGAGTTGCGTGTCTGAATATTTCCTGACTTCCCCTGGTACTACTGCCAACCTGAGGCATCGTCATGGAAAACGTTCACGGGCAAGCCCCTGCGGGCTTGTCCGTGCCACCCTTATAGAGTCTCTCGCAGGGTGGCGGTGGCATTGGTAGCACCTACATAATTCGGGCTATTGGTTAGGCTTTTGAGCTGCACATCAACCGCCTGAATTCTACATAGAAACCAGCGAACTCCGGCAGGTCAGGTAGGTGCATTTTCCACCAAGAGAATCTAAACTCAATCGTCTATCCCTTCCCCACCCTGTTCCCCGTCTTGCGCTTCCGCAATTGCGACGGCGAAAGTACGTTTTACCCCCGAACCGGGTCGTGCCGCAGCCCAATACCAGCTGGCCATATCCGGCCAGGATTTTGCCCCATCCGTCCATTCCGACAAGGACTCCGCCGTTGTCGTCACATCGGGATCGATACTGAAAAAACACTGGCGCACCGTAAAGACCCGACCATCGGGATGCACGGCCAGGAATTTACTCCAAAGATGGCCCTGTGAATCGACCCACGCATCGAGGGTAGAACAGTTGAAGCCGTAGGCCCGATAACATTCGTCGGTGGGGTGCAGGGTCAAGGTCGGGGCATCGCACTGGCGCAGAAGTATATTTCGCCCACTGTCGCGCAATTCCCCACGGACCCAGTCGCCAATATAGGTCTCCTGAAACTTCAGCATCTCTTTATCGGGCGCAACGACGTCCCACTGTTCCCCTTCGATGAGGGTGGGCCAGGTCACGATACCGGTGGCCTGGTGGATCGGCGGATTTGTCGTGAAGGGCACCATGGCGGCACCCATTGCCGATAGACCGAGGGCACTCCAGACCGCTATCCTGAGTTTCGAAGGAATCGAGGTCAGGCTCACTATTGGCGCTTGCACTTTATCGGCCCGTCGTTGCTCCCACCGGCGCAGGTAAAGTGCGGCAACAACCACCAAGGCCGCACATTCTACAAAGGCCAGGAGCCCGGTCCATTCATGGAGCCATGGGGCGACCTCTCCCATGCCGTAGAGGACAAATAAGGTACTGACCCGTGCGACATTTCCCGCGATGGCCAACACCATACCCAACAAGGCCAACAGAATGGTTGCGCCTATCCGTAGTTGACACAATACGGCAACCACACCAACGAGCAACACGGTAACACGCAGCATGGTTATGCCGCTGCAGGGGGCATCAATAAAAACGGTGTTGTTTCCATCGGTGAGCCCGGCACCCAGAGCATCTATACTCCCGCCAAGAGCGCAGGAGGCCAACCATCCCACCAGGAGTCGCAAGGGATAGCCGAAATAGATATTCACCGCCACACCCAAGGGCAAGGAAGCAATCATCCAGAGGGCGAGTCCCGTGGAGCACCGACGCCGTGCGGGTGGCAACGCAGCGAGTAGCCCGGTGCTCACGGCCAACACGGCCAGGGTCGACGACACCAAGCGGGGCATGGCGGGGTAACTCAGGGCGTAGAGGAACAACAGCGTGGCACAGGCCAGCACGTATCTCGCGGGGGCAATCCGGGCCCCGTCGGCAGACTTCATGAAGAGCACCGCCCACGTCACGACGGCGGCGAGCATGGACCAGAGTCCCGTGCTTGGCACGTCGGGTCCCAGCCATTGGCCCCAGAAGCGCAACAGGGCCGCCCAACATGCCAGAAAAAGGACGGCAATGAAGAACAGATTCTCCCACATTGCCTTGGGGCATTGCCCCATTGGGCGGATGAGCGGTGTATCCCAGGTGCGGGCGAGACTCATTACGCAGCCACTTTCTTTCGCTGGGTCTTGTAGAGAATGAATGTGACGGCGCACAACGCGATGATAATCAGGAGCCATTCCTCTGGCTCAGGTACCGCCGGTACGGCATCCAGGTTTTCGTCATCGTCCAGTCCGTGGCGCTCATATTGGGCTTTGGTCTCCAACACCACGGCACCACTGACCGGTGTCACGAGTCGGCATCGCTGGGCCAGTCGTGTGGCTTCCTTGCTTTCCAGGGGCGAGTGGACCGCCAATAAGTTCATCACCTCGTTCAGGGCCGCCATACGCACCACGTGGGATGACGTGCCGTGTTTGCCCGAGGTCTCCGCCGTAGCGGCATTCTTTTCGAGGGTATAGGTGCGGTTATCATCCGTCCCATGGCCGGTGCGGGCAAGCCGTTCCAGGGTGGCTTGGACGCTATCGATAACGGGCACCTTCTGGATTTCCTTGTACCCATCCAACGCTTCCAACATACGTATTGGTCCCGGGGTAGCGGCCACCAGAGACACCGATTGCCCGCCCCCATTCCATCGGCTCTGTTTCAGTGCCTGCGTGAATCGCTCAAGATGGCTGTCATCCAACGGTTGGGGTCCGTGTATCACGATGAACTCCCGGTCGGAAATATCCATCGTTTCAGACCAGAGTTTCATCAGCCCCTTCACGAGAGGCTGGCCAAATTCGAAGGTCTGGGTGTTCAGCCAGTCGATCAGACCGTCCCGCCCGCCTGCTCCGTCCCAGAGGTGCCCCCCATCGGAAGCCAGACAGGCCCGTAGCGAGACGTCTTCCGGAAAGGCCTTGATAAATGCTGACCAATCAATATTGGCCCGCCCAACGCCGGCGGAACCATCAATCACCAGACAAACATTACGATTTTTTACGGGGGCCGCCGCGGGCGCCTGGAGGAGGGTAGCGACGTAACTACCGAGTCGCCCTTCATGGGGGCCGGGCGTGGACACGTTGTCCATCGACAGGATCGCCCCCGCACCGTGCCGGTTGAGATCCCCCTCGGAAATGTCCCCGAGATAATTGAATACCCCCGACGCCCCATTGGGCGCATTCAGTTCGCCGCCCACAAGAGAGAGGCTGGACGGACTCGTGATATTCAGGCCATGGGCGAAGCCATCCTCCAGGTCAAAATTCTCACTCACGATATAGGGAAGCGGGAGAAAAGCCTGGTCGCCAATTGTTCGGAGAGGTGCTGTAACCCCAATTTTCAATTTCATCCGGCCACGGGCGGGCACAGGGAAGCACTGCAGGAAGACACTATCACGTCCTGCCGTCGTCAAGAGAGCCGGGTCCCGCCGTTGCACCACAGCGACTTCCCTGTAGGCTGCCTTAACCTGACTGCGCCCACCAAAGGCGGCTTCCCGTTCTTCGCCATCAATCCATAGGGTGAGTCGGCTGGCCACGCCCCCGGGGGGCAAAGCGATTAGGCACCGGGCCTCGTTGGCGTCCGAATTGGCATTATCGAATTCCATAATCCACTCGGTATAGCTCAAACCCTGGGCCGCCATACCCTCGCTCACCATGTCGATATTCATGGTACTCTGGCGCAGAGATAGATTGGCTATCTTCGTGCCGACCTTGTCGCCCCCTTGTTGCCAAAGGCGTTGTTGGCGATTGCCAAATACGTTGTTGAGATACCACCAGGAGCGCAGATCGCTATCCACCGCCACCTCACCATACACTTGAAAATAGGCTTCCTGGAGCGCTGAAACCCTGGGGATATACATGTTACCTTTGGCGTCCCAAAATCTCGCGAGCAAGCGGTCGTCACTCTCGGTCTGGGCCAAATCCGGAAAGCCCCAGATGCGGAGGGTGTGCAACGCGTCATTCCGCTTCGCTGCGGGAGCCTCTACCGCCTGTCGCAGGTTACCGACCAAGAACACACTGTGGAACAGCGAGCCAACAAGAAGTACGGATACGAAGGCAAATCCCCCGACACTCCAGCGTCTGCGGGTCGATTCCAGGTCGTTGCCGTAGTAACCCCCTCTTGTAAGTCGCGTCACTGCCGCGAAGGTCGCTATCAACGCGAAGATGGGCGAGAGCCCCACAAATCCGATACCGAAGAACAAAATCGCGATAAGGGATACGGGAAAGAGCGGGAAAAGCGCACAGCAATACAGGCTGGTGATGGCGAAAAGATAGCCCACGCCGAAGGCAACAGCACGTCGTTTCCACAGGGGCTGCTGTGCGGCGGGCGTGTAGGAAACATTCTGTAAAAATCCAAAACAGATGGGCACCCCGAGCAGCAGGAAGAGGTGCATGAAAGTGGGCATCACACCCAATCCCCCACTCGCATCGTTTACCATGAGTACAATTTCAGCGACAACTGCCGCGAGGGGTAAGAGTATGCCACACACGATGGTGATGGGCACGTTCAGGTGTATGGGGTCACCCTCCGGTGATGTCTTTCCATTGCGCTGGGCGATGGTGGGCGCGCCTGCTTCGATACCTACGACGTCATAGGGCGTACCTGCAGCAGCCAAGGCCCGGTCGAGGTTCTGGGGCGTCACGAGGCCGCCGGCCGTCGCTTCGGCATCACGGCGGATGTGGGTGCGCAGATCTTCCAGGAAATCTTCCGCATCGTCGCTGTGCGCCTGGGCCAGGGCCAACACATCATCCAGATACGCGGCCAGCCGCTCCTCTGCTTCAGGTGTCCAGTGTTTCATGGGCACGTCCCCTTTCTATGAGGCCATTCACGCCAATTTCTACATCCTGCCAGCAGGCATTCATCATTTCCCGGGCACGCCCCCCTGCCGGGGTCAGGCGATAGTATTTTCGCACCGGACCATTGGGCGACTCTTCAATACGGGTATCCACGAGTCCACTTTTGCGCAATCGGGAGAGTAAGGGATAAATCGTGCCCTCCGTGACCACCACCCCCCGGATGGCCGTCACCCGCTTGACCAGGTCGTACCCATAGAGCTCGCCCTCGGAGAGGAGGTTGACGATACACAGCTCCAGCAAGCCCTTACGCAACTGGGTCGTCCAGTTACCTAAATTCAGCTCGTTATCGGGTGCGTTCATGGAAAATCGCCTGCTTGGTGGGTTGCTACGGTGTTTCACAAGGTACCTTGCATTACACTATAGCAAAATATCGGGATTGTCAAGGGGGATAAAATCAGGGTTTGATCGGTAGAAGTATGGCCGATTTTGGGTGGCCGGTGGCTTGGTGACCCACACAGTAGATTGGAGTTATGGGGTTTGAGCTTACCGACACACTGGCAACGTCTGGGTGGCACGGACAAGTCCGCAGGACTTGCCCGTGGGGACCTGCAGGTGATCTGATGGTCCTGAGTTGCGTGTCTGAATCTTTCCTGACTTCCCCTGGTACTACTGCCAACCTGAGGCATCGTCATGGAAAACGTTCACGGGCAAGCCCCTGCGGGCTTGTCCGTGCCACCCTTATAGAGTCTCTCGCTGGGTGGCATTGGACTCGTTTGCTCACGATACCTTGGGATGAAAAGCTACCGTGACGGTAGCGTCGTTGCATCGAGTAAACGAGGCTCAAGGCACCCGAACGTGCTTCACGTTTACGCGACTGGGAATGGTCGCACTCTATGTCTCACGACCAGTGCACTACCCACGTCGACAAAGTGCACGATCGGGTGGCACGACCACATCCCCTTTTATTCCCGAAAGTGAAACTCTTTGAAGAAAGTGAACGACAAGGGTGCCACCCGATCACGAGGTAGGGCGTCGGAGACGGACTACATCGGGTTCGGGTGCCTTGAGCCTGAGGGAAGGTCGCTATTGGAGGATGTCACGGTGGACTGGTTTATCCACGGGGAACTTGGGATGAAAAGCTACGGTGAGGGAAGCGTCGTAACATCGAGTAAACGAGGGTCAAGGCACCCGAACGTGCTTCACGTTTACGCGACTGGGAATGGTCCCATTTTATGTCCGACGATTAATGCACTACCCACGTCAGCGAAGTGCACGATCGGGTGGCACGGTGGCATCCCCTTTTATTCCCCAATGTGAAACTCTTTGAAAAAAAGTGACCGACAAGGGTGTCACACCGTAGTCACACTGGAGAGGACCCCATGCATATACCCACGTCCCCCTCAACCTCCAACGTCGGCAACTCAACGACCACGCGATTCTCCAGGCTCCTTTCCCAGTGGTAATCTATAATCATTGAAAATGGAAGCCACAAGCAGATTGCACTAATCCACCAGACGTACAACAAGTCGAATTCAATAGACGTTGCCGTTGAGAAGTATAAAATCAAGAAAGGAACAAACGTACCCGACATACCCAATATGTGTCTCGCGATTCGTTCCTTGCGCTGGCGTTTTTTGACTTCTCCTTCCACTTTTTTCACGTCGAAGTCGGGCCACCAAATTCGAAATATATCATGCGCAAAGCTGGCGTCGGTGTAGCTGAATCGGGGAGGCGGCGTCAATCGAAAGGAAAATTGACGGCCATCTTTCAAGACGATGGTCTGAGAAAACGAAAAGTAACGACAACAATCCGATGGAACTACGACCTTGGTCTCCGCTCCTGGCTTTTCGAAAATCAGCTGATGGCCATCGAAAACAATCTTGCGCCGAAGTCCCCGATTCAGAATCCCCTCACGAAAATGTACGGCTTGTGTATAGGCCATGCGCAACAGGAAACTACCCACGATCACCATCACAAACAGTGCCACCGGCAAGCTATTGCCAATCCGCACACCGAAATAGAAGGCAATTAGTGCCGCGACGACGAGGAGCACCGACGACACGATATACATCGTGCCATGGTAGCGAATTTGGCTGTCTGGAATGTATTTTGCATTGACCATCGTGTAAATCCCCTGTGCAGGTAGCCTTACTGAGTCACGCTCAGTTGAACGCCCCTACCAAATCCCTGTATCTACCCACGGCAGTCGTCACCCCAGGGGCGACGTCGCCAATGACTTTTCTTCCTTGCTTGTTTCATCCAGCGAAGCATTTCCTTCGCTCGCATGGGGCAATTCGATGAAACATCGTTGGAGAAACCGTTTATTCCATAACTCATACAGACAGGCGCATCCGACGACGGACCCCACCAGCAGGTCCATGTAAAATGCATCATGCTCATACCCAAACAGTCCGGGCACAATCGTTACCAAAAGCACTGCGCACGCTGCCAGAACAAATAAGACATCTAACAGCCGCTTCGTCGATCGTTCGAACCCCGGCCGCTTTCTGGCCCGAAGGAGCTCACTGTCAAAATCCAGCTCAGGCCACCATTCGCGAAACATCTTCCTGACGAACAAATTTTCAGGGTTTGCAAGGATTGATGGATGGAATGCACGAAGGTCAAACCGGGGTCCGTCGTGGAGCTCAAGGGTTTCCGAATAGGGATAGTAGCGGCGACACTGGGTCGGATAGACGGTCTGCCGGGCTTGGCCGGGCATGTCGGCCGTCAGTCGCACACCATCAAATTCCACCTTGCGGCGCAACCCGCCACGGAGTACACCATCGCGAAAACGGAGTATTGCTTGCCGCGCACCGTATCCCCAATAAGCCGCGAAAGAGAGCATAAAAACAGAAAATGGTAGTGAATCGGTAGACCTCCAAAGGGCAACGCAAAGACACAGCAGGCCCAAAATTCCCTTGACGACGGCCGTAGAGGCATAAATATTGCGATAATATTTAAACCATTTTTCTGTGAAATAGGTAGTATTCAGCATTGTACAACTCCCTCAGTAGTGCCACAGCCTCATTGTATTCGGAAGGACTTCGAAACGCAATCTGAAGACCGAAACACTACCCACGTCGACGAAGCACACGTCTGGGTGGCACGGACAAGTCCACAGAACTTGCCCGTGGGGAACTGCAGGTGATCTGATGGTCCTAAGTTGCGTGTCTAATTCTTGCCCGACTTTCGCCCGGTACTGCTGCCACCCTGATGCCCCTACATAGAAAACGTTCACGGGCAAGCCCCGGCGGGCTTGTCCGTGGCACCTTTATTCTGTCACTCGCTGGGTAGCGGTGGACTGGTTTGCCCACGGGGCCTTGGAGCAAAAAGCTACTGTGACAAAAACATCGTAACATTGAGTATACGAGGGTCAAGGCACCCGAACGTGCTTCACGTTTACGCGGCTGGGAAAGGTAACGCTTTATGTCCGACGACTAATGCCATACCCCCGTCGGCAAAGTGCACGATCGGGTGGCACGACGGCATCCCCTTTTATTCCACAATATGAAACTTTTTGAAAAAAGTGAACGACAAGGGTGCCACCAGAACCTCCGCCACTACTGTATGACTGGAAAAGGTAGCATTCTACGACCGTCGACCGAAGAATTACTCAAGTCGACGAAGCACCCGTAGTTTCCCTTTTCGACATAGAGGCCCTCGCCAGGGTGTATCAGCGTGTGGCCTATTGCTTCCGTTGCACCACGACTCCGGCGACGCCTTCGGGGGGGATACTCCCGACCAGGTGCATTGACCCATCGTCGGATTCCAAGGTCAGTGCGACCCCATCCACCAGCGAAGTGATGGTAAGTCCGTCTTCGGCGGGCAGGGACAACAAGGGGCCGGAAATGGTGGTTGGGTTGGCGTTGTAGAGGGTGTAGAGCACGTTGCCATCGTGGGGAAAGCGATTGGCGTAGACCCCGTCTGCCAGGGTATCTACATGGGGCTCGGCGTCGGGACTGCGGAAGTAGTCCCCGAATTTCTTGTAAATGGGATAGAAGTCGGCGGCACGCTGACGAAAGCCGTCGGAGTACCAGGAGGCCCCCCGTCCTTTGAGCCACAGGCCCATTCCATGGAAGAAGGCGAGTTTGAGATCATCTTCTTCTGCGGGAATAGGGCGAATGCCATGAGCCACCATTTCAAAAACCGGTATCTCCGGATGAACATAACGGTGCAGGGGCAACTTGGTGGGGCCCATGGGACTCTTCGTGTGTTTCATGCCGAGGTTAAAGGCCCCGTCGATGTAGGGGGCCATGGCATCACAGGGAATGTGCTCGATGTAGATGGCACACTCCGGTTGCACCTTGTCCAAGGCTTCGCGGATGCGCTGCAACAGAGCGATTTCGGTTTTTATCGGATTGGACGGCACCTCGTGTCCGTGCTTCGGCGACCAGCACTCTTTGTCCGTCCCGCAGATGCCCAGTTGGTCCACGTAGACCGCGTCTGCCTTGGTTTTTTCCGCCACGGCGGCAATATCGGCTGCGAGAGCCTCCTGCCAGCCGGTTGCGCCCGGGCAACAGAAAAATTCCATTCCCCCAGACCACCATGCCGGTTTATCGTCGGCACGGATTAGCTGCCATTCGGCCAGGCCCTCTTCCCCACGGGCCGCCCGCTTGTCGAGGAGATAGCCTTCGAAATAGAGGCCCACCTTGGCCCGCCGGGTGTGCGATAGCCATACGCCTTTGGCCAGGGCATCCAGTCCGCCGAGATCGTTGGTGGTGTAGGTGCCTACCCGCCCCAAGCTTTCATTGAAGGCCCATCCGGATATGTCCACCATGTCGGTGCCGCCGAAGGCCCACTGGGACTCCGACAGGATTTTCTCAAAGGAATAGCCCTGCTTTTCTGTGTCGAAGAGGTAGGTCGTACCGCCCAGGGGGTAGTCCCGTCGGCAATAAAAAACATCGTCCAATTTGTTGGGGCGGGTCCGGGGAAAGGTGCGCTGTACCCACTCCCGATAGACTTGAAAGGGTGCGCGCCAGTCACCCTCGTGGGGCAACAAGACAACCGGCGGCAGAGACCGTCGCTCCCCCGGTGCAATCTTCAGGTTGCGATAGGAGACGGCCATATTGGTCGCCCCGGTATCGTCCTGCTTGAACTCAAACCACTTGCGGGCCAACGTATCGTCCAAGACCATATAGGCAAGGCCGCCACCGGATGCCTCATCGTAGACATCCATAAACTGGTTGGGATAGAGACCGCCATAGACTTCGGCGGTATCGATGGGCGCGTTGTCCATGATGGCGCTTCGCCCGCCGAGGACGTAGGCTGGCTTCTGGTCAGCAGAAACCTGCAACCCGGTGAGGCGAGGCAGGACGCCGATGAGGGACCAGGGCTCCTCGCTTCGATTGCTCAGGGTGGCCGCGCACTCGAGGCCACCGTCTTTCCGAATCTTCAGGGACAATTCGCACTGCCGTCCATCTTCACCCACCGCCCACAGGCACACCAGGTGGTCTCCAGTGGGCACTTCAAGGACCTCCACCAGCCGGAGGGGTGTCGCGTTGCCCTCGGGATCGATGAGGGTCACCAGGGGGAAGGGTTCATCGACAATTTCCCGCCGTTCTGTGCCCAATTGGATAGAGTGAACAAGGCCCTGGCGATCCATAGCCATTCGCAGGATCTCTCCCTCAATCAGCAGGTCGTCTTCGGGGACTTCCCGTGCGGCTCCAGTCACCGCCACCTCTTCCAGAGCCTCTGCAACGGGCGCAGGAGGGGCCAGGTCAAGTCGGGAGGCCGCCAGCAATACCAACTGACCGTAGGACATACCTTCGCTCAAGGTGACCTGGCTCAGTTCACGATTCGGGTCGACGGAAACGACGTAGGCATTCAGGCCGGGCCAGAGTCCCGGACCTTTGTCATCTTGCCGTGATGGTATTGCCTGGTGAACCGTGCCATCCTCATAGGTGAGGGTTGCGACGAACTGGTGGGCGTGGGGTGCCTTCCAACGAATGGGGACAAAGTTGCTGCTATACCAGCCCTCCCCACTGCCCCACAGGCGCGCGCCGCACAGGAAGGCCAGGGTATTTCCCGTACCCGCCGCCGACACCGTAATGTTTCCCCGGTCGTCCAGCGGCGTTGCCACGGCGAAGGCGTCCAATGTAAAGGGCAGCGAATCGAATAGAATGGGAGCGCCGTCCAAGGTGCCCGGCGCGATACCGAGCATGGTTGCTGCCGAGGCTCGGGGAACCCGATTGCTCTTCGGCAGGCTAAGGGCCTCAAAGGCCATCGTATTTTCCGATGTGGCCACCTGAATGGGCATCGCTGTGGTGATTGCATCGGCCGGACGTGCCATGAAAGCCAATTGATTGAGTCGGAGGACTACCGGCTCCTCCCCACTCCGCACGGTAATGGTAATTTCCGCCACCCGGTCGAGGTTTTCCACGCCCGTGAGGTCAATGGTCTCCAGATGGAGTCCCTCGGTGAAGGTGCCGCACTCGAGTCGTCCGCCACTCGCGAGGGGGTTTTCGGCGTTGGTCGCTCCGGGCGTTATGGGGCCAGTGGAACCATCAAAAAGCGTGAAGGGCGATCCATTCCCTTCCGGTATGCCCCCTTCCACAAAGTAGGACGCCGCCAGGGTGCCAAAGGGGTCCACCCAAAAGGGCTCGGTGGTCAGGGTCCACGCCATGGACCGGTGGGCTTCGGTGACCACGAAGGCCAACACGCCATCCACCTCCACGATGGTGGCGCCCGGGTCGGGGTTTTCCACCCGCCACCCTTCTGCGCGCCACGCCGTTGCTTTCACGCGGGCAAAATCCGTGCTCTGCGTCAGCAATTGGTCGCCCGACTGGGCAGACGCTACGAGAGGACAACACAAGGCAAGCAAGAGAAAGAATCGCATGTACAAATCCGGTCCAGATGGTTAAACAATGATCAATGCCACAGTCTACGCAATCGACCCGGCCTATTTAAACGGAACACGGTAAGCCGGGCTTGATCGCTCCCGGCAATACAAGGATAATCCGTGAATTACATCACACACTTCACCTCCTATCACCGGGCCCCCGCCACTGCTTCGCGCGGGGAACGATTACGTCCAATTATTGAAGAAAAAGGATTTACCATGTTTTTCCCAAAAACACCGAAACGGCTTTCCACCTGCCTGAACGGGTTGCTCCTCACGGCACTTTCCCTGACCGCGCCGTCCGGTTTTGCCCAGCCTGTTGTTGATACCTATTCAGATACCTGGGTCGCGTCAGACGCCCTCGGTCGCACCCAGCCCGGCCTGGACGAGGTCGGCCCGGTAAAGAAAGACAAATGGGTCGGGATATTCTATTGGACCTGGCACCATCCCTTTAAAGGGGGTCCCAATGACAATACGAAACTCATCGCAGCGGCAAACGGCGGGCCGGTAGCATGGCCCCGCAATGGCACGCCCAATCACTGGGGCGAGCCCGAGCTGGGTTATTATCGGATGACCGACCCCTTTGTTATCCGGAAACACGCCAGCATGTTGTCCGACGCGGGCGTCGATGTGGTGCTTTTTGACACGACCAACTCTCCCTGGACCTGGAAGGCGGAGTACGAGGCTCTCTGCAAGGAGTACACGGCCATGCGCGCCGCCGGTAACCGGACCCCCTCCATCGGGTTCATCACGCCCTTCTGGAGCCCCACGGAAGTCATGGACCTCCTCTGGGAAGACTTATACAAGCCCGGCCTGTGGAAAGACCTGTGGTTCATGTGGGACGGCAAACCCTTTATCCTCGCCGACAAGGAAAAGCTGACGAACCCGGAACAACTGGAGTTCTTCACCTTTCGCCGCCCCATGCCCGACTATTGGACCGGACCGAGTGGACCCGACCAGTGGAGCTGGCTGGAAGTGTTCCCCCAGAACGCCTACAAGAACAGCGCGGGTGAAGTGGAGCAAGTAAGTGTCGGCGTGGCCCAGAATGCCCTGCCCGACACGCCGGGGCCCGCCCCCATGTCCCACAAGATGGGCGCTATGGGCCGTAGTTGGCACAATGGTGCCAAAGATACACGGGAAGGTGCCGTCGACCTTGGCCTGAATTTTGAAGAACAATGGAAGCGGGCCGTTGAACTGGATCCGAAGTTCGTTTTCGTTACGGGCTGGAACGAGTGGACCGCTGCCTGCTTTCCCGAGTGGAGTAACTTCAAAGGATCCGACTCCTATCTTCCCGATGGGGTCTTTGTCGACCAATACGACCATGAATACAGCCGGGATTGTGAGCCCATGGTGGGCGGACACACGGACAACTATTACTACCAGCTTGCGAGCTGGATTCGGCGCTTTAAGGGGGTACGTCCCCTACCCCAGGTCGAAGCGACGAGCAGCGTGGCCATCGATGGAAAATTCGACGATTGGAACGGGGTATCGCCCGAATTTCGGGACACCATCGGCGACGTGACCCACCGGGACTTCCCCGGCTATGGCGAACTCGTCTATCGCAACGAAACGGGCCGCAATGACCTCACCACCATGAAAGCCACCTGCGACGACGATTCTCTGTATTTTTATGCGGAAACGAGCAGCCCCATTACCCCATCCACCGATGCTAACTGGATGCTTCTCCTCCTCGACACCGATCAGGATGGCAGCACCGGCTGGCTGGGTTACGACTTCGTGGTCAACCAGGAAGTTGCTGACGAAACAACCACGACGGTCAAACGTTGGGAAAATGGTGCTTGGGTCAAGGTAGACGACGCTGTATTCCAGGTTTCCGGCAACCAGATGGAATTGGCCCTTAGTCGCACCGCTGTGGGAATGGCTGACGGCACCCCTCACTTCGATTTTCACTGGGCGGACAACATACAGGAATTTGGAAACGTGTCTGAACTGGGCCTTCACGGCGACTCGGCGCCCAATCGCCGGTGGAACTATCGATTTGCCATGAAAGCTTCCGGAAAATAGTCCTCGGCCACGCTTTTACGAGCGGTGCCGTGCGTTATTCATCTCTTTCTCGGCCTCTGCCTTCGTGTTTCGGTAATACACGATGGCAGAGGGCGTGAAGAGAGAAAAGGCGAGCCAACTTACAAAAAATTGTGGTCCCCACCAGTAACACCCGGCAAACCAGCAGAAAAAGTTGGCAAAGAGCCCCGTGGGTGTGGCCACCCACCAGAATACCCATCGAAACCATAGGGGCCCCTTCGGAAGGGCCAGCCCCCGCAAGGCAGCCCGAAATTGGCGCTTCCACGTGCGCACCAGGGGGCCGGGGCGGTGTTTCATGGCGGCCGTGTCGGCGTCGCAAATAGGGTTCGGCTTCATGTGGTGCACTCCCTCCCCATACCAACCCATTGCCTTCCCCTATTATGGTTGGGAAACGGCAAATCTGTCAATTGCCGGTTGATACGAGAGTCCGACCTCGTCATTCTCATTTAACCATGGAGCAGCCTGGGAGGGCCCCGACGGCTTAAAGGGCGGGTCGTCGTTTGGGCCGGCAAAGAGAAGCGAATTCAGGGGTAACCCCAACGGTTCAAAAAAAGCGCCCCGTGCTATCGAATTGATACCAAACGGGGCGCGCACTTGTGTGAGTCGTTGATACGGCCTACTTCAGCTCTTTCACTTTGATGTTGCGAAACCAAATGGGCGCACCGGCGTGTTTTCCCTGAAAACCGATACGGCCTTTGGTGGGCAATTCCGCGGCGGGCTTCGAAAGCCAGGCCGGCACGTCGGAGCCGTCGGGATTCTTCTTCGCCGACGTGTACTTGGTCATGTCCATGGATGCCACATGTTCGCCATTCAGAATAACGTCAACCTGGCTGTCTTTACAGGTGATGGTGTAGCGGTTCCACTCGCCCGCAGGCTTACCGGCTTGTTTCGTCGGGGCCAGGTGACCAAAGACGCCACCGCAACGCCAATTCTCGGGGCCATCCTTCCATTTGTCCGCGAAATCATCCTGCACCTGAATCTCCAGCGAATTTGGAATCCAGTCATCCATATTGCTGCAATACACCGCAACGCCGCTATTCGCTCCTTCACCCATCTTAAATTCGAGGTCCAGGATGAAATTATCGTAATCACGATCACTCCACATGGCCTGATCTTCACTTGCGGTAAATACGCCATCTTCGGCCGTCCAGACTCCCTCGGGCTTAATTGCGTTGGACAAGTCATCTTTAAAGAGGGGTGCCCAATCGGTCGTATCGGGATCTTCCGCTTTATCATGGTGGGCGGCCACGGCGATAGCGCAGGTCGCGAGGATCGGGGCAAAAAGTGCCAGTATGCGTCGTTGATGCATGATAGATTCTCCAAATTTGGGTTCTTGAATTTATAGTTGCATGGGGTTGCATAATACACCAAGTGCGGTGTCCCAAATCTATTCGATACGGATGCCTGCAGGGCAGTAGTGGCCGGCCGTGGAGCCGCCGGAGGTGTGGCGGAGAAAGACGACGACAACGCGATTCTTGCGAAGCACCGCGTTCAAAGCGTATACATATACGCACGTGGACCAACCAACTCCCACGTGAGGAGTACTAACCAAAATGATTCGCATTCGCGCCGTCCAGGGCGGCTCCTATGTACTTTCCCGAGACCGCATAGAACAAGTCCAGGAAATATTCCAGCAGGCCTTTCCCGAACCCGATATGGCCGGGTATGCCACCCGAATCCCCGAGCTGCTGCGTGATCCGATCGAGCAGGGCTATCACTCCGCCTTGCTGATTGCAGAGCGCGCCTTTGGGAAAGTAGACGGCTTCGCCCTGGTGATTAACTTTCCCCAGACCGAATGTGCCTTCCTTGACTTTATCGCCGTGCGCCCCGATGTGCACGGCAGTGGCATCGGCGGTGCCCTTTACGAGGCCACCCGGGAGCACTGTCAGCGTATGGGTGCCAAGGGACTCTATCTCGAAGTAGACCCCGACGAGGCGGAATACGCGCTGGATCAGGACACACTGCCCCAGGCACGTAAACGAATCCGGTTCTATGAGCAATATGGCGTACGGGTTATATCGGGCACGGACTATGCCGTACCCGTTGGCGATCCCCCGACCACGGCATTTCTGCTCTTTGATGGCCTGGATGTAACTACGGAGCTCCCACGGGCGACCGCACGTAAGGCGGTCGAGATGATACTGACCCGGCGCTTTGCTCATATCGCCGACCCTACCTATCGCAAAAACATCATTGCCTCTTTTCGCGAAGACCCCGTGGCCTTTCGTCCCCGCCGTCGCAATCGTCAGGAACCTCCCCGGCAGGCCGTGCAATCGCGACGCCTTGGCGAACGGTTCGCCATGGTCATCAGTCCAAAGCACGAGATTCACCACGTTCGGGAACGGGGTTATTTTGAACGCCCTGCCCGGGTCCGGGCTATCGATGAAGCCCTGGCGGACTCGGGGCTGTTTGCGCGCTTCCTGCCCCGGGAGCATGGGGAGAAGATTATCCTGGCGGTGCATGACAGCGACTTTGTGCAATTTCTCCGGGTTGTCACAGGCAAGTTGAAGGCGGGAAGACCCTTCTACCCCGACACCTTCCCCATCCGTCGTCCCGATAAGAAGCCCAAGCGCATTCCTGACCAGGCGGGTTACTACTGTATCGACACGGGGACGCCCTTATATCGCAATGCCTTTGTCGCGGCCCGTGTGGCTGCGGATACGGCTGTTACCGCCGCCGAAGAACTCCTCGCAGGCCGTCGTCTGGCCTATGCGGCATGCCGCCCGCCGGGGCACCATGCCGGTGCCAACTATTTTGGTGGGTTCTGCTACTTTAACAACGCCGCCATCGCCGCCGAGTTCCTGCGCCCCCATGGAAAGATCGCCATCTTTGACATCGATTTTCACCATGGAAACGGCACCCAGGATATATTCTATGAGCGTGACGACGTGCTCACCGTCTCCATCCACGGCGATCCAGACTATGAATATCCCTTTTTCAGCGGTTTTACCAATGAAACGGGCCTGGGCACGGGTGAGGGCTACAACCGTAACTTTCCCCTCCCCCCCAAGACAGACAATGCGCGGTATTTACGCACCTTCAAGAAGGCCCTTGACCATGTCATGCAGTTTCGCCCCGATATCCTTATCGTTGGCCTGGGCTTTGACATCCTGAAGGGTGACCCGACGGGTACCTTTCTTCTCAGCCCCGACATTTTCAGAACGATCGGTATGCAACTCATGCAAACCCGACTGCCCGTCCTGGTCGTTCAGGAGGGTGGCTACAACGTTCGTAATATCCGGCGGGGCAGTGTGGAATTCTTCCACGGCTGCAATGAAGGCATAACGAAGTAGCCTTAATCCAATCCTACTAAATCATAGTTAATCCACCGGCTCTGCCGGTGAGAATTCATCAGGCTCTGCCGTTCCGTCGAGGTCTTCTATTGTTTGCTTAAGCAGCGTAATTTTTGCCGTGTTGCAGAATAGGGCGGTCGAAGCGCTTTTAGCC
>CAXBPH010000061.1:0-30032 GCA_963977445.1 uncultured bacterium | reverse complement strand
ATATCTTCCTGCTGACCGACCATGCTTCCTATGCTCCCCATCATCAACGCCATATTGGCCACCCCCATGATTCCACCAACGAGCCAAAACCAGGAAGTAATCAAAATTAAGACCCGCGCCCAACGACGTGCTTGTATGGAACCTATTCCCATGGTTATAAACCATAGGGTACCCAGGCTATACATAACCAGGGCTGGATACAATGACTTCGCGTCCATACCCGATTGCCCGCCCAGGGGGCTACTAGCCGTAACCATATACAGTAGGAAGACAAATACCAGCCCCGCCAACCCGCCCATGCACAATTGAAGCACGCCGAATGCAACCAGCCATTTGGAACGATTCACCCGAATCGCTGGGGTCTCCGCTTCTATTTCTTCACTCATGAAACTCTTCTCCCTCAATATTATTGTCTGCCGTTTTTGAACTCCCCGAGTTCGGGATTGTTGGATTACTTCAAGGGTAACACGAGACGCCAAAAAATACGTAGGCCGTCATCCGCGCGAAGGCGGGCAGAAATTTTATGACAGTACGAGGTGGGCGACCGGGGGAAATTGTGGGTCAACGGCTTTGGCTCGCACGGGCAAGCTTGAGCGCTTGTCCGTGGCACCCGTTGGAAGCTTTTTTGGTGGACCGTAGTAACGCCGCTTTCCTTCCTGATGAATTCACGAGGTCTACCTTCGCTTATCTACGGTCTTCCCATTGCCCTACCAATCAATATGCACCACTTCCGCACCATGGCCGCCGCCTTCGCCATCCAACACGACGAGGAGGTCGCCGCCCCCGTCTTCGGGCAGCCGGCAAATGCCCTCGGGTAGCTTTTTCGCAATAGCGGGTGGAAACTCCACTATGGGCGTCAGGCCCGTACCGTCGGGATTGCATTGCCACAGGGTGAAGGGCACCCCATGGCTGTCGTGTCCCGGACCGGAAAGTATGAGCAGCACGTTGCGTTTGGGGTCCCAATCCATGCCCCGGATACCCGCACCCTGGAGGTCGAGGCGCTGGGGCGTCCAGTTGGGCTTGCCGCTCCCCCCGAAGGCTTCCGATGGGTCTACGGTGAAGAGTATGGCGTGGCCTTCGGGTGTTTTGGGGCCCCGGAGGCCGATATAGAGTTGCGAGTCGTGGTAGGCCAGGCCCTCGATGTTCAGGGTGTCGACTACCGATTCTTTTGACAGACCAACAGGTGCCTTGAGGGTGTCCAGGCTTTGGGCAATCTGGTCCAGGACGTGGTAATTCTCCCCACGGACTTTGAGCTCTTTTCCTTTTTTGTCCCAAGTCGCCTGCAGGAGGAATTCCCGATCGGGGCGTCGCTCTCCATTTTTGCCTTGGTGGGAGCCCACGAGAAAGACCAATTCGTCCCGGTCCGACGCGATATCTTCAAAGTCTTGCAAGGGAAAGAGTTTGTCGGCTGCCGCGAAGGGCTTGCGGTCCTTCTTTTTCCTCTCGAGCTTAACCGTTGAGACCACGAGGGGTGTGGCGGTGCTATCCTCGACGAGCAGCACGCTGCCGACCAGTTCATCTTCCACCATGAGCAGGCCACCATCTACCACCGCACAGCCCGACAATTCGAGAGGACGGTCGCGAACGGCCATAGGTTCGGAGAGGGTCGCGGTATGAGAATCTGGCGTCGGCACGATGGGGGTATCTTTCCCGTTTTGGGCCCAACTGGGACCGCTATCGCTCACCAAAAAGGCGAGCACAAAAAGGCACATAAACATCAGGTTGAAACGACGTGTACGCTGCATAAAACTACCGATTTCCTTCTAAATCTGCCGCGCTCTTACGCTGCAACAGGGTCTGGCTCACCCGCGCACCGACCTCGGCCGATTTCGGGATGTAGACGGTGACGGTCGTGCCCACGCCCACCTGACTCTTCACGAGGATATCCCCCCCGTGCTCGCGAACTATCTTGTAACTACAGGCCATGCCCAGTCCCGTGCCTGAACTCCCCTTGCTGCTGACGAAAACCTGAGATAGCTTGGGCAAAATTTCCTCGGGAATGCCAATGCCCGTGTCTCGAATACGAATGGTACATCCCTCGTCATCACAGATGGAGGACACAACAATAGATCCGCTGTTTTGCTCGCAGGCCTCCACAGCATTTACGACCAGGTTCATGATCACCCGATAGATAGCCTGACTGTCGACATGGGCCATTCCGACGGGGTCGGGCTCGAGATGGACGGTTACCTTCCACTTCTTCGCCCGCTCTTCAAAGAGGGCTAGAACATCGCGGAGAATGGCGTTGATGTCGGTATCGGTCCGTTGGGGCGCGCGACTGGTGGAGAACTCGAGCATGTTGAGCACGAGCATGTCGATGCGCTCAATAGCGCGACTCAGGATGGGCCAACCCCGATTGAGGAATTTTACATCTTCCTTTTCGATGGCCTGGTTCACGAAGTGGGCCCCACCCCGAATGCCCGTGAGGATATTCTTCACGCAGTGTCCCAGCCCGGCCGTGGCCATGCCAATCGCGGCGAGACGTTCCTTCTCCATATTTTCGCGGTAGAGCCGTGCATTCTCCACCGCAACACCGACGACGCGGGCGATGGCGGTCAGGAGCTCGAGATCGGCATCGGCCAGGGGCAGGGAACTGTCGCCCACATCCACATAGAGCACCCCCACCACACTGGTGCGTCCGTTGAGAGGCGCACACATGGCCGCCCGTATGTCGTGGTTCATGATGCTCTCGGTCTGACCAAAACGGCTGTCGGCCTGGGCGTCAATGGTGAGAATAGCTTCCCCATGATCAAATACATGTCGAATCAGGGTCTGACTGAGGGGTGGCCCCTGATCGGAATCGTTTCGGGACCGGGCCGCACGTATTTCGGGGCGGCTATCTTCGTCGGACACGGTAAGAACAAAGCCCCGCTCCACGGGAAGGGCATCAAAAATAAGTTTCAGTATCTTTTCAAGGAGCTCATCCAGATCGAAGAGCTCACCGAGGAGCTGGGCCGCCTTATAGAGCACCAACAAGCGGCTGTCGCTGGGATTACCGACAATGGAATCTTCCAATGCGGCGGCCTGGTCACTACTGATGACGGAACGGCTGATTTGCGAGCTGGACAGGGGCTCAACATGTATCTGGTGCCCCCCGATAACGATCCGGTCCCCCTGGGCCAGCTGTGCCTTGTCGACCCGCTGGTCGTTAATTTCGATACCATTCCGGGAGCCCAGATCTTCCGCCCAGATGGTGTCTCCTTCCATCCAGAATCGGGCGTGTTGTCGGGAGACCTGTTTTGAGTGGAGGGCAATATGGTTTTCGTCACCGCGTCCCAGGTAAAGGCCGTTGGTGGTGATGGGATAGCGCTCTACCACGTCACCCGTCTTCAACACCACAAGGGCATACCGAATCATTACCCCACGACTCCCATGACACTTTGCAACAGAAACACGGGATCTACGGGCTTGTCGACGAAGTCTTCCGGACCTTCCACGCCAAACTCGGCCTCCATGCGGTCCCGGTCATAGCTTTCGCCCCGTTCTTCATTGATACCCGTCAACATGATGATGGGCACGGTGCCTAGAAAGGGAGAATCCCGAAAACGTTTGAAGGCTTCAAATCCATCCATAACGGGCATGTCTACGTCGAGGATTATCAGGTCGGGTGTCTCCAGTTCGGCGGCGTCCAATCCCTGTTGTCCGTTCAGCGCTTCTATGACCTCCCAGCCCTCCGCCTCCATAATGGCGGCGACGAACATACGGATACTTTCATCATCATCGACAATCAGTACTTTTTTTACCTTGGCCATAGATCTTTCCCTGCGTATTCAACATGCTCTATCCGCCCCGCCGTCGCTCCGAATCACACTGAATGGCGACTCGGCCAGTTTATCACATGGGACCGGGCCATCCCGAAAGTGCCCGCTGAGACTATTCCGCCCCGTTCTCGTGACCGAATTCCACGCCATATACAGTGGCCCCGCGGGCAACAAAACGCTCAACGGTGGTACCGTGTTCTCCCAGAAACCCGACATACTCGGAGACAGCCCCCTCGTTGTCATAGGACATGGGAAACCACACCCGACCCCACGCCGCAAACTGGGGCGTTATCTCGTCGCGAAAATCGGCTTCGTCGGTCTCCAGCCCGGCTTTTCGCTGCTCCACCAGCACGGCGTCCTCGGGAAAATCATAGCGGCCTTCGAGAAAGCGATAGGAGATGTAGTCCCCCTGACGGAGGTATAGCCGGTCTCCTTCTTCCCAATGTTCGCTGGCATATTCCAGCACCCGCTCCAATTCATGGTGACGTGTCGGGGCGACGGTCATACGCAGGGCACGGACCAGCGGTTGGGTGGACAGGAGCACGAGGGCCAGGAGAGCAATGGCCTGCCCCACACGATGGGGTTTGATGGAACACAGGCGCGCGACGCCTTCGCCGACCAGCAGAAAGATAACCGGGGCGAGAAAGAGGGTCATACGACCATGAAAGGGATAGAGCTTCAGGGAGGACGCCGCAAGGCACAGCACCATTGGCAGCAGAATCATGGCGGCGAAACGAAAGCGTCGCGCCATCAGGCCAATTAATCCGGCACCCCAGACGAATAGCGCAAAACCCGTAAGGGTAAAACCGCCAGGCATATCAAAAAACATGAAGACCCGATCGCGGTACCAGCGAATGTCCCAGTGGGACGTGGGTGGAAAAGGCATGAAGCCGTGGCGCCAGTAAAACTGCATGTAGGCCATGGTTGCTTCATCCCCACGGCTGGGTGCAATCGCGACGAAGTATTCAATGAGGAAAGAGCCCGCAGCCAGGCCATAGAGCAGCCCGAGGCACAAAATAGCCCGCTTGTCCCGTTGCCAAAGGGCCAGGAAGATTCGGGCCAACCCGACTCCTGCGATGACAAAGACCACGGGAAAGGAATACCACACAAAGAGGCCAAGGGCACCCCCATAGCGCAGGGCCCGTTGCCAGGCGGGTGCCTTCTCTTCCCAACGGAGCGCCATCCAGAGCACGGCGAGGGCGAGGGCCACATCGGTAGCATAGGGTTTCGCTTCCCCGGCGTAGTTGATGAGATGTTGCGACAGGGCAACGAAATAGAGGGCAACCAATGCACCGCGACCCGAGAGAACACGACGGGCAACCCACCAGAATAAGATGAGCGCCATGCAACCGCCAACAAGCGACGGCAATCGGACGGCATAGACGTTGGCACCAAAGACCAAGGTGCAGCATTTCATCGACCACAAATACAGGGGCGGTGCGACTTGCTTGAAAGCGAGGGGCTCGAGGAGACCGCCGAAGGTCCGTTCCAAAATATTGATGCAGAGGGCGGCCTCGTCAAACCAGAGGGCACGGCCGGTCAGGTAATAGGCCAAGCGGGGCAGCAGCCCAAACCCAATAAGCAGGAACACGGCCAGCCCCTGAAAGCGCCAGCGACCATCCCCATCGGACTCGTTATTGAGGTCATTCATAGACACAAATTCTTCTGCTCAATTCCCATCGATAAAATGTTTCAATCATTCGACGGACTCAATCCTGCGTTCGACACATCATCCCAATTACCTCGCGCGAGAGCTTCCCGTATCCCCGCCTGACACTGATAAAAGGCCACGCCCAAGCCTGCGCCGAATCCAATCCCATAGGACAGGGCCCAACCGAATCGGGCGACAGCGCGTTGGGTCGACCCCGAAATGGGGATACCTTCCAAATCGGCACCCCAAGCATCCACCATACCGCCAGCGAAATAGCCCGCTGCATTCAGGAGAAAAAGTGCAAGTATCACGGATATCGTCTTACTGCGGGCATCAAAAGCGCAAACCATCATCCACCCCATGACGGCGGTGCCGACGAGAAGACCCGCCACGCTCCCCGGATGGCCCTTCCAAAGCATCCAGCCCACGGTCCACGCCACCGAATAGGCAGCGAAGGATAAGGCGAAGAGCTTCGCAAATCGAAGGAGCGTACCTGGCCCGATGATAAGGCGGTGCAACAAGGGCCCCGCCGACGCAATAAAAACGAGGGCGCAAACCGCGTAGAGTCCGGCTTCGCCAAGGTGTTGGTGGATATAGGATCCAAAAATTACCCACGGAGCAAAACCGAGTAGGCTTACTGCGGTAAACCCCAGAACGCCCCGAAGCACCGATGACATCAGGGTGGGCACCACGGGTGCAGATCCATCTGCTTCAATACGACGAAGAACCTGCTCTGGACCGAGTTGAAACCAACTCATCCTAATAGTTCCCTCCGCTACATCCCGTGCCAATCACAGCAGGTCACCTTTCACCCATCGTTGAGCCTTCGCGACATCCAATTCAGGAACACATTGGACCGTTGCGCGAAAAACATGGCGGACGCCTTGAATCACTAAGTCCGATATTGGCATATGTACGGCATCCATATCCATTCAAGCCTCGGGAACCCCTGCGCACCGACCAGAAATCTGGCGTTTACAGGGTGTCGCAAACTGGACCGATTTTTTCTGGCAATTCCCACACAATTCGAACATACTACTATCCGTCTCCTAATGTGAGACCTTCGTGGGAGAAAAGGGTGTACGCGTGCAAAGGCTGTCGCACGATTTCTGACACCTGATGTGGAGCAGTCATAATACGGGTAGTGTGATGGATCCAAAAATAAAGAAGAAGTACGATGAAGCACAATATTTGTATCAACAGGAGCGTTGGGCGGAGGCACTCGTTGTATTAGACGATCTCTCCCTCTCCTATAAGTCCGATAATGAAATCATGTTGAACCGGGCCATGTGCCTGGCGCGAATAGGCAAAGAAGAGGAAGCCGAACTCTTATGTGATCACCTCACCGTCGTCCACAAAGATGCCCGGGCGGCCCAGCTCAAAGCTCAAATCCCTCAATCCCGACGAGATGGCAAACTGGCCCCGAAAGACGAAAAAAAACGCAAGGCTTTTCTGAGCCCGGAGTTTGTTAAAAAAGCCATCGTGGTGGTGTCCGTCCTGGTGCTGGGATCGACCGGCTGGGTTTTCTTCAGTAACTATAAAGCGCCGATTCCGCCCACGATTGCAACAGCCCCCGCCCCGGCAGGCCGGACCCTTTCCTTTCCCTCCGATGTTTCCCTGGGGACCGTATTCGTTCGCGATTGGGGTTATACCGCGAACACCCAGGGCGAGCACAGCGGCAGTTGGAACAAGGTAGGCGAGGCCAAAGGAAAAGTGGAAATTCCCGCGGGCAAAGAAGCCCAGCTGACCTTTTCCCCCTCTCAGATTAGCAACGTATCCGCCCTGCGTCGGCTTGGTTCCAACGCCCTTCAGTCCCTGGTGATGAATGACTGCGCTATCGGCGATAACGACCTGAGTAATATCAGCCATATGACCGGTCTCTTCCTGCTCAGTCTGGACAACACACAGGTTGGCCCACAGGGCTTTGAAAAGCTCTACCGGCTCACCTCACTCCGGGAGGTATCCATCATCGGGACCACCCTGGGCGAACCGGGCCGCGCCTTTATCGGGAACCAGACCTATCTTGCTTCAATCGATGCAGACCGGGCTGATCTCGGGAACGACTGGCTCACCAACCTGCCTGCCATGGAGAATCTGATTTTCCTGAGTCTTGATGAAATCGAGAACATTACCGACGACGGCATCCAACATATCTCGAAACACCCCAACCTGCAGAAGCTATTTCTAAGCTACACCAACTTGACCGACGTTGGGCTGAAAAGCCTCCAAACCTTGAAACACCTCAACCGATTCTGGATAGAGGGCACGAAGGTTACCGACGCTGGCATGGCAGGCTTTCGCACCATGCCCAATATCGCTGAGGTTGGCATCGCCTACACCGAAGTAACCACCGACGGCCTCATGGAACTCAGCGGCATTCGCACCCTGAAGAAAGTCGGCATTCGCGGTTGTAAGCAAATCTCTCTCGACGGGGCACGAAAATTCAAACGACAAAACCCCGATTGTGATGTCGAAACAGCTATGACGCTGTAGGCGAAAACAGACGTTATTTCTGTCCCTTAAGAAATCCGATGAGATTACGCATTTCCTGTTTGGACATGACCTTCTCCAACTCTTCGGGCATAAGGGAAAGGCTGGCTGACGACATGGTGTCGATGTCTTCGCGGTTGATGGTATTTTCCACACCGAGGGCACCGCGAATGGTTACCGTGCTTTCATTTTCGGCGACCACGATTCCCGAAAAGGTTTCGAGGTCTCTCGTTTCCACGACAAAATTTTCAAAGCCCGCCAGCACTTCGCTGTTGGGTTTAATGATATGCAACAAGATGGATTCCTGGGGCTGACTGCGAATCCCCGTCAGATCGGGACCCACTTCATAGCCATCTTCGGCGAACTTGTGGCAACGGGCGCAATTGTTCTTAAACACTTCCCGACCGGCAACAGAATCACCGTCCAGGGCAAATATGGTCTTATAGTCTTCATAAACCGCATTCCGGTCAGACGTCTCCACGTTGCTGAACAAGGCGATAGCACGGGCCTTCAGGGTTTCATCTTTGTGGTTCGTGAGCTGACGTCGAGTGACGGGATCAATGGACCACGCCGGGATGTATCCTGCATCCATGCCATCGAGCAAGACCGCAATTCGCTCCGGGCGGGACATGAGGGTAGAAAGCGCCGCCTTCCGAATGGGTGTATTGTAGAGTCCCCACGCCTCTTCTGCCGCGAGAATGTCCGCCACACCAGGATCGGACATCATACCCAGCGCCTGCACGGCGGCGTGTCGAATCTCCTGGGTTTCACGAGGCTGCAAGAGCCCACCCAGGATCGCTCCACCGTCTTCGAAGGTGCCGTAGCCGAGAAGGCGAATAGCGCGCAGTCGAAGTGGTTGGGCCACGCTACTGTCTGTGGCCCAGGATTTCCCCTCGGCGATAGCCTCGGTCAAAACCTTCGTTGCTTCGGGCGACGTGGCCGCCAGGGCAAGCAGGTGCTTAAGCGCTGGTTGGGCACCGTCATAGGCTCGATTTCGGCGAACCCCTTCGGCCATACCTTCCAAGGCCACCAGGAACGCGTCCGAGTCCCCCGCAATGGGGCCGGTCAACACCGTCGTCAACACGGAACCCGCAACCTCTGCGGACTGACTCTGGGCCACCATACGGGTCAGCGTCTCGACCCACTCGCCCAGAGAATCGTTGTTCACGGGCGTACTCGTCAGAAACTGGGTGGAAAAATCAGCAACCTGATTGTTGATGCCTGAAAACACTGCCGCGCGAATCCAGGAGTTATCTAAGCCTCGGTGGGCCACTTCGAGCAAGGGTGCAACGACATCTGGCGTTCCCAGGTCGCCCAGTGACAGCGCAGCGTAGTAGCGCACACGGCCATCGTCGTCGCTTGCACAAGCCACCGTCGCCGCCTTTAACGCGTCAGACCCGGCTAAACCAGGACGTGCCAGGCGTATTCCATGTTCGCGAAGCGCGGGGGATTCATCTTTCATGGCGTGAAGCAAGTCTGCCTCGGTCAGCGCACCGTGGCCATTTAACAAGTAAAGACTGTGTAAACGGGCCAACGGTGCAGGTGCGCTCAACAGGGTATTCCGCAATGACTCAATGAGGGCCGGGGTACCTTCCTGCTCCGTAAGCAGCAGACGATGGGCGGTCTCTCGCTGCCAGCTGTCGGTTGCACTCAATTGGGCAACCAGCGATTCGGCTTTGGTCGTGTCCGTGGTGAAGGTGGTCGGTCCGGCCGCCGCGCCCTTCTTCACAATACGATAGATACGTCCCATGCCCTTCCCCTGGCTGAAATCGGTTACCGCAATAACGTCTTTGGGAAGGTACTGGGGATGCTCGATAGATTTTCGATACATATCGCACATATAGAGGGCACCATCGGGGGCATTGGCCAGGAAGACGGGGCGGCTCCAATTGTCGGTGCTCGCCAGGAACTCGACGCCTTCCCGTCCACGGGTACCTTTGTAGGCCGGGCCGTTTTCTGTAAGAACGGTACGATGGACCAAGTTACCCGTGGGGTCACAGGTAAATCCATTTTGCTGGTAGGCCTCGGGCAACGCGGTGCCGCGATAGATCACCACGCCACAGGCAGCCGTAAACGTGCCGGCATGGGAATACGCCGTGGTAGTTGCTTCGGAAAGGGCATAAATTCTCGTTTCACTGCCAGGCCCGGCGATTTCGTCTTCCACTTCATGAAGGCCGGCATAGGGATTACGGGCGAGGTCGCTCTGCTCAAGGAGCACCTGTGAAATGTGTTTCCGGTTGCTGCATACGAAGCGGTGGCCGTAATTGTCGAAGGTCTGACCAAACTGCGCGCGACCGGCAGTCGCTTCCAAGGCCCGTGTGAGTGGATTAAATCGAAGATCACTGGTGCCCATTACGACAGGAGGCAGTTCGGGGTGCTGCGGGTCGCTGACCTCTCCCCCGCTGAGTCCATTGGTGAAATAAAGCCAGTTGTCCAGACCAAGAGTCGGGTGACTCACATAGAGCTGGGTGGAACCGCCCAGCTTAAAGCCCGTGAGAAAATCTTCCCGCACATCGGCCACATCGTCCCCGTCGGTGTCCTGAAGAAAATAAACGGTAGGCGCGCTTGTTACCAACACGCCGCCCTTCCAGGGCATCACGCCATTGGGAAAGGTAAAGCCTTCGGCAAAAATCGTTCGGGACTCGTAGTACCCGTCCCCATCCAAATCCTTCAGAATGCTGACCCGCCCCTTGTTGGCATCATCACTGGGGTACCCGCGATTTTCCACAACGTAAAGTAGCCCATTGGTATCAAAGGCCAGCGCGACCGGGTCTTCTACGATGGGCTCCGAAGCCACCAGCTGAATTTCGACGTCATCCGGCAAGTGAAAGGTCGAAAGTGCCTTATCGGGCGCAATGGGATCGGGCTGTTCCGCCGACAGAGGCTGGAGTACGCACAGCGCGAAGGAAATCAGGGTAATCAGTGTAATTTTTTGCATGAAAATACTACCTAACTGCGATACGGAACATTGATGAAACACAATGTCGCCAGTTCGTCATGATCGCCAAAGAGTCGAAAGAAAATAGCATAGAGAATATGGGCCAGACATGTCCACACAATAGAAAACTATGTTATTTCATCGTGGACCGCTGGCTTTTTGGCATTTCAGTGATTGTGGAAGGGATCGCGCTCAGCCGAGTGAGCAGCCGTCGTGATCCTTCACCCCCGAGCTCGAAACGGTCCCCGCCAGACGTTTGAAATAGAAATCAGGGTCTTCCCGGAGCAGTTCACCACAGCGGGGGGCGCGGCAGGTAAAGTATACGCTTCCCTCCACGGCAACGTAAGTGGCGGAGCGTTCGTAAC
Organism: uncultured bacterium; assembly: GCA_963977445.1. Taxonomy (GTDB): domain Bacteria; phylum Hydrogenedentota; class Hydrogenedentia; order Hydrogenedentales; family JAEUWI01; genus JAEUWI01. The sequence continues at coordinate 18,827 of CAXBPH010000061.1, read as the reverse complement.
GCTCCCCGAGACAAACGGGGCAAACGATAAGCCCCCTGAGCTCCAGCAGATAGCGCTCCGCATCCCGCTCGAATACATCCACACAACCCCGAGAACAAAAATAATATTCGCGACCAGCATAATTGTGGGCCACCGACGTGGTCTTGTGCATGCCCAAGCGAACGAGGGATGACAAACATCCCGGACATATGGGTGTGGAAATCATCTTCGGTTCTTGTGCGCTGGAAGCGCGGACGGGTGAAACATCTTCGGCAACGGCGACATCGTCATCCGTAACCTCGGAAGGCGTCTCGCCCGTCAATGCGGCAAGGAGCATGGATCGCGACGGAATCCCTTCACCGCCATAGGTGCGACAGGCATAGCAAAAATCCGTGCGATCACTCGCGCCGGGCTCAATATCGACCCAGTTGACCTGGATGCTCGGCGAACCGAGAAAGTGCATCGTACGCGCCTCTTCCGGACCGCGCACGAGGACCTCCTGAATCTCCGCATCGAGATTTAGATCTTTGACCACGTCGTTTACCAGGGCCACCGCGAATGGGTAGTTGGGGCAGTCTTCGGTATAGAGAATATCAATATTCATGTTTACAAACCTTTATTCGGCTCACGGGCGTGCCCACATTACGTATTGCGACTGAGTATACCTTTCGCGCGAAGACCAATAAACATCGCAGCACCTATTGGGGACTGCACCGACCAAACGGGCGGGCCATTGATCATTCAAAGGGTCTACGCATTCCCTGCAACGCCCCGTACTGCATCAATCAAGTAGTCGAGAGACTCTTTGGATTGCCGTGGGTTTATGGGGAAGGTGACGACCGTTTCGGCCATGGATTCGGCCTCGGGAAACTGGCCCCGTTTGAAACCTCGGTTCTGAAACGCGGTGGACCAGTGCAGAGGAATATAGTGAAATCCGATCTGAATACCTTTGTCATGGCGCATGGTGTAAATGAAGTCTTCTTTCGACATGCCGAATACGGCGGGGTCGATGCGCACAGGGTATAGATGGAATACATGCTTGTGTTCTGGCATGACGGTCGGCAAAGACAAACCAACGACCTCCTTCAATCCTTCCGTCATATAGGCGGCATTGTCAATACGTCGTTGATTGAGCACGTCCACTTTTTTCAGTTGCTCCGAGCCAACCGCCGCCTGAATATCCATCATGCGGTAGTTGTAGCCCGTGTCGTCAAAGTCCTGCCACCAGAACTTCTTGTCCATGGGAAACTTTTCCGGATCCAATGCGCAGTATTTGGTATTGCCCCCGTGAACCCGTGTGCAATGAGAACGGTACAGCGATACCCGCTCGAAGATCTCCGGGTCATTCGTCACGACCATGCCGCCTTCTCCCAGGGTGGAGATATTCTTTTGCTCGTGAAAACTGAAACAGCCGGTGGCCCCCATGGAACCGGCCATACGACCCTTGTAGGAACCGCCGATGGCGTGACAACCGTCTTCTACGACCGGAATGCCATGCTTCTGCGCAATGGCCAGGATAGCATCCATATTGGCGCATTGCCCATAGAGGTGCACGGGAATAATAGCCTTCGTTTCTGGCGTAATGGCGGCTTCCAGCTGTGCAGGGTCGAGGTTATAGGTCACCGGGTCCACGTCGACGAAATCAATTTCGGCACCGAGCGTCACCGGCGCGGCAGCGGTGGCAATCCAGGTCATTGGGGTAGTGATAACGCGGTCACCGGGTTTAATACCGAGACCAATCATAGATAGAAACAATGCGGCCGTACCATTGCTGACGGCACGCGCATATCGGGTACCACAATAAGCCGCGAACTCTTCCTCAAAGGCCACGCAGGCATTGCCACTGGTCGGAGCATTCTCTCGCAACACACGTAGCACCGCGGCTTCTTCTTCCTGACCGTATTGGCTACCAAATTTTATGGTAAGTTCGTCGTTCATTCGATAATCCTTTGAAAAAACAGTCCCGGCATGGACATTGATCAAAAAAAACACAGGGCGCACATTAAAAGGTTTGTATATTCAGGCAGTCTATCCCCCACCGCCATTCCAAGAGCAGTATAGCAAGCGGTGGGGCTCATCGCCATAGTTGCTCGATAAATCCATGGCTGTTTCTGAATCACCAAGACCAATTGGTTGATCTCCACAAGCCTGACATGCCATCGTTGAAAATTATCTACCCATCTGGCGACACAAGCCACAAAGACGGAATATTCTCAGCATGACACGCCCTATACTTCTGGCACTACTCCTCCTTCTTCATCCCCTTGCATCGATGGCCACGGAAGCTCAAGACACTCCCCCTGCATCCCAAGATGGCATTGCGAAAAACGGGCCTTCGGCGGCCGAAGTGGCCCAACGGGTCGACGGCCTCTGGGACGTGACCTGGAGTCGATTCTACCTGCCGAAAACCAACCTGTTTTACGACTACCTTTCGAGTTATGAGCCCGGTAAAGAATTGGCGCACCTCCCAACCGCCGCCGAAGTCCAACGGCAATATCCCAACGAGTGTGGTTATGACACGGGTATGGAAGATGGGATGATATCGGCGGGTGTTATGCTTTCGCTCATTGTGGACAAATACGCCGTGACCCGGGAGGAAACGCTGCGGAAAGGTGCGTTCCAGGTCTTCAAGGGCATCGAACGGTGTGCCACAGCCCACGGCGTACCGGGTTTTCTGGCTCGGGCCGTCTGCGCGGAAGACTTGCAGAGCGTGTATCCAAACAGCTCACGGGATCAATACACCCACGCCGTCCATGGACTATGGCTCTATGCCCGCAGTCCCCTGTGCAGCGAAACAACCCGGGAACGCATTGGCACCCTGCTTTCGGGCATAGCAGACCGGATGACCCGAAATGTGATCGCGGAAAACGATTTTGACTCCCTGCGGGCCGATGGTTCACGGGACACCCGAGGCATCAGCCGCATGTGGAACGTCCAGGGGCACGAAGCCGCCCGCCTGCCGATGATATACGGGGCTACCTGGGACGTGACTGGAAAGCAGGAATATTATAACCTCTATCGCCACTATCTGGAACCTGCGATTGAACAGTCCTTCACGGTGACCAACGGACAGCCCACCTATGCCCTGCAGCAAATGCAGGCTTCGCTGGAGCTACTGTCCACCCTGGAGCAGGACCCGGGCCTGAAGGAAAAGATGAATACGCTCATGACTCGGGTTTCCGAACAGTGCGAAGACCGGGCAGCGTCGGCAGGAGCTCGTGCCGGCAATCTGGACTTGACGATGCGGTGTACGGACTGGAGAAACGACGAGGGGCTCTCTTCCGAAGGCCGCTACCGTAAAGTCTGGTATTGCATCCGGGAAAGTGGTGAGGCGGCCTTAACCCAACTCATGCAGGAAGATCGGCCCTTTCCCGCAGAACAAGCGGACTTGCTGAACCAGGCGATAGCACGCCTCGACCCCGAGCACGTTTCAAGCTGCGGGATATTTTATCTGCAGGCGGCCTATTGGAAAGCACTGCGACGCATCAAGGACGCCTCGTAGTTTCTGGCATGCCCACAGGTGTTCAGGGAAAGATAAGGTCCAATGCCTCGTCTAACGTGCGCATGGGCGTATTCAGCACCTCACGGGCCAGCGCATTGTCGAGGGACACATCATCGGGACGTCGTGCCCGGCCTTCCATGGCATTGGAATTGATAGCCTTTACCAATTCGGTAGCGTACCCCAGCTTTGCCGCTATCTTCTTCGCCATTTCGTACCGGTTCAGCGCGGTGGTACCCGATATATTGATGACCCCCTGGTAGTTATTCCCGGCGAGTTCCAGCAGGCTTTTTCCAAGGGTGATAACGTCTACGGGCGACCGCACTTCGTTTTCAGGTATCTGGATGCACTGCCCCGCCCGGAGACTCTCTTCCATTTTCACCAGGAAGGAGTTACCTGACCCCATAATGGGCATTCCAATCACCAGAGCAACCCGTGCAATCACCGCATCCTTCACCCGCTCATGGACCAGGACCTCGGCGGCCACCTTGGTGCGTCCGTAAAAGTTGACGGGAGAAACGGGGTAGGTCTCTTCGTAGTTTCCCATTTCTCCGTCGAAAACATTGTCGGTAGAGCAAAAAACAAAGCGCACACCATGTTCCTGCGCGAGGCCCGCGAGACAGCCCGTCACTTCGGTGTTCATCGCCATCGCCTCGTCGGAGTGCTGTTCCGAGTAATCGATATTGGCGATGGCCGCAATGTGAATAATTGCATCGGGATTGACCGTGGCAACCACCTCACTGGTCTTCTCTTTGTCCGCAAGGTCAAATTGGTGGTGGGCAATCCGGGCCGATGCTTTGGGCAGTGGGCCCCGGCTGCACGCATGGATTTCCCAGTCTTCGGGGGCGAAGTTCAAGACACTGCCACCCACAAAACCGCTGGCACCGGTAACAAGTATACGTTTGCTCATGTTATATCCATGGGTTTGCACGGCGGCCAATCCGCGTGGCGACGGAGTCATTGTAGCAAGTGCGACACACGATAATCTCTACAGGTACCGACCTGAAGCTTATCAGCTCGCGGGCAACGCTTCACGTTTTCGATCGGCGTTCCGGTCGTGGATCCGCTGTACTTGCCAGCAGAGGAATATCATGATAAACACGAAGAGCACCGCAACACTCAGGCCGAGTATATTCACATTGCGAATTTGCTCAGCGGGCTCCCGACCTTCCATGAGATAGGGAATGACGAGTTCCTGTACAATCGGCCCGATACTGCCGATACCATTTACAAGGCCAGCAACGGCTACAGCATTGCGCTCACCGGCCACGATGACCGCAGCGACACCGCAAATCAGGGTATCCGGTCCGTACAGCATAAATCCCACGAGGCCAAAACACACGGCCAGCATGACCGGATTGGAGCCATACTGAAGCACCGTGAGATAGCCCGCGACCAATCCAAAGCCCATCAAGAGAATAAGTCGTTCCCAGCGACCTTTGAATACCCGGTCCAACACGAAACCTGCAAGTATGGCACCACCAAGTCCGGCATAATCGAAAATAGTGGAGTAATAGGACGCCTGGTCCACCTCCATACCCTGAATGGAAAGAAAGGTAGGCAACCAGGAATCAAGGGCATAGCGAAGGAACTTGATACAAAAATACGCGAGTCCCATGAGCGGCACAATGGGATTCATCACGATACGCAGATAGTCGCGAAAGGTTACCGTCTCATCGGTGGAGGCTTGTACCGCATTATCGTCCGTATCTTGATCATGGTCCACAATCGGAGTCAGGCCCACATCTTCCGGCTTGTCCCGTTGCCAGAAATAAATTACCCACCAAATCACAAAGGCAGCGACCGTACACGCCCAAAAGGCGTAGGGCACGCCGTAGTGAAAGAGCATAAAGCCGGCCAACGACTTCACCATCACGCTACCCAGCAGATAGTTGGTAGACCAGATCCCCATGATACTGCCCCGTTCGGGCTTGCGCAACCACTCGGCAATACCACCCACAACGCCTGGCCAACCCGCCGCCTGAACAAGGCCGTTGAAAAACATGAAGGCTATAAATGTGGGGAGAGAATTGGTAAAACCAAATACCACATTGATGGCAATGGATACGCCGAGCCCCCCTAGCAACAAGGTGCGGGGACCATACTTTCGGCCAATAAAACTGTTTATGAACTGACCGATCATATAGGCAATGAGATAGGCTGTCCAGATATAGGCGACGCCGTGCACGTCAAAGGCGTAGTCGCCCTCGGGATCAAGCAACAGGGGCTTTGCCGAGCCGAAGACTTTCCGGACAAGGTAAAAACCAGCGTAGGCCAAATAGGTAGAAAACAGGATCTTGTAGCGCCAGACGTTTTGCTCGGGGCTCAAGGGTTTCATCGCTGTAGACACAGGCTGCTCCTTAGGGGGAATGCCACTTGCATGCTAACTACATGCTAACACGGTCATTGACACTCAAGGCTTCCGGTTCGGCGTAAGTCCCCGACGACACGCAAAAAATATATGGCGGATGCGTCCCAATCCGTCACGCGTTGATGCGCCTTAGCGAATCATCAAGAGCGCTATGGTACCCGAGGAGGGGCCCAGACACCAAATCGAAGTCGATGAGTCCGAAATTCCGATTTTGTGATGGGCTGTGCCGCACCACAATCCCACGAAACCCCTACCCGATGGCGTCCAGTGCCTCAGCAAATCGTACCTTGAGGTCCTCAATAGATTCTAATCCCACCGAGACACGAACAAGATTCGGGGAGACCCCATGGGACTCCGCCCAATCCAGTTCGGTGAAATGGGCAAGTAAGGTGTAGGGACAGGCCAGGGTAAAGTTATTGCCCAGACTCGGTCCTTTTGAGACGCGGAGCGCGTCGTAGAATCGGGGAGCATGCTGCGCTGCGTTGTGTAGCACGATGGAAAAAAGGCTACCGTAGCCACCCGTTTCGCGCTTCACTTCATCGTAGGCCGCTTTCATCGTGTATTTGGGATAATAGATTTCCGCAACGGCAGGATGTTCCCGAAGCCAATCGCACAATGTTTCTGCGGTGCGATTTGTCTGGGCCACGCGCGCTTCAAAGTCTCGGGAGTTGACTTCGAGGACCAGGGCGTCACCATCCCAAAGGAGGTCTTCCCGGGCACCTTTCATCCCGTCTGTGAGGGCTTCGCAAAACGGACTGGATTGATTGAGCACCAAGGCCCCCGCCATGACATCCCCTTCCCCGGAAAAGGCTTTCGTGAGGCTGGTCGCGACCAGATCGGCATAGGGAAACAATTGAACGTTGAAATAGGTCGCGGGCGTATCGTCGACGATAAGGGGCACGGCATAGGCACGGGCAAGTTTACTCAGGGCCGACAGACTACAACCCCGGAGTAAGGGGTTGCCCGGAAACTCGCAAATGATCGCGCAAATGGGCTCCGCCTTGAGGAGTACCTCAACTTTTTCAAGATCGTAATCGGGCACGAAATGCGAGCCCGGTCCGCTGACGGTTTGTATCTTCAGCACGTCTACATAGGGAAAACCGAGTTGAATGCTTTTGGCCGCCGGCGTGCGCTCCTGGACGAGCCGCAGGGCACGGCTGACAGAGGCCATGCCCGACGGAGATAGCCAGACATTATCAGGCGATTCACCCGTCAATTTTGCGATTCGCTCCCGTAGGATACGCCGCGCGGCCTGTCCCCCTTCCGGGGTGGCTGCGGATTCGAGCAGGGCCTCCGCCCGCCGGGAACTGACTATCTTGCCAAAGTGCTGCCAGAAGGACTTACCATCGAGGGCCGCTTCTTCCGAAAAGAAAACGACGTTGATGCCGGGCCCATCCTCGGCGTGGTGCTGGCGCACGGCCCACCCACGATTTTCCAGGAAGTCGGCGCAACGATCCGACGCATCACGGGATGGAAAAGCCAGACACCGCTCTCCCGGCTGGCCGAAGCGTGTCTCCAGGTCAACAAAAAGGCGGGCTACGATGGGGTGTATCACAAAACGGGGGTAGCCCACGGCCATGGCCTGGAGAATCTCTGGGCGCCCTTCCTCGTAGCCCACTACATGATCCCACAGCGGCAGGGCCACGGAAGTCGCATGGGGCGAGTCGGGTAGCGGCGTACCAAGGTCTTCGGGGGCACAGGAGGGGTGCGTAATAAAGTTTCGGGGCATCAGGGAGTTACCAATCGACAAACTGCACAGCAATACAACAATTCAGGATTCCACCACGCACACTGAATTATGCATACAGCAGGTGTCGGAGGCGACTACAGTATCATATTGCCGGGACGTCTACTCAACTCGCGATACTTGCCAACCAATTGACCCAAGTGACAAAAAATGTCACGCGCGGCCGACAAAGGTTGCTCTTTACTCCCTTCCCAACACCCGCTATTTAGGCCACTATTTTCATAAACGCATGACATCAAACACGTTAGTCTTTGTGGCACGTCCATTGCTCTATGATCTCAGCATGACACCAGTCATCATAAAAATCTACACACCAACATTCTTGATAACCTTGGAGATTGGCTTATGAAACGAAACAACGGCTTTACCCTAATCGAACTCATGATAGTCGTCGCCATTATCGCTATCATCATGTCTATCGCGATTCCCAACCTTCTGCGTTCGCGGGTTCAATCCAACGAATCCGCCGCCATTGGAAATCTACGTACCGTAATCAGCGCACAAGTGTCCTATCAGGCCACCCACTACGTTTTTGCCACCCAATTCGATGAACTCACGTCGGCGACACCGTCATTTCTTGATGGTGAGTGGGACCCGGCCAGTGGCGGCTATCTGTTTGTATTGGTAGGTGATGGCGATAGTTTTTCCGTGAATGCCAACGCTAAATCCTATGGTGTTACCGGTAATCATGGCTACTTCACCGACACGAGCGGCGTTATTCGCTATGCGGAAATGGCCGATGCCGACGCCACCGCCGTTCCATTGGGTTAGCATAACCCCTATCAGATTTTGGGTACGTGGGACCCATCTACGCCCCGACACTCCGGTGGGAAGTGTCGGGGCGGCCCTGTTTCTAACCGAGTAGACGGGCCTTGAACGATTGCCGTGTTTATCGTGTACACTGACCCCGAATCAACGTTGATTGACGTTAAAACAGCGAAAGGGTCGGGAATTTGGGTGAATCGGATCTGAAAGTGTCTTCCGGGCAGTGTATGACGGCCATTGACGCACCCGCACTCCCCTATCAACCGCCCCGGCCTGAATCGTCCCAACATGTACTGGGCCTTATCGGGTGTGGGGGTATTACAACCTATCATCTCGACGCCTATCGCACTGCCGGTTTTCCGGTGGTCGCTTTCTGCGATACCAACGAAGATGCCGCCCGTGCACGGCGCGACATCTATACCCCGGACGGAGCCGTCTATACCGATTTTCATGCGTTGCTCGCCCGACCCGACATCACCGTGGTGGATATCGCAACCCACGTTGAAATACGGGGTGCCATGATTGAAGCGGCCCTGATGGCGGGCAAACATGTACTGAGTCAGAAGCCCTACACCCTCGATCTGGATGAAGGGGCACGGCTGGCCGCATTGGCCACCGCCCGGAACCTGAAATTGGCCGTCAATCAGAATGGGCGATGGGCCCCCCATTTCAGCTACATGGGTCAGGCCATTTCCACCGGCTTAATTGGCGATGTGGAAGCGGTTCACCTTGGGGTACACTGGGATCACACGTGGACCAAAGATACGGTATTCAACGAGATTCCCCACCTTATACTCTATGACTTTGCCATCCATTGGTTCGACATGTTGACCTGCTTCATGGGCGACGCCACACCATTGCGGGTTTATGCCTCCGAAAGCCGCACCACGACCCAGACAAACCTGCCCCCTATGCTGGGACAGGTCCTCGTGGAATATGAGCACGCCCAGGCGACCCTAGTTTTTGATGCGGCCACCGCCCATGGCGCGGCAGACGTAAGTCGCGTTGTCGGCAGCCGGGGAACCATCACGAGTCAGGGGCCCGATCTCAGTCACCAGGAAGTTACCCTCTTTACGGAATCGGGCGTCGCCAGCCCAAAACTCTCGGGCGAATGGTTTAAGAATGGCTTCGAAGGGACCATGGCCGCGTTGCTGTGTGCCATTGAATCCGATCGAGAACCCAGCCATAGTGCCACCAATAATCTGAAGAGCCTCGCCTTGTGTTTCGCGGCCATCAAGAGCGCGGAAACCCATAGCCCTCAGATACCAGGCAACATACGCCGAATGCCCTGAAAACACTCAACCTGCGGGAGCACACAATGATTCAAGTTGGAATATTGAACGCCTATTTTCCCTACACCCTTCACGAGAGTGCGCGCCGCATTCGTGCCCATGGCTTTAACACGGTCCAGCTCGATTTGGTGTTCAAAGACATGGAACTCGGCGTCGAGGACATCAATTCGGCCAAGTGCAAGACTATCCGGGATACCTTCCGGCAATACGACCTCCCCATTTGCTGCATTTCGGGGTACACCAACCTGGTCCACCCCGATCCAGAGCGCCGCAAGGCCAATCTGGCGATGCTGAAAACCATCATCCGCCACGCGCGAGAACTCGGCTCACCCTACGTTATCAGTGAGACAGGCACCTTCGACCCCGACAGCGACTGGGTCCACCACCCCAGAAACAAGACCGAAGAGGGCTACGAGATCTGTCGCGATGTCATTGCCGATTTGGTTCAATGCGCCCGGGAATATGGTGCTACGTTTCTTGTGGAGACCTATGTCAACAATGTCATCGGCTCCATCGAAGAAACCCTGCGCCTTTTCGCCGATATTGATGACCCCTGCCTGGGCTTGCTCATGGATCCCACAAATTACTTTGAAGAACACAATATTGGAAACATGGACCGCCAACTCCATGCTATCTTTGATGCCCTTTCCCACCGCATCAAAATTGCACACGCCAAAGATGTGAAGCTGGCGACCCAGGACCAGGGCGTCGTCTTATCCAAGATCGACGCGGGTGAAGGGCATGCGCTGCAAGGTGTGGGCATGATCGAGCTGCCGCCGCCGGGATTGGGCAGTCTCAACTACGACGTCTATTTACGACGCCTCGCCCACGATCACCCCAATATTCCCATCATCATTGAACACCTCGACGAATCGGACGTTCCCCGGGCCAAAAAGTTCATTGACGACAAGTTGACCGCCCAAGGGTTGTAGCAACCCCCTGTCAGCCCGTGATTCATGCCCATTTTCTCTGATACATGGGTTTGCTTTATTCGGGTGGGATCGTGTGTAGTATAGAGACCTGTGTTAACGAATTGAAGTCCATCCTGGGGGACTTCGCCCCATCGGTGGGTAGTGTCCGTGTAGCAATTGGCGTGACCTTCATTCGTTCGTGTCTTAATTGAAAACGTGAGAGTAGACAATGCGGTATTTCCATTTCCTCGGCAGCGTCGCGCTGGGTCTGATAGCCACCACGAGCAGCGCAGAATCAATGGTCTCCAAGGCATCCCCTGAAGACCTGGCTTTCTTCGAATCTAAGATTCGCCCTGTTTTGAGCCAATATTGCTTCGACTGCCACGGCGCAGAAAAGCAGAAAGGTGGCCTTCGCCTCGACCACATCCAGACCATTCTTTCGGGCGGTGACTCGGGCCCTGCGCTGATTGCAGGCGACCCGGCCGGTAGCCGCATTGGTATCGCCATCGGCTATGGCAACGTAGACCTCCAGATGCCTCCCAAGGGCAAGATGCCCGACGCGGCAGCGACCCTGCTGCTGGAGTGGATTACCCGTGGCGCGCCCTGGCCCGATGAAGCACTTCCTGAAAACAAAAGTGCTGTCGAGGATTTTGACCTCGAGAAGCGACGTGATGAGCATTGGGCCTGGCAGCCGATCACCGACCCGACGCCCCCCACCGTGGAAGACGCTCGTTTTCAGGGCAATCCCGTCGACCAGTTTCTGCAAGCCCCTCGGGAGGCCCAAGGGCTGGCCACCGCACCCGAAACGGATCGACGCACCTTAATTCGACGCGCCTATTTCACCATTACGGGACTGCCCCCCACGCCGCAGGCGGTGGAAGACTTTGTCAATGACACCCGTCCCGACGCCTATGAACGGGTATTGGATGAATTGCTGGCAGACAACGCCTATGGCGAGCGCTGGGGTCGCCATTGGTTTGACCTGGTCCGCTATTCTGACACCCATGGTCATGAAGGCGACTATCCCATTCGCCACGCATGGACCTATCGTGACTATGTAATTCGCGCCATCAACGAAGATGTGCCCTACGACCAGTTTGTTCGGGAGCATATTGCCGGTGACTTGCTCGAATCCCCCCGTCACCATCCGGAAGACGGCTACAACGAATCCATACTCGCAACGGGCTTCTGGTTTATGCACCAGGCAACCCACGCGCCCGTGGACGTGCAACAGGACCAGGCCGACCGTGTCGATAACCAGTTGGATGTCATGTCCAAAGCGTTCCTCGGCATGACCGTATCCTGCGCACGGTGCCACGATCATAAATTCGACGCCATTTCCGCGCGGGACTACTACGCGATGGCGGGCCACCTCTATAGCGCGCGCCAGTCCATTGCCTTTCTTGATCCCGGACAGAAAATCCATTCCGGCACCCTCACCCGGCGGGCACTCCTTCGTGAACAACGTCGCGCCATCCGTGCCACTATCGACGGTGTCCCCGCGATCGACGACCAGCCCATCGCGCCCTATCTCATGGGCGCGGCCAAATCCATCTATGACACCCCAAAACCGAGCGATGGCGTACCCATGCCGGAAGCCAAGGCGGACGGGGAGCCGAAGGCGGCGAAGCCAGTGGGCCGTCCCATCGAAAAAGTAGCCGAGGAACTGGGCCTGGATGCCAATCTGCTCGGCCGGTGGCGTGCAGCGCTCGTCGAACCGGAAGTAAATCTGCCCAGCCACCCCCTCTTCGTCTGGAATCAGCTTGCCCAGTCCGCCCGCTCCGTAAACACACGTCAATTCCTCGAACGAGCGCGGGCACTCGGTGTAGAAACGACCAGTCCACCGGAAGTCGTGCCCGACCCATCTAATCGTACCTTTGCCACCTTTGATGATGGCACCTTCGAGGGCTGGTTTCCCTCGGGCGATGCCTTTGGCAAAGAGCCCACACACGACGTGGCGTGGACGCCCATTCAGGGAGAACTCTATCCCGTCCAGGCTGGTGTGGTACACAGTGGGCTGGATTCCGAGCACCTTCAGGGCATACTTCGCTCGCCCAACTTCACCATCGATTGCGACTACATACACTTCCGGGTGGCCGGGCGAAACGCACGGATGCGTCTGGTGATCGACGGTTACCAACTCACCCCGGACAATGGCCTGCTTTTTGGCGACACCCTGCGGGACACCGGCGACACCCATGGGTCCTTTATCTGGATCACCATGGGCAAGCAGGTCGGCAAGTATCGGGGCAGGGAAGCCTACATTGAATTGATCGACGAGTCCGATGGCTATATCGCGGTGGACGAAATCATCCTCAGCGACAGCCCCACCCCACCACCAGCCCACGGCCTCCAACAGGCCGATCTGATTGGGGAAAGCATCACCATCAAGAGTCTGCTAATGGATGACCTCGCCCTTCGTCTGGAAGGCGTATTCCGAGCAGCCTGGAAACAGAATGAGACGGCACCGTTGCGCGCGGAAAATCCCTGGACCGCACTGCTGCTCCGGCGCGGACTCTGGTGGCCTGCCGATACGGTAGCGCGACGGGAAGAGATGCGGGTCGCCTTGAACAGCTCTGACGAGGAAATCGTCGGGCCCGTGAAGGCCCTCGTGGCTACGGCGGGCACCCCGGAAGACGCTCTTTATTTCATCCGTGGTGATCACCGAAATACAGATGGCACCGTGGAGCGTGCCTTCCTGACAGCCCTCGCGCCCGAAGGCTTGAATGAGGCAAACGACCGGCTGGCCCTCGCCGACAAAATGGTAAACCCAGCCAACCCCCTCACGTCGCGGGTCTACGTCAATCGCGTCTGGCATCATTTGTTTGGCACGGGACTTGTACCATCGACGGACAACTTTGGTGCCTTGGGTCAACGACCCTCCCACCCCGAACTCCTGGATTACCTGGCCACCCGTTTTATGGAAAACGGCTGGTCCACCAAAGACCTTATCAAGGTGCTCATGCTGACGGAGACCTATCGCATGAGCAGCGTGCCCGTTTCCCCGGAATCCGAGACCCAGGATCCCGCCAATGTACTCCTTCACCGCATGCCGGTGCTGCGTCTTGAGGGTGAGGCCATCCGGGATAGTCTGCTGGCATTGGGGGGCAATCTGAACACAACCATGTATGGGCCGTCCGTGCCCGCGTACATCCCACCCTTTGGGCGTAATCGCCGCAGTCCTTCGGTCTCCGGCCCTATGGATGGTGACCGGCGTCGCACGGTCTATCTCGAAGTAAGGCGCAATCACCTCCTGCCCATCGCCATGGCCTTCGATATGCCCGTGCCCGACACAACCATTGGCAACCGTACCGTTTCGAATCTGCCAGCCCAGGCCCTCATCATGATGAATGATGCCTTTGTGGTGGAACAGGCACGCGTCCTCAGCGAACGACTGCTGGGTAACGCACCAGAGAACTTTGACGCCGTCATCGACAGGCTTTTCGAAATTGCATTGGCGCGCTTCCCCCGGGACGAAGAGCGCAATACCCTGTCCCAGTTTGTAGCGGCTCAGGCCCATCTTTATGACGTTCCCGAGGCCGATGCATGGCAGGACAGTCGGATTTTGGCCGACCTCTGCCACACCGTTTTCATGTTGAAAGAATTTATCTACATTGGATAAGTGTGACGATTTTGCCCGTCGCGGAATGCCGCTGACGACAGTCTGTCACTCGAAGTATATGGAGAGTTTGCCATGAGTAAGCAACAACAGCCCGGTTGTGGATGTAGCCAACACGTCTCCCCCGCCCCCCTGAGTCGTCGGGCCATGCTGCAACGCTGTGCCAATGGATTTGGCGCAGTAGCCCTCAGTGCCCTTCTCGGCGATAAGGCTTTTGGCGCGGTGGACTCGCTTACCACGTCGTCGGGCATGCCCCATTTCCCCGCGAAAGCCAAGAACGTTATTTTCCTCTATATGGATGGCGGCGTTTCCCAGGTGGATAGCTTTGACCCGAAGCCACGCCTTACGCAGGACAACGGCAAGCCCTTTTCCATGACGATGGAGCCCACCCAGTTTGACAACAACGGCTCCACCCTGGGAAGCCCCTGGGCCTTCAAGAATTATGGCCAGAGTGGCACGCCCGTATCCGACCTTTTCCCCCATGTCGGTGGCTGCGTCGATGACCTGACCATCATTCGGTCCATGGTTTCCAATTTTTCTGAACACAATCAGGCCAATTATTTTCTGCATACGGGCCACAGTCAAGTCGGACGTCCCTCCATGGGTGCCTGGTCCATGTATGGACTTGGCAGCGAAAGCCAGAACCTGCCCGGCTTCGTGGTACTCAACGGCGGGCTCATCCCATCGGGTGGCGTAGAAAACTTTGGCAACGGTTTCCTGCCCGCCGCCTACCAGGCCTCCCTGCTGAAAGCGCAGGAACATCCCCTGGCCAACATCGCCCCTGCCGAATCGGTTCCCGGGACCCAACAGCCCCTCCTGGATCTCGTGGGGCAGTTGGACGCCAACGCCATGAAGTATCGGGGCCACCACGACGCTCTGGAGGCAGCCATCTCCAATTACGAGCTCGCTTACCACATGCAAGTCGCGGTGCCGGAGCTCGTCGACATCACCGGCGAAAGCGATGCCACCAAGAAACTCTATGGTATGGAAGCCGAGTATGAACATACCCGTTCCTATGGCATGCAGTGTCTGCTGGCCCGACGGCTCGTGGAGCGGGGTGTTCGATTTGTCGAGCTGACCTGCCCCCCCATCGAAGGCCAGGACCGCTGGGATGCCCACGGTGATTTGGTAAGCAATCACGAGTTGAACGCCAAGGCCGTCGATCAGCCTATCGCCGGACTCTTGAAAGATCTCAAGTCCCGGGGACTGCTGGAAGAGACGCTGGTGATATGGGCCGGTGAATTCGGCCGCACCCCCTTCGCCCAGGGTACCGTCGGCCGGGATCACAACCCCTTCGGCTTTACCATCTGGATGGCCGGTGGGGGCACCAAACCGGGCATCGTCTATGGCGCTACCGATGAATTTGGATACAAGGCCGTGGAGAATCGCGTGGAAATACATGATCTCCACGCGACCATGCTTCATCTCCTCGGTTTTGACCACACCAAGTTGACCTATCGCTACAGTGGCCGGGACATGCGTCTCACCGACGTGCATGGCAACGTAATACACGACTTGCTCGCCTGACGGCATTAATTCAAGCATCGGTCCCTTCGGGGATCATCTATTCGTAACGAAAAAACAAACCGGAGAGAATGAATGACGACCAATGGACAACCGTCCTTTTCGCTTAAGGGTAAAGTAGCCTGGATCACCGGCAGCAGCACGGGTCTGGGCAAAGTAATGGCCATGCAGATGGGTGCGGCCGGGGCCAAAGTTGCCTTGAACTACAACAACAACGAAGCCCGCGCCAATACCACCTTCAAAGAGTTTCAGGATGCCGGTCATGAAGGCATCCTCCTCCGCGGTAGCGCCATTGACGAAGGCGACGTCACCCGGATGAATCAGGAAATCACAGACACGCTGGGTCCGGTAGATATCCTCGTCATCAATGCCACGCCCGACCAGCCCCAATTACCTATCGAAGAGTACACGTGGGAATTTTATCAGTCCATGCTCGACTTTTTTATCAAGAGTCCCTTTCTCTTGTGTCGCGCCGTGCTCCCCCACATGAAGGCCCAGAAGTGGGGCCGAATCATCAATATCGGCTCCGAAGTGTTCACGCGGGGCGTACCAAACTTTACAGCCTATTGTGCTGCCAAGGGTGGGCAAAACGGATTCAACCGCAGCCTGGCCGGTGAAGTGGCCTCCTTCGGCATTACGGTCAATATGATCTCCCCCGGATGGATCCCTGTGGAACGCCACGAAAAAGACCCCCAGGACATGAAAGATGAGTACCTCGCTGGCGTCCCCGCCGGACGTTGGGGCGTCCCCAAGGAAGTGGCCGACACAGCGGTATTCCTCGCCAGTGACGAAGCCTCCTATGTGGCCGGACAGAATATCCACGTGAATGGTGCACACACGATAGCGTAAGAGTTTTTCCCTATCACCCCCATCGGACCCGCCGCCCAATGGGTGGTTGGTCCGATATTTAATCCTGGGGAGAACTCCCCCCAACACGTATGGATTGTGCAACACCATGATAATTTCGTCTTTTCGTGGGCTTTTGTTGACCCTGGCGATCGCCCTCTGCGCCCTATCCCCCGCCGAAAACCCAACACCGAGTTCGCCAACGGGACCGACCAAATTCACCTTGTGGCAACTTCCGAATCAAACGCCAACACAGATGATGTCGTATGTCATAAAGACCCCCAACGGTAAACTCATCGTCGTCGACGGGGGCAACGTGGGTGACGCGCCCTACCTCGCCAAGTTTCTTGAAGCCCAGGGCAACGACGTCGCCGCGTGGTTTATCAGCCACCCCCACTCCGACCACCTCAGTGCCCTGTGCGAGCTCGTCAAAGCCCCTGGCGCATTGAAAATCGGGCCTATCTTTGGCTCCTTCCTCGGTGGCGAATGGATAGACCAACACGGCTCGGAGGGCGAGCAGAAAGTCTACCATTGGTTCGTCGACACCCTTAAAACGGCCGATCGCATGGTAGAGGAACTCACACCCGGTCAGGAAATGGAGATCGACGGCGTCCAAATCGAAGTATTGGGCGCAAAGAACCCCGAAATCCTCCCCAACGGCGTCAATAACTCCAGTATTATCGTTCGAATTTCTGACAGCGAAAAATCCGTCCTCTTCACGGGCGATCTCGGTGTTGAAGGGGGCGATAAGGCCTTAAAAGGCCCCTTTTCCGACCGAATTCACGCGGACTACATCCAAATGGCCCACCACGGTCAGGCCGGCGTAAGCGAGGCCTTCTACGAACACGTTGGGGCCCGCTATTGCCTCTGGCCCACCCCGCTGTGGCTCTGGGACAACGACAATGGCGGCGGGAAGGGTTCCGGTCCATGGAAGACCCTCGCCGTACGGGAATGGATGGAAAAGCTGCCCATTGAGCACCACTACGTGATGACCGAAGGGCTCCATGAAATCAAGTAGTCTAACGCTTCCGTAGAGGCCGCAAAAGTAATGGCCGCTGGTTTGCAGTGACCCATTACCGGTTGCCACAAACAACGGCACTTGCTATAGTGACTGCAGTAGAATTCAACGGGCACCATCGAGGTAAAGCTATGAGTACCACTTCCGTCTTCACCACATTAATCCCCGCTACAACCCTCCGACGAGCCCTTACTGCCCTCGTGTTGCTCTGCCTCAGCACAAGCGCCTTTGGACAGGATCTCCTTCCCGACCTGATCGTGGACCCGACGGCCCTGAATACCAATCGACTTGATACAGAGCATATTCCGGGAAAAGCCCTGCTGCGCTTCAATTCTTCCCTGCCCAATATTGGTGCAGGCCCCTTTCTCCTCGCATCTACCGGGGAAGATGGCGGTAATGGGCGACAAACCGTAAATCAGGTAATCGAGCAGGAAGTCGGCGACCCAAGAACCCGGGATGCCGGTGACTTCCTCTACAACCCGTCTATTTTCATGATGGAAGCCGAGGGATGGGTTGCCTACAACATCCGCGAAATTCTACCGAATGAGGGCGTCGGTGAGGTGCTCGCTACTGGCGCAAAGCCTGCGGTCCGCATAACCAGCTCCGCCATCTATGACAGTTCCCTTCCCGGTCGTCCGGCGTCCGGATTCCAGGCCAATGGTGGGAATCACGGCATCTCCGTCGGCTGGACCGATATCTATTCTCAGAATCTGGAATTTCAGTGGATCGACGTGACTGACCTCGAATCCGGCACCTACTGGCTCGAAATTCAGGTAGACCCGGCCAATCATATTCTTGAGTCAGACGAAACGAACAACGCGGCGCGCATCCAGATTGCCCTTGAAATACCGACGAAGGATTGCGGAACGGACAACGCCTATGTGGGCGCATCGGGAGAATTTACAACCCGATTCCATGAAGTCACGGGTACGGCCCGCATCGTCGACAATTGCACCATTGAAATCGAGAACTTTAATTTTGACGGAACAGGGATCGACGTTCACCTCTACGGATTTGCCGACGAGACTCTCACCGAGGGCGTCAATCTCTCCGACGATCTCCGACGTGCTGAGCCCTATGTGAATGAGACGTTACAGTTTCCTGTGCCCAGTGGTGTTGACCTCTCCACGATCACCTATCTCAGTATCTGGTGCGTCCCCGTGTCTGCAAATTTCGGTGAAGCTCTTTTGACGCCCCTTGCCGGTGAAGGTGAAGGTGAAGGTGAAGGTGAAGGTGAAGGTGAAGGTGAAGGTGAA
>CAXBPH010000060.1:0-30360 GCA_963977445.1 uncultured bacterium | reverse complement strand
TTGTTGGTCGTACGAGAAGTCTTCGGTGACGAAGGCATGGAGCGGCGCTTTCAGGTCTTCGCCATTCCCTCGGGTGATCTCATCAAGAACGCCCTGCTGCCCAAAGACAGCATCAACTCTATTCACGCAGCGTCTTTCAGTCCAAGCAACGAACTGTTGGCCTTTGGGATGGATAACCGGCTGGGGCTGTGGGACATCAGCACCGGCGACTGGCGGGGCGAAGCCATGACGCGCGTAAAGTTTGGCCTGCCCGACGTTGTTAAGTTTAGTCCCGACGGTGCCTACGTGGCGGCCGGCGAAAAAGAAGGGGGCCTCCTCCTCTGCAATAGCGACGGGCAACTGCTGAAGGCCATTCCCAAGGCCCACGAAGACGCCATTCGTGCCGTTCGTTTCAGCAACGACGGTACGCGGCTGGCAACCGTGAGTGACGACAAGACGATTCGCCTGTGGTCCGTTCCCGGTTTGCTGCCGCTGAAGACCTACCGGGGCCACGGGGCCAACATCTTCACCGTCGCCTTCAGCCAGGATGACCTCCGGCTGGCCACATCGGATCTCGCGGGCATGGCCAAGGTCTGGGATCTCAGTGCCGACCTGGATTTCGCACCCACGGAACTTGCCGGTTTTAAACTCGCCACCTACAGTTCGGCGGGGGACATCTTCGCCGGCACGACAGATTCCCATGTTGTGCTGTGGCAAGGCAGCACAGGCCACCGCCTCCACATGCTCGAAAGCCACGGGCAGGCTTCCAAGGCCCTGACGCTGAATGATGGGGGAACTCTGGTGGCCTCGGTCGGCCAGGAGGGGGATAACGAAACCCTCCGAATCTGGGACGTAACCTCGGGTGAGCTCCTGGAGAATGTGCCCACAGGACTCCGTAGTCGGGACACCATTAATTTTGTCTCGGGGGATAGCCAGTTGCTTATTGCCGCCGGCAAAGACATTGTCCAATTCGACCGGGAAGCCAAGACTTTCACCCCACTACTGGATGAAGCGCTTATTGGGGAATTGGACAAGGCAAACACACCCAACTATCGAATCTCCGCCGATGGCAGCCAGGTCGCGATATGCTACAAGAAAGCAGACGGCCCCTATATGGCGGTGCTTAAGAGCCTTGCAGACGGCACGGATATAGCCTCCACGGAAGTCGTTGGCGTCACCGGGCTACGGACATTCTTCACGCCTTCCAGCGGTGTACTTGCGTTGGCCCGGGACGACCAGAATGAGGACAACGCCGGCACAGACCACGGCAGTATAACGCTGTGGGATACGACGGCCAATACGATGAGTGAGCCTGCCTTCCTCTATCCGGACGGCACGGAGATTCACGAAAGTGGCATCTCCTCCCTTGAAATATCGCCGGACGGTATGCTGCTGGCCACCGGTGACAAGCAGGGTCGGACAGCCCTTTGGCACTTCGACGGCAGTGCTGTCTCCGCGCCCATCGCCCTGCGTGGGCACACGGGCGAAATTAAGGACATGGCCTTCAGCCCCGACGGGAATCGCCTGGTTACGGGGAGCAACGACCGCAGCTTCAAAATCTGGGATGTGAAAAACGGCAATCTGATTACCACCCTGCAAGAGGCGGCGGTGCTGGCTGACGTGGAGGTCGCCCAACCGACGCAGGTTGCCTTCAGCCCCGACGGATTGCGCCTTGCCACCATCACGGAGCCGCCGGTATCCCCCATGCTCCTCCACGCCTTCTCCACCGACCCGGCCGACTATCCGGACGTCGCGGCGAACGCAGACACTCCCGGTACACCGGAAGAGCAGTTTGAAGCACAGATGGAAGCCTACAAACGCCAGTATTGGCTGAAATAAATAATCACCAGGGAGTCAGAAACCCCATGCAGCGGGTTGCACCCGCCCGGGATGAAGGAGTAGTTACCATGATTAAAGATAGAATTGTCCGCGTTAAACTGAAGCGCACCTTTAAGGAACAACGTCCCTTGAGTTATGTCGGAAAAGTGACGGCATTTAGTGACTTCTGGGTGGCCATGGAAGCAACGGCGGTCATGATTGCCCGTAGCCAGCCGAACAATGTGCAGATTGACGCCCATCGGAGTGCCGCAGTCATTCCCCGGGATAGTATTGAATCTATTGTGATTCTCCCCGATGATTTCAACGTCAAAGAGATCAAAATCACGACCCAGGGCCAACAAATCCAGATAGACGTCAAGGGCGGGCCCAATGTCTATGTGGGCGAGCTGGGCGACGGCTGATATCAGAATGGTGCCAACAGAGCCCGTTACACGTTCATAAAAACATCGGCGCTAGCGTAGCAACAGCGCAGCGTGACGTATTTCGACCTTCTGTGTGCTCATTTACCATATTTTCAGTCCGGTAGCTCAACACCTATACTCCGGCTCGTAACAATCCGTTGCGATGCGGCTCCATTACAAGAAGATTCAATATCAGGGAACAAAGGAAAGCAAAACCATGAACAAAAATATACAACGCGTCTGTCTAGTGGCCATCCCCGCAGTTGTAACCCTTTTCTCGGGTCTACTGCTGTCGGGATGTGGCAAAGCGGTAGAAACCATCACAGAGAAAGCCATTGAATCGGAAATGGGTGGCGATGCCGATGTCGATATCGATTCGACCACGGGCCAGGTTTCCATGAAAATGAACCACGAGGGCAACGAAGTTTCCATGGAAGCTGGTGAATCGGTTTCCCTGCCCGCCGACATGCCTGCCGATGTGCCCCTTCCGGACGGCGTCACCTGGAACCTCGTCCAGAACACGACCGGTGAGAGCAATGGCTTCATTCTCCAGGGAACCGTGGATACCGCCATGGCCGACCTGGCCGCGACCTTGAGAACTAAAATCGAGGCCCAGGGCTGGGAGTCCGTGCAGAACATCTCCCAGGCGGGTGCCATGGAAATGATGACCTATAGCAAGGGTGAGAAGACCCTGACCTACAATCTGGCCACCGATGGTGGAAAGACGACGGTCATGATTGCCCTGGGGTAACCCCCACGGGGTTCA
Source organism: uncultured bacterium (assembly GCA_963977445.1). GTDB lineage: Bacteria > Hydrogenedentota > Hydrogenedentia > Hydrogenedentales > JAEUWI01 > JAEUWI01. The sequence continues at coordinate 27,375 of CAXBPH010000060.1, read as the reverse complement.
GAAATACTTAATTTCACGTCAACACGAGCGCTCGTGTTGGCGTTTTTGTATGCATAACCCTTCCCTAATGTAACGGACGGGTGCAACGCAATCACTCTATAGATAGTGGACAGCCCCGACCAGAAGGTCCCCTCCTCCGCTTCCACTGCGACATGAGAAGGGCGAGGATGAGGATATATTAGGAAACCCGGATGGGCATGTGGGGTATTAACATGTGCATGACCCTGTTCCGGGTGTACGCGGTAGAACCGAAGTAGAAAGTAGAAGAATGATGTTAGAAATAGAAAAAGATACACGGAGGTTTACCCGTGTGGCCACGGGCGGGCCGCTGCAGTTTTATGATGGTAGCGGCTCCCTGAGCCGTGCCCAACTCAGTGACGTCAGCTATGGTGGTCTTTCCATGGTCCTGGGGCGCTATATCAAACCCCAAACACTGATACAGGTGCCGGTTGCCGTTGGCAACAAACAGATTTCCTTCCCGGCCCACGTTGCGTGGTGTCTTCCGGACAAGGACAATTGCACCTTCCAGGTCGGATTGAAAGCCGATCACGGCGGTCGCTACACGATGGCCATTTTATCGAGCTGGGTGCTCGATGCGGTCCAGGCCAATCTGGGCGACGGGTGCACGGCCCCTGGGGCATAACCCTCCCCCACACTACGTTGTAACTAAAAAATAACCCGGTGTTTCGAGTAAAGAAACACCGGGTTATCTATTTCAGCATTGATTGTTTCGATCAGGCTTTGGGCTCAGTCGATGGGTTGGTGCTCAGCTGGGCTACCTCGTCACCAGACTCCACGTCCCACATGATTACGCTACCGGACCACGTGCCACCGACGATGCGGTTGTTTTGTCCAAAGCAGGCCGCGTAGACCCAGTCACCACCGTCCTTAAAGGACTTCTGCTCTTTGCCATCCAGACCCCATATTTTGGTCAGGCGATCGGCACCAGCGGTGATAATCCGACCGTCGGTGCTGATATCGACATAGAGGGCGGCCTTGTTGTGGGCCTGGAAGCTGCGAATACGGGTGTACTTCCACGTATCCCACAATTGTACCGTGCCATCTTCGCCGACCGAAGCCAGAATATTGGAATCGGCAGTATAGGCCAGCGCGTGTATGGCACCGGTATGACCCCGCAGTTGCTCAACATCCCGACCATTGGCGGCCTGCCAGACGAACATGCTGCCGGCGCGGTCTGCTGTGGTCAGAATTTCACCATCGGGGGTAAACTTCACCGCGTAAATCCAGTCGTTGTGCTTATCTATCGAATACAGCTCCTCCCCCGTCTCGGTGGAATAGACACGAACCTTCTTGTTCGGTCCACCCAGAGCGATCATACGGTGATCGGGACTGATATCTGCGGCGAGCACCGTGTCATAATATTGACCATAGGTGCCCATTCGTTCCCCGGTCTTGATATTCCACAAGACGCTGATCCCCGTATCCCCCTCTTGGCCACCACCGGCAAGAAGCAATTCTCCGTTTACACTGAAGGTAAGGGTGAAGATGTCACCCTCAGGAAAGGGCAGTGCACCCAGTAATTCGTTGGTATCGGTCTGATAAAGCAGCACCTGACGATCGGCACCAACCGCCATCAGGGGCGAGCGAGGATTGGTATCAACGGCACGGGCTACGACGCCACGACCGGGAAGCTCGTGGGGCTTGGGCAGCTCCACTTCCGGCATGGGCGGCGGGCCATCAAAGGAAGCGGCCACAAATACAGCGCCATCCACCGTCGGCACTTCTTTTTTCGCCATCGCCTTGGACTTACTGTCGGCCGGTGCGCCATCGGCAATCCACTTTCGGATAGTCTCGATCTGCTCGGCGGTCAGGGGGTCGCCGGACGGGGGCATAAGGGGTTCTTCGGCCCCGCTAACCAAAGCGAGAAGTCGACTGCCCGACGGGTCGCCGGGAATGACGGATGGGCCACCACTACCGCCTTCCATGGCACTGAGAAAGGTGCCGAGATTCAATCCACTCTTGGCCTTGTCGGCATTGTGGCAGCGCATGCAGCGGTCCTGAAAAATAGGGGCAACATGATCGGCGAAATTGGTCATTGGAGCGGCGGCAGGTGCGGAAGCCTTCATGGCTTCGCCTTCCTTCATGGCCGCTGCAGGAGGAGCCATCTGGTACTTTTCACCAAGGGCCTTGACGTGTTCCAGAAGGCGGCTAATTTGACCCTCCTTGGCGACGGCTTTATTGGTGAGGTCCGTAGCTTTCACGCGCAACTCGGCGGCCTCTTTATCCTGGGCACTCGCTGCGGCCTTCATCCCCTTGATTTTTTCCACCAGTGCGGCGGGATCCTGGGCGATCAGGTTGGAGATGGTGGCGTCAACGGCTGGGGCCTCTTCCTGAGCCATGGCCACAGGTGCCGTAACCAAAACCAACGCGTAGCACAACGCCAATCGCAGGCTGTGTGTTAAGAATCGATGCATCATGAGCAGGTTCCTGTTTCTACGTTCTTCGTGTCGTTTCTATCCCAACGCATTCCTAAACCTTACTGGGCAGGAGCAGGAGCGGGGGCCGGTGCAGCCTCAGGCGCGGGCGCGGGCGCGGGCGCGGCCGGAGCGGGCGCGGCCGGAGCTGGCGCGGGGGCAGCCTCTGGAGCCGGAGCCGGTGCGGGCGGGGCCATGGCTACCTGAACCGAAGCGATGAATTTCTCAATGGTCTCTACCTTGGCTTTCACGGCGGCAGACTGGGCTTCCAATTCGGCGGCCTTCTTCGTCGCCGCTTCGGACTCTGCCTTGAGCGTACCGATCTCGGCCTTCAGGGCTTCCACGTGCGTAATAAGTTGATCGGGACCAATCTTAGCGAGATCGGTAAGCACCGCGTCAAGATTGGGCGCGGCAGGCGCATCTTCGGCCATAGCAACCGGTGCTGTAAACCCGATGGCAAGCAACGCCACAGGCGCTATCCACTGTTTTACTCGTAGCATCTTCATATCCTTTACTCCTCAGCGGTCTCTAACGGCTCTCCCGCAGACCTTGCCCGTTATATTTGCGCTTGTAATCACCCGGGTCGGCAGTTAACCGAACACCGAATACTGGCTAGTGTTGAAAAATAAACTCTTTGGAATTCAGCATGCTCCAGAAAACGTCTTCCAACGCTTCCCGCTTATTCTCAGCGGCCTCTACGTAGCCGTTTAAGGTCGTCTTTTCTTCTTCCGTCGGCGTCCGCGAAACGGCCGCAAGATAGAGTCGATCGATTATCTGATCGTGGGGCACTTCCTCCGCCAGGAGGGAATCCAGCAAGCCGCCCGCACCCTTAATGGCATTGTCGATGGTGTCGCCATTGATCAAGTGAAGGGACTGAGACAAGTTCGGGTCACCGGTCCGTTCACAGGTACACACGGTCTCGCGCATAGGACGACCAAACACCTTGAGGAAATAAACGCCACTCTCACCACCCGCAACCTGGGATGCCGTAGCGCCCAAGGGCAGATTGGCAAACTTCACATCATTGCCCGTGACTTTCACGATGGCATCGAGCATTTGCTCTGACGTCAGGCGACGCACCTGGGCATGGGAAAAGTTGCGGGCATCGTTATTGCCGGGGTCACGGGGATGGGTGGACATCTGATAGGTGTAGGAGGTGCAGATATCCCGGACCAGCTTACGAAGATCGTAATTGTACTCCCGCATCTTGTCGCCGAGTTCCTCAAGAAGCATCGGGTTGGTGGGCGGATTCGTCACGCGCACGTCATCGGGGGGATCAACAATACCTGCTCCCAGGAAATGGGCCCAGACGCGGTTGGCGAGATTCTTCGCAAACCAGGGATTTTCCGGGGATGTAATCCACTCGGCGAGCACAACCCGACGATCTTTGCCCGCCACATCCGGGGTTTCGCCGGCAAGGAACTTGGGTGCCATATTCTGGCCCGTGTTCGCGTGCTTCACTTCGCCACCACCACTGTTGAAGATGATGGACTCGCGGGGATCACTGGAACCCTTCCGTCCCACCTGCGCGAAGAAAGCGGAGAAGGAGTAATAGTCATCCATCGTCCAGCGTTCGAAGGGGTGATTGTGACACTGAGCGCACTTCAATTGAATGCCCAGGAAGACTTGGGCAACGTTTTCCGCCATCAAGAGGGGGTCACGCTCGATGACATAGAAGTTGGCGGCGGGATTGGTAAAGTTGCCGCCCTTGGCACCGAGAAGCTCCCGAACCAGTTGGTCCATGGGGGTATTGGCGCTGATGGCCTGTCGCAACCAGTCGTTGTATCGATTCATGCCTTTGCGGTCAAGGACATTGGGGATTTCGGCAACACGAAGTGCCTCGGCCCATTTCATGGCCCAAACATCGACGAATTCAGGACGCTCCAACAAGATATCGACGAGTTTTTCGCGCTTTGCCGGGTCCGCATCGGCCAGGAATGCCTGTGTTTCTTCCTCGGACGGAATGTTGCCCAGAATATCCACAAAGGCACGGCGGATGAAGGTGCCGTCGTCGCAAAGCTCCGCAGGAGGAATGCGAAGTTTCTTCAGCTTGTTGAAAACGAAGGTATCAATATAATTTTTCTCGGGGACTTCGGGCCATTCAACCACCATCCCCTGGGGAATTACGATGGCCTTGGAGACCACGGCAAAAGTGCCGTAGCGCGCCATGACGTAAACTTCGCCTTTACCACCGGCCGTTGAGACACCCGCAGCATCGACGGTGAGCGTCAACTCATCGCTGGAACTCAGCACGGTCGAATCGGTCACGTCCCGGGTTGTCCCATCGCTGTAGTCGGCCATGAGCACAAAACGCTGCTGGCTGCCTTCCCCTTCAAGCACAGCTTCAGGAGGATAGATGTTAATGTTGGTCAGCGTGGGCAAATCCGCAGGATCGGCCTTCGTACCTTCCCGAATCCACTGCAGCATGGGTTCGTAGAGACCGTCGCCGGGCTGTATAACAGAGCCGCCTTCGTGATCAACCTGGCCCAGTGGCTTGGTCAACATGAGGCTCTCTTCGGGCAAGGCCGCATTAATGCGACGGCTGCGGGAATCCCGGGTAAGGCTGATGAAATCGTAGCCCGGGTCAAATCCGAAGAGGCTGAGACGAAAGCCGTTCTTACCTTGTGCGCTGCCGTGGCAAGCGCCCGTGTTACAACCGGCACGCATGATGGCAGGCAGCACGTCATTGGAGAAGGTGGTCGCTGGGACGGAACCGGAATTCTGGACAACGAGGGGTACGGTCGCGGTCAGGTCACCGTGCGTTACGGTAATGGTCGTTTCGCCATCCCCCGTGCCGTGTAGACGCTTATCCTCACCCCAGGCGGCGACATTTTCGGCACCGAAGGCCAGGGTAACTTCATTGGTCACGTCCAGGGTAACACCGTCGGGACGGGTAACCACGGCAATGAGGCGTTCGATATCGTGCGCGTTGCTCAGTGTGATCTGGCTGGGGTAGACCGTCAATTCCTCACTACTTGCCGGCACTATGGCCAGGAGCAGGGTACCCATCGCTATCAATGTCTTCATTTTTAACATCATAATTCCATCATCTCTGTACGGGTTTGAATCACTTATACAACGCTGACCGGATTACAAACTCAAGTAGTGGGGAAGCGGGTTTTGCGCTTGGGCGCATCGGGTGCCGCTTCTGCTGCGGGTGCGGGAGCCTGCGCCTGAAGGGCGGCGGGCAAAGGCTTCTGCACCTTAAGTTCGCCCGGTGCGCTGCGGTGAAGCACGGTACCATTGGGCGTATCGATAACCGTATTTACTGCGACTGCTTCAAACTTACCAACCGGGGCATCTTCTGCCACGGTCAGGTTGAACTTCAGTTCTGTCGTATCTTTGGTGAACTCCAAGGGCTCTGCGGTGACGCCTTTGGGGAGACCAATCAACTCGGCCTTGCAGGCACCATCGTAGGCCACTTTCTGTTCCACGTTGACGGCCAGTTCCACGGGTTTACCTTGATCCGTTGCCGTAGCGGCCACGGTAAAATTCACCCAGGGCTCCTGCACTTCGAAAGGCACCGGCGGGGTACACAGCAGATAACCTGCAGACGATGCGGAGACAAAAATTTCGTGAGTCTCAATCGGCGTACCATTCCGTACTTCCAGACGAATTTCAACTTCGTTCTGGTCGCCCGGAATCTTCGCCGTGCCACCACCCATACCCGGAGGTAACCAGGGAAAGTGGAGGGCGATTTCTCCGGTAAAGCCTTCGGCGCGCGTCGCCTTTACCGTAAGCATGCGGTACGTATTGGTTACCGTGGGTACCGTCGGGGGAACGAGTTCTACAGAAAATGGTGCAGGCACACTGACCGCCATGGCCAGACGATCTACCTTTTCGCCGAAGAACGTGGTGTCGTTGTTACCGGCTATCAGGCGTACTTCCTGATCCAGGCCGCCCGACAAGGTGCTCCCCTCTTGTTGCAGGGTTCCGCGCACGTCTACCATGGCTCCGACAACAGCGGCATCGGGCGCACCATGAATAATGATGGGGCGAAGTCCCTGACCCTGCGGAATGAGGGGCGAACTTGCCGTAACACCGGCGGGAAGGTCCAGGAGCTCCACTTTGATAGGCCCGTCGAAATCTTTGCGCGCTACATTACAAAGCAGATACGTATAGTTATTTTGTGGTATGACAGTGGTTACCGGTCGGTTCTCGATGAGAGACGTAGACAGGTGGGGCTCAACCGTGGCTGCTTCAACCCGGTAGGCAAAGGTAGCGCCGCCCCGATTGAGGTGGTCACGGACGGAGAGGGTGTAGACGCCATCTTCCGGCAGCGTCACACGGACCAGGCTGTCTACGGCGGCGGCGTCATCATCGCTGCCAAGTCCGCTGCCGTCGGGTTTGTAAATCACCAATACGCTATCGAGGGGCGAGCCCAGGGCCCGGGCCCAGACGCGGAATTCAACGACTTGGGTGGCCTTACCTTCAAACTTGAAGAAGTCGGCATCGCCGGCTTCGCCGATTACCCCATCAAAGGCACCTGAAATGGCACCCTGAGTCGCCACATCGTGGCCATTGTTGGGCTCTACTTCTTGTACGCCACCGAACGGGGTGGCACGGAAAGGAATGGTCGATGGTGCTACACCTGCGTCGTTCTGCGCCGTGAGCTGAATCACGCCATCCGTATTTTCGGGTATCGTAATGGACTGTGTGCCTGCACCCGTATCCCCCAGCCAGGTAACTTCAACCTGGGAACCGGGCGCGCCACCCATGGGAGTCACGGCGAAAGGACGAGGGAATTGGCCGACGTGTAGTCGGTAATAGTAATCGCCACCGCCGCGATAGGCTGCTTCGCTAACCGCAATGAGGTGCTTTCCTGTTTCCGTGGAGGTGTATACAAAACCGGCATCCTGACGGAACATCTGGGTGTCGTCTTCGGCAACACGCTCATGGCCCTCAGGACCGAAGAGGCGCAACTTCGGGTCGAACAACGCGCCGCCGAGTCGAATGGCTTCTACTTCAACCGCCAGGCGATCGCCCGGATTCAGCGTGACGGCGTAATAATCCACATCTTCTGAGGTAACTACACCGTTGACAGTCGTACCCAACGGTATTTCAGGCGCCTCGGCCTCCTTATTGTTGGGCTCGACCTCCTGGATTTCCGTAAGAGTGCCCACGCTGATCATTTCGAGATCAGATATGCCCGAACTCGTGCGGACACGCATGCCGTGGGTACCCACCCGGCAATCGGGTGCTACACGCAACAGGGCCGTTGCACTCTTATCGTCCACCGGAGTCATGGAGACCATCTCGATGCCGGTGTCGTGAAACATAACTTCCACCGCATCGGCCAGCCCGCTACCGTGGAGGGTAACTTCGGACTCAACCCCGCGCTGGACACCCCGAGGGGTAACCGGGTGTTACTGCGACAGCCGTGGTTGCCATTCCCAAGAGGAACAGAATCAATGCCGTATTCATGTAGCTTAGGTGATTGCGCATAAGGTTATTCCATACTGCCTTGTTTCACTCAGCGCTGTGCTGAATCGGCTGGATTAAACAATCGAACTTACGACTTCGCCCTGACGAATGATATCGATGGGGCGATTGCCTCCACTCATCAGACGTTCCGTGGGGTCTATGCCCAACTGGGTGTAGATCGTCGCACCGAGATCGGCGGGGCTGACAGGTGCATCGGATGGCTCCGTACCCTGCGCGTTGGTCGCACCATGGATGATGCCACCTTTGATGCCACCACCGGCGAGGGCAACACTGAAGGCCTTGGGCCAGTGGTCACGTCCGCCATCTTTATTAAGCTTCGCCGTACGACCAAATTCGGAGACGAGGATAACCATGGTAGTCGCCAGCAATCCCCGACGGTCCAGATCGGTGATAAGGGTCGAAAGGCCCTGATCGACCGGGGGAAACTTGCCCTCGATACCTTTTTTAATGTCCCGATGCATATCCCAACCACCATCACTGACGGTAATGAAACGGGCACCACCCTCGACGAGGCGACGGGCCAGTAACAAACGCTGGCCAAATGCATGGCGACCATACTCATCGCGTACGGCGTCGGGCTCGGCATCGATGTTGAACGCCTCACGGGCATTCTGGGAGCTGATAAGGGAATAGGCGCGCTGGTAGTAGGAATTCATGGCTTCCAACGCATCGCTGCTTTCCAGAGAATTGAAATGGGCATCAACCGAAGCCAACAGGCTCTTACGGCCTTCCATACGCTCGGGCGTCACGCCGCCGGGCAGATTCAAATCACGAACCTTGAACCCTTTGGTCGCAGGCTCACCACCCACGGAGAACGGACCAAACGCGGAACTGAGGTAGCCCGTACCGTAATAGGGATTGTCTGCCGCAGGAATGCTCACATAGGGGGGAATGTTTTCACGTCCACCGAGCTTGAGAGAAATCACGGAGCCAAAGCTGGGATACTGAACCGCTGGGCTCGGACGATAGCCGGTCAGCATATTGTGCTGTCCGCGCTCGTGGGCCGCTTCGCCGTGGGTCATGGAACGAATAATAGACATTTTATCGGCGACCTGCGCAAGGCGGGGCAACTGACCACCAAAATACTCGCCGGTATTGGTCTTTACCGAACCCAATTCACCACGGTATTCGATGGGGGCATAGGGCTTGGGATCGAAAGTATCAATATGGCTCATACCGCCATTCATAAAGATAAAAATGGCCGACTGAGCAGCGGGCCCGGCAGCGGGAGCGGCTTCCTGTGCCTGAATCTGGAGGTAGTCCCCCAAGGTAAGGCCAAGACCACCAAGAACACCCACTTTCAGAAAGGCGCGACGGCTTGGACCGGTGCAAGCATGGCAGGCGGAAGGTTCTGCAGACTTCTTGATATGAAATGACGAAAAGTACTTGCTCATGATGCTGATATTCCTTTGCTCTGGACTAACCTGGGCCGAACGTTGGTTTGATTATTTTGTTTCCACACCAAGAGCCGGAAACTCGCCCAAACTCTTGCATCCATACCTATTCTGACCTGTCGTCACACACACCCGGCACGACAGCACAACTTCGAAAATTAGAAACTCTATTTTGCGTCAGTATACGACCACACACGTATAATATCCCTGAAACGGCACAAAGGTTCCGTCTTTGTAAGATTATTTTTGCATTTGCGGAGTGGGCGAGGAAATAGCAGGACCAGCACATGTAACTCTATTATTATCCATAGGTTACGCATAAAACACACTTGTTTATGGAGGCGGTCGGCGAAGATTTAAAGCGGAGACTTCAGTGAATCTTCACCCTATAACTAATTGCTGTTACGTGGGTTACAGGCTGATCAGCTCACTTATGGTCTTCAGGAGATCTTCATTTCGAAAGGGTTTTTTAAGCGTTCTGTCGGCACCCAATTTGAGCGCAGCAGGCAGAAAATCTGCCCCGACGGAACGGGAACCCCCTGAAATGGCGATTACACGAGGGCGTTCGCGCTCTTTTCGAAGGGCCATGAGGGTCTCGAGCCCCTCCATGCCCGGCATAAGAAGATCGAGAATAATCAGGTCGACGGGCATTTTAGCATTTATCCGGAGCGCTTCCTCACCGTCTTCGGCTTCGGACACGTCGAAACCCGCCCGTTGCAAGCAGGTGGAAAGCATGAGACGGACCTGAGGCTCGTCGTCTACGATAAGAATGTGGCTCAAACCCGTACCCCAATGCGCCAATTTAAGAAAGATTCCCTACTACAAACCGCCAGACGAATACCTATCCAACCTCCTTATGGGGAGATTGGGTCAGAATGAGTTCATCTCAACCGCAGTATAACATGAATATTACTTTTTGTGTAAAGGTTCTTGCGCGCCATGGGGCCAAGTTTCCAGCGACAATGGATTCCAGGAATGATTGATGATTATGCCTCCACCACCCGAGATCGCAACGGCACCCGCGTAGGCCCCCAATCCATGAAGTCCATAGACATTCCAATTCGCCTGGGATATTTCAGGCAAGTCCGTGAGCGCCAGCGCAAAGGGATTTGTGTCCAGCGAAAACTCACACCGATCGAGGGCTACGGTCAGCCCTCCACCAACACCTTTCAACAGCGCTTCCTTGGCGGTCCAGTATTGGTAGAAAACCTCTTGCCTGCTTTGCGAATTCTCTTGCGCGGCCAACGCTTCAATCTCCATGAGCCCGAAATACCGTCTGGCGATGGCCTCGGCAGCGATACGCTCCCGTTTGCCTTCGATATCCACCCCTACGGGTCGTTCCCAGGCGAGAGCACACAAGGCCTGATCTTCGGAGTGACTAAGATTAAACTCCAGCGGGCGCTCCCCCACGCCGTGTACCAGGGCGGGCTTTCCCTGGGGTCCATAGGTGAATTCGACGGAACCGCTCCCTTTTCCGACGTACAAGCCCAATATTTGCCGCAGAATGGCCCGACCATTGGCAAAGCGGGTCTGATGTATTGGACGGATAAAGCGGTCGGCACGAGTACGCTCGGTTTCATTCAACGCTTGAAGCAGAACTTCCATCCCGGACCGTTCCTGATCGAGGCTGAAGTGGAGCACATGCACTTCATCGTCACCGAGTACGGGTACCAACGGTCTGTCGTCTGGGGATAGGACCGCCACAGCTTGCCACCTTTCATGAATCACCAGGGATAGCGCCCGGGTCAATGCAGACCTGTCGGAAGCCCAATACGCCATCGCTTAACCTGGAAGTTATCAGGAAGTATATCGAAGCAGAGCTGTCACGTTCACATCGGAAATGCCGAGCCTATCTGTTGCATTACGCTACCCCTTCCAAAATCACGGTATATCCGCCCGCTCATCGGCCAGTAGTGCCGCACTCTCATTCAAATAGGCGACCAGGTCTTCCGGGGTGTGATACCCCACCGCTCGGGCCCGTACGACCCCACCCTGATCGAGAATGAAGAACGCTGGTGTTGCTTCGGCGAAATAGGCCTCAGCGGTCTTGGGCTGCTGGTCAATATCTATTTTGACCGGAACAAACGCCTTGATCGCCTCGGTCACGCTTGCCGATTGTAGCGGCCCTGCCTCCATTTTCCGACAGGGCACACACCAGGTTGCGGTGAAATAGACGAGGATTGGTTGGCCTGTCTCAGCGGCTTCAATACCCAATGGAATAGACGATTGCCAGGGAATGGGCGCTCCCGTTGGCGCACGATCACACCCGAGGAAAATCAGGGTAATACCTGTAACTAACATCGCTGTGACAAGGGAGCGCATAGGGAACCTCACGTTTACCTATCAATTCCGGTGGCCCTTGACACGGTGTAGATCACTTCATTGGTGGGAAACAGAAAAGCGCCTGTATCTCCTCGAGGGAGAGATACAGGCGCGAAGAATAGGCTAGATTCCGAACTAACCGCCGTAGGGATTGGGCGTGATCGGCGAATTCCAGATGCGACTCATGTAATCCGCGAAGAGCAGCGTGAAAAAGATGACAAGCCAAAAGAATCCGCCCGTGGCGAAGACGGCCGTCAACTTGCTGCCATATTTGACGTGCATGAAGAACATGAGAATCAAACTCATCTTGCAACCGGCTATCGCCAGAGCAACCAGGAGATTGTACACATGCTGGTCTGCAGGGCCAATGTGAAATTTTGCGGCACCAATAGTCAGCGCCATAAGCGCAAAGAGACAGCACAGGATTGTCACATAGGTCTTTGGGGTTACGATATGATGTTGAGACATAGCGTCATTTCTCTCTTACGTTTTCGGGGTCAGGTGACCAAATAAAACATGGGGAACAGGAAAACCCAGACAATATCGACAAAGTGCCAATACAGACCAAAGAACAGGATGGGCATATAGCGCTGGGGACCAAATTTATTCTGCTTCGTCATCCACATAAGTACCAGGAGGATGACAAAACCAATGACCATATGGAAGGCGTGCATGCCGGTCATGATGAAGTAGAAGATAAAGAATAGTTGCAGCGCACCCTGATCTTTGAAGTTAGCCAAGTCAGCGTAGTGGCCTTTCGGACCCCAACCTGAACCCGGAAACAGACCGTCATGAAACTTGGGGGTATATTCTAACCACCATTTGAGACCGACGAAGGCGATACCCAAAATAAGTGTCAGTCCAAGCATCCTGAAGAGCCATTTACTATTACCAATCTGGCAAAAGTAGACGCCCATGGCCATGGTAAAACTACTCACGAGGAGCACCACCGTATTGAAGCCACCGATGCTCACGTTCAAGTGATGACTACCGGCATACCATGCATCGAAATACATGTAGCGGTAAACGGCATAGGCCATGAAGAGCCCACCGAAGAACATGACTTCCTGAGCCAGGAAAAGCCACATACCAAGGGTACACGATTCTTCTTGCTGCTCTACGGATTCAAAATGATGTGCCAGATGGGGATTATCCGTTTGTGCTTCTGCGCTACTCACTGAGTGTTTCCTCCCCGGTGTAGGCATAGGCCTCGCTGGTTACAATCGGTATTTCATGAAAATTATGGGGATCGGGTGGTGACGTACAAACTTCCCATTCCAGACCACGGGCACCCCAAGGGTTGCTGCCGGCTTCTTTGCCGTAGAACAGAGACCAGATAAGGTAGAAGACAGGAATCGTGAACCCGAGTCCCAGGATGCTCGCACCCAAGGTGGACATAACATTCAGTACCTGGAAATCTTCGTGGTAGGAGTGGTAACGCCGTGGCATACCCAACCAACCGGCCAGGAACTGGGGGAAGAAGGTACAGTTAAATCCGACGAAGACCAGAATCGCGCACAAGTTTGCCAACGTCTGGGGATACATTTTACCGGTCATCTTGGGCCAGTAGAAGTGAATGCCCGCGAGATAGGCCATTACCATGCCGCCTACCATGACGTAGTGGAAGTGAGCTACAACGAAGTAGGTATCGTGAAGAGGTACATCGAGACCAACCGCGCCCAGGAAGAGTCCCGTGCCGCCGCCGATGGCGAACAGACCGATGAAGCCGATGGCGTAAATCATCGGGGTCGCCCAAACCACGTTGCCCTTATAGAGCGTAGCGGTCCAGTTGAAGATCTTAATGGCGGACGGCACCGCAACGAGCATGGTCAGCAGGGAGAAGACCAGGTTGGAATACATGGCCTGGCCACTGACATACATGTGGTGACCCCAGACGAGGAAACCGATGATGGCAATAGCGACACTCGAGAAGGCGATGAATTCGTACCCAAAGACTCGGTTGCGGGAGAAGCAGCCGATGATCTCGCTGATCACACCCATACCGGGCAGAATCATGATATACACTGCGGGGTGGGAGTAGAACCAGAACATGTGCTGGAAGAGAACGGGATCACCACCGAGGGCGGGGTCAAATATACCAACACCCCAGAGACGCTCCACACCGGCCAGGAAGACCGTGATCGCAATCACAGGTGTGCCCAGAATCTGAATTACACTGGTCGCGTAGTGTGCCCAGATGAAGAGGGGCAGGCGGAACCAGGTCATGCCCGGCGCACGCATCTTGTGAATGGTTACGAGAAAGTTCAGGCCCGTAAGGATGGACGAGAAACCCGTAATAAAAATTACGATCGCCGCGAGGAATACGTGAGTATTTGCATACGACGTACTAAGGGGTGTGTAGAATGTCCATCCCGTATCAAGACCACCGATCAGAATAACGGTCACACCCAAGGTGCCACCCACCATGAAGATGTACCAACTGAGCAGGTTCAACTTCGGGAAGGCCACATCCCTGGCACCAATCTGCAAGGGGATAAGGAAGTTACCCAATACTGCTGGAATTGACGGAATGAGGAAGAAGAAAATCATCACAACGCCGTGGAGTGTGAAGAATTTGTTGTAGGTATCTGCCTGCAACAGGTCGCCTTCTGGCGTCAACAACTCAATCCGAAAAATGGTCGCGAACGTACCACCTACCAGGAAGAAGATGCTGATCGAAATCAGATACATTATACCGATCCGCTTGTGATCCTGTGATAGGAGCCACGAACCGACAGTCTGACGCCAGTTTAAGTAGTTAATTTCCGGGCGCGTATAATCCCTTGGGGGAATATCCGGGCCATGCACCACATCGTTTGCCATGTTTACAATTTCCGTTACTGTTGTACGTCGCTAAGGGACTTGATATATGCGATCAGATTGAAGATGTCTTCATCGGAGAGATTCGGGAACGTCGGCATGAGCGGCGCGAAACCGTCCACGATCTTCGCGGTAGGGGTCATGATAGATTCACGGAGATAGTCCTCATCTACAATGAGCGTCTCACCGCCACGAATCGTAACTTCATGCCCAAAGACATTCGTAAGCTGGGGACCGCGACTGGCAGCACCCGCATCGTGACAGGTCATACAACCCATCTGTTGGAACAGGGTCTCGCCAGCCTGCGCCGGAGTAACGGGAGGACCACCATCGAGCCATTGCTCATAATCATCCTGCTCCATTACCGTCACGGTGCCGCCCATCAGGGAGTGCTCGGTGCCGCAATATTCGGCGCAAAAAATCGGATAGGTGCCGACTTTGGTAGCTTCAAACCACATGTCGGTATACTTAGCAGGAATCGCATCCTGCTTCACCCGGAACGCGGGGATGTAGAAATCATGCAACACGTCCTGGGACGTCATTGTGATTTTTACCGCTTTACCCACGGGCACGTGTAGTGCATTCACTTCACGCTTGCCATTGGGATGCTGGATCTTCCACATCCACTGCTTACCGATGACATTAATGTCCAGCGTATTTTCTGGAATGTTACGATAATTGAAATAGATCAATGCTCCCCACGCGAATATACCCAGCGCGATGACGGCGGGTATGGCGCTCCAGAGAAGCTCGATCTGCATGTTCTCCGTGTGCTCGGACTTGCGACCAGGCTCGGCTTTGAACTTCATGCCAAGCAAGATCAGCAGCCCCGTCACACCAACGGTGAAGAGACCGACAAATGCAGTCAACGCGTAGAACAGGAGGTCAACGCTGGGAGCAAACGTAGACGCTTGCTCTGGTATAAGAGGAAAATTCATGGCTAACCTGTTATCACCCTAACGGTTTCTGGGTTTCTGACAATTTAAACGATCGCAGTACGCCAATTCAGGACGTTGACTGCGCCTGCGTTTCTATTTCTGTACCAGCTCGTTTTCGGCCTCCACGGTAACTCACAACCCAAAACCCCACCACCATCAGCACCGTTATGATTCCGCCGACCTTTACTGCATTCATAATTAAGAAGCCATAGGTCCCGCTGGTGGGATCATAGGCAAAACACAACAACGTAGGCTGTTTCAGGAACTTACCTATTGTTCCTGCACCAGCAATCTCCAACGCCGTCCGCAAATTTCCGGGCAAATAATCAATGCCCAGGTAATAACTCGAGACCTTGGCCTCGGGCGTCAATATCATGATTCCACTGTCGTGCGCGTATTGTCCCGACAGCTCGTCATAGTAGTACCGAAATCCCACCGTGGAAGCCAACGTCTCGATGGCTTCTTCATCTCCCGTCAGAAAATGCCAGTTTTCGGCGGCATTCTCGATGTGGAGTTGTTCGAGATAATTGGTCTTCTTTTCCAGCGCCAAGGCACCGGTCTCTTCCGGATTGATGCTTACGCTAATGGCCGTAAACGCTTCGCCCAGCTTAAAATCGTCGGGCTGGCCATCGAATCCGGTAACCTCCCCCGTCAGCACCAAGGTGCAAAGCATGGGGCAACCATAATAGACGAGGGATAAAACCACCGGCTTATCGGTAATCAAATCACCGAGGCGCACCTCTTCGTCTTGTTCATTGCGAAACACCAGATCCAAAGGTACTTGCGCACCCAGATTCTGCTGTATTTTAATTTCTTTAAATCGCTCGGCTGGATTCGGCCCTCTAAATGAGATGGGATCCAACTCGAAGTTTTCTGCTTCTTTCTTTTCTTCCTGCTGTGCAGACGCCGAACCCACGCCAATGACGGCGGCCAGAACCAGTAGGACCAGACCCAATCGGGTTTTTCGTCCCTGTCGGCCTGGCGCGCTCATTGCTCTGCGGCTGGCAGCAGCGCTGTCGTTGGGGCCTGGCGGTAGGTTGCTTTACCGGCAGCCATGCGCTCCATCGCCAATTCCACGGGAATGTGAACCCGCTCCATGCCCGGTACATCACTGACCGAACCATAGCCGTTTACTTGTTTGGAGTCCGCACCCTTAATCGCGATGCGATCTGCCACCGGATCACCTTGTAAGTGCGGCTCCGACGGCACTTGCATCTCCGCCGTCGCCAGGGCCGATAGGGGCTCGGTGTTCATGGCGGGCACAGACTGCTCAAAGCCACGCATCACCGGTAGAATGGCAGCGACTGCGCCAAACAAAAGTGCAAACAAGCCACACAGGAAGTAGACAATCACCCGGGTATTCATGTCGGTTACTTCGTAACCCTCTTTAATGCTATCTTCGGGACTATGCATGGTTGTGCGCCTTCTCTTTTAGAAACATGAGTTCCTCACGGGGATCTTGCAGCGCAAGTATAGGACGCTTCTTCAATTCGTAGAGGAAAACCCAGAGCCAGAGGCCACCGATAGCGGCGATTGCGCTGAGGGTCGAAATAATCGTCCAAGGATTCAAATAGCTGTGGTTGCCTTCGAAGGACGGCGCAATGTTCCAGTAGATGTCAATAATTCGGGACGCCAGGACATAGAAGGCTATCTTGCGCAGGGTATTGGGATTGGTCTTGAACTTCCGCATCATCAGGGAGAACATGGGACCAAACCAGACGAATGCGATGATTACGATGGTCATGAAGGTAAGACCACCACCAGAGCGATGGAGGTACCAACCGATTTCTTCCGGAAGGTTACCATTCCAGATAATCAGGAAGGGTGAGAAGGACAAGTAGGACCAGAAGATGGTGAAGCCCAGCATAAAGTTACCGAAGTGGTGGTAAATCTGGGAACTCATCTTATGGCTCAAGGGGCCTTCGTCGGACAACCAGCTCAACATGATAACGCAGAAGCACATCATGGAGAGCGCGCCACTGGCAATCATCCACGCACCGTAGATGGTGGAAAAGAAGGTCGGGTCGGTGGACATGCCCCAGTGCGTTGCCGCAAAGGTCATGGTAAGCACAAAGAGAACACAACCAAAACCTGCGGTCCGCTTCATCTTCGCAATATACTTATTGTCGCCGGTGGCATCGAGTTTCTTGGACCAGCTATTGAAAGAGACCACAAAGAACATCCAGATAGCGAAGTAAGCCACATAGCACACCCAGAAGGTCTTCACATTCAGAAACGCTTCCTTCTGATGTGACATATAGAGAAGGAGTTCATTGCCTTCCTGCGCCAGAAATTCTGGATTGGCCCAGGGAAAGATGGTGGAGAGCATCATCCCGCCACCCATCACGAGCGCACCTACCACGAAAAGGAAGGGCAACGTGCGCGATCCCGCTTCTGCGATACGCTGCGCCACGAAACTCCAGCTGCCACCACAAAGATGGTGAAGCATGAGCAGGCCCAACGAACTGATACCCAGACCGAAGATGAGCAGGTAGCCGATGAGCAGCCCCTGGAACATGGTGCCGTCCGCGGCACCGAGGCCTATGTTAAAAGCTAGGCCAATAACTGCCGCAATCAGGCACTTGGTCTGAAGGGAGCTGACTTTCTTAAGTTGGTTCTCAGTGAGCATTGTGATCCGCCACGTGATTGTCTTCTGCGTCTGTTTCCGGATGCAGTGCTTTTTCCATTTCTTGAACGTCGGTTTCCGACAAGTCGCCGGTTGGCACATTCTGACTGTATTGCAGGGCGCGAATATAGGCCGCTATTGCCCAGCGATCTTCGGGGGATACCCGTGCCGCGTAGCTATACATCCGACCGAAGCCATTTGTAATTACGTCGACAATATAACCATCTTCCACTTCCCGCAGACGATCTACGTGAAAGCTGGAAGGATTTGGAAATCCACGCGTGGTAATCAAGCCGTCGCCGTGGCCGCCCTCCCCATGGCAATGGGAGCAAATCGCCACATAACGTTGCTGACCGCGCTGCAACAAAGGCAGGGTCACGTCGAAGTAGTTATCAGCTTTAAAACCTTCGCCTTCTTTACCGCTGCCAAAGATCTCATCCGCCACACCGGGAATCGACGAAGCACCCGTAAGGGTCGCGTAAACCGGGTCTACCCAGGGGCGAAGACTACCTTCATATTGAACCGTGTTCTCGACAGGCGTCCTGTCGGCGGCATTGTCCGCAAAGAAGGTATTCTGCTGCAGGGCCGTATAGCGTGGCTGATTCCACATGTCGGGGTGGCAACCAAGCAACACGAAACTGTAAACCGTTGCCAGCGCAAGCAGTGCCTTGTTGTTGCCCATAAATCGGGCCGCTGTTGTTCTATCGGATTTAATCATCAGTTCCAACTTGTTTGTCCGCCGTAATGTAAACCGGCGGTCACGGTTCCGGTTGTGCTATTCCAGGACTTCAGAGACTTCCACAGGGCCGAGGCCTTCCAGGAATGCCTTGGTTTGATCCGTATCATATTGGGCATCTGTTTCTTCAATGCAAAGGAAAAAACCATCGCTCGAAGCCCGCTCAAAACGCTTGGCGTTGAATATCGGGTGGTGAGGACGGGGCAGGCCATTAAACAACAGCATGCTTCCCAAGGCCGCGAAGGCCGCAAAAAGAATCGTCAACTCAAACGTAATGGGCATAAACGACGGCCAGCTATTCAGCGGCTTGCCACCGATGCTATAGGGATAGTGTACGGTCGAGGCGAACCACTGCATACCAAATCCCGTCGCCGTACCCGTCAGGCCGCCGATGAGGGTCACTTGGGAGACATAGGTCCCCCGCACGCCCATCGCCTCGGCCAGTCCGTGAATCGGAAAAGGGGAATAGGCATCCATTGTGCGGTAACCCGCTTCATGGGCCTTCGTCGTCGCTTTGACCAGTGACTCGGGGTCATCGAACTCTGCGATTAACCCGTGCACTTTCGGCGTCTCGTCTTCATGTCCGTGTGCTGACATTTTCTTGCGTATTCCTCAGGTTAAGGTTTCACTGCAAGCCCAGAGGCCTTAGCGAATCTCACCGTTATCAATCTGGTGCTGCTGAACGCGCAGCTCAAATATCGTAATCATGGGCAGGAACTTCACAAAGAGACTCAACATAAACAGGAAGAGTCCGATGGAACCGACATAGGCCGCCCAGTCAAAAATCGTACCGGCATACTCACCCCACGCGGAGGGAAGATAGTCACGTGTGAGGGAGGTCACAACGATAACGTAGCGCTCGAGCCACATGCCGATATTCACGACAATGGTCAGCAGGAACAGGGGAAGCGGATTGGTCCGCACCCACTTAAACCAGAGAAACTGGGGCGATACGGCATTGCAAAGCAACAGGCAAACGTAGGCCCAGGCATAGGGCCCAGTCGCGCGGTTAAGCATCATGAAACGCTCGTAGTCACTACCGCTGTACCAGGCGTAGAACGCCTCGCAGCAATAGCCGTAGAAAACGACCAACCCGGTGGCCAACATGACCTTGGCCATGTTATCCATGTGACGGGTGGTAATAAAGTCGGTCATTCCGAACCAGATACGCACGGGAATCATGATGGTAAGCACCATGGCGAAACCCGAGTAAATCGCACCCGCTACGAAGTAGGGCGGGAAAATGGTAGTGTGCCAACCGGGAATGACGGATACGGCGAAGTCGAAGGACACGATGGTGTGCACCGAAACCACGAGGGGCGCCGACATACCGCCGAGGAGCAGGTAGGCCATTTCATAGCGATACCAGTGACGGGCAGAGCCACGCCAACCCAGGGCGAAGATACCGTAAATCATCCGACCGATACCCTTTTTGCTGCGATCGCGCAAGGTGGCCAAATCAGGAATCAATCCGGTATACCAGAAGAGCAGGGATACGGTGAAATACGTCGAGATGGCGAACACGTCCCAAAGCAGCGGACTGCGGAACTGGGGCCACAAAGACATGGTATTGGGCAACGGGAAAATAAAGAAGATCGCCCAGGGCCGACCGACGTGGAGCAGGGGGAAAATACCTGCGCACATAACCGCGAAAAGGGTCATGGCTTCCGCAAATCGGTTGATGGCCGTACGCCAATCCTGATTAAAAAGTAGCAGGATAGCGGAAATAAGGGTACCGGCGTGACCGATACCGATCCACCATACCAGGTTTACGATAGCAAAACCCCAGCCGACGGGATTGTTGATACCCCAGAGGCCAAGACCTTCCCAAAAGAGATAGGCCGAACTTGCACCGAGTATCCCAAGGAGGGACAGACCGATTGCAATGGTGGCATACCACGGTTTGGGCATGGGCTTCTCGAGAATCACATCGGATATAGCACGAGAGATCGACTCATAATTATGGCCGGGTTGGGCCAAGGGGGCAACCACCTGAAGGGCGGGCGGGATATTTTTAGTTTCAGCGCTCATAATTCAGATTAGTGCTCCGCTGTGTGTGCTTCGGCATCAGCACCGGCCAATGCTGGCGACGGGTTACTGAGCTTGGCCAGGTAGGTCGTGCGTGGACGTGTTCCGATATCCGCCAACAGACCATAATCACGAGTGTTCTGCTTCCGCAACGACACCCGACTTGATGCATCGTTAATATTTCCGAAATCAATCGCCTGGGATGGGCAAGCTGCCTGACAGGCAGTGACCAACGTCCCATCGGGGATTGCCGTTACGTCGCTACCAATCTTGGCTGCGGCGACTTTGGCATCGATACGTGCGCGGTTAATACGCTGCACACAGTAGGTGCATTTTTCCATCACACCACGGCTGCGAACGGTTACGTTGGGATTACGCATCATCTTCAATTGGGGCGCATCCTGGCCTTCGCGAATCTGGTAATGGAAGAAGTTGAATCGACGAACCTTGTAGGGGCAGTTATTCGCGCAGTACCGGGTGCCGACGCAACGATTGTAAATCATATCGTTGAGGCCCTCTTTACTGTGCATGGTGCCACCAACGGGACATACGGGCTCGCAAGGTGCATTTTCGCACTGCATGCAGGGCACGGGCTGGTGCGCGGACTCCACGGTGTCGTTGTACATATCGCCTTTGTAGTAGCGATCGACCCGAATCCAGTGCATTTCGCGACCTTTGGCCACTTCTGCCTTGCCAACGATGGGAATGTTATTTTCGGCCTGGCAGGCAATAGTACAAACACTACAGCCGTTGCACCGATTCAAATCGATGGTCATGCCCCAGGAAAGACCGGCATAGTCTTTCTCATCGGGATTATAGAGGGTATTCTCACGTTCCGGCGCATGGTGACCCAGGCGCTGCGCGAAATCGGGCTCCTCTTTGTAGTGGCTCAAGGTGCCCGAGCGAATCAAATGGCGATCTTCCGCCTTTTGCGCCTGGGTCTGGAGGCTTTTCTCAATGTTGTTGTGCTCTTCGGTACGGGCCAGCAGGTAGGTGCTGCTCGTCTTCTTCAGCGTAACACCTTCGTTAATACACCAAGGTGAGGATTCGTCCCGAAGGGTGTAGGCGTTAAAACCGCGATCTTTAGCGATATAACCCGCAACCTGACGACCATAACCGAGGTGAAGCGTCGCTACCCCCTGGGGGTGACCGAACATAAGCATGACGGGCGCACGAACTTCATGTTCGCCGACCTTCAATATCACGACATCTTCCTGCTCCAGCTCGTATTTCATCGCCGTAGTCGGATGGATGTGCAGGGCATTATCCCACGTGAGATTTGTCAGCGGTTTGGGCAACTCCTGGAGCCAACCGTTGCTGGCGTGGCGCCCATCACCAATGGTGGGATCCATGCGGAAGATAAGTTCAAGCCCCTCAGTGGGAACTGCTGCCGTTTCCGCGGGAATCGAACCACGATAACTTACGGATACCGGTGCGAAGGTCGTGCCTTCGACGAATCCCTGACTAAGGGCCTTCTTCCACTTGGCTTCACTTTCGGCACCATAGAGGCCGGAGAAACGACGACGAACCAGGTCGTAGTCGGTCGTGGTAGCATCTTCACCCAGCACCAGGGACAGAATCTGGCTGGCGGTGCGGCTGCTATAAAGTGGACGTATCAGGGGCTGAATGATGGAGTGGGTTCCGTCATACGCACGAAGATCACCCCACGCCTCAAGGGCATGGGACTCGGGCACCACCCAATGGCAAAGCTCTGAAGTTTCATTGTATTCGGGCGTCAAATGAAGGCGAAGGGGCACTTTATTGAGTGCGGCGGCCATATCGATGCTACCAGGCGCATTGTACACCGGGTTACCACCGAGAATGACCAGCAGCTTCACCTGCTCATTATTTAGATCATCAACAAGACGACGGAGGGAACCTTGCTGGTCCGTGGCGTCGGCCTCGGGAGAATCGATATACGTGACCAGACCGGATTCTACCGCACCCAAAATACCGTTGATGGCATGGGCCAGCGCGTGCACAACCGGGGGCTGGGCCTCGCCGGCAACCACGACAGCATGGCCTTTGTGGTGGGTCAAATCATCAACGAGAGCATCTATCCACGCACCATCGAGCGCAGCCACTTTTTCCGGGTCTGCCGTCACATTGGCCACACCCACCCGTGACGCAACAACCCGCGCCAGGGCTTCTACGTGTCCATAACGAAGTCCCATGAGATGGTCCGCTGCCGCGCCCGTAAGGGTCGGAGAGCATTCGGCCACATAGAGACGACTCATTTCGTCGTGGGCAAAATGCTCGCGGGCCACATAGTCCGGCGCGTCCGCATTGGCTTCTGCACTGCGGGTCACCGCAAAATCACGGGCGTAACGCACGTGGGCCGGACCCTCATTAAGGAAGTTGGCATCCAGGGAAAGGATGATCTTGGCCTTGAGGAAGTCAATTTTGGTCGCCGTGATGCGCCCAAAGGCCTGCAACGCACCCATGCGGGCATTGTTGTTGCCCATGGGGTCGTGTTCACGCCATTTCATTTCAGGAAACTGCTGCTGGAGCTGGGCCATCAATCCCTGGACGGTCGGGGAGGTGGTCGTCTCAGTAAGAACGGTCAATCCCGCACCATCAACCGTGTCAATCTCACCAACAGCGCGGGCAATATCCGCCACCAGCTGATTCCAGGTCGCCAGGTTTCCCGCATGGGAAATGCTTTCCTGACGGTCCGGGGAGTACAGGTCGAGAATAGAGGCCTGAGCCGTCGCATCGGTGGAACCGAGGGAGGCAGGATGCTCTTTAAGCCCTTCAATTTTCGTGGGCCGACCTTCATAACTCGTGGCCACTACGCCCATGGCGTAGCCGGACAGCGAGACGGCTGACGCGTAATATTGAAAGCGACCGGGAACGGAGTGCTCCGGGGGCTTTACGTAAGGTACGATTTTCTCTTCGGGCTGACGCGCACAGCTGGTCAGACCAGCGAGCATCATGGAGGCACCCATGACTTTCATGAAATTACGACGTCCTGCGTGATCAAGATTTTCTGGATCATCGGCATCGAATTCGCGGTGCTTTTCGTCATCGATCGTCACAGCGCCGTTGAATTCATTGGCGTGGCGCCAATAGTTCACGTCTTGGTGCTCGGACATGGACGCTGGCGCCTCCCGGTCGGTCAAGATGTTATCTAAGTCGTTGGGGCTCATAATGTTTCCCATTACTAACGGTGACAGATGGAACAATTGGTGAGCTGCTCCACATTCACGTTATATTCTTCAACCAGCTTCAGGCCCGCTTCGAGACGTTCCGACTTGTCGGCGGCAGGTTTCCAATCCACATCAAAGACCTTGTCTTTCGGGCGCAGGAACTTCTGCGGTGCCCGGTGACATTCGAGACACCATGCCATGTGCAGGGTCTTGGCCTTCCAGGTCAGGGGCATTTTCTGTATTTCCCCGTGACAGGTCGTGCAACCCACCCCTTTAGCCACGTGAATACTGTGGTCGAAGTAAACGAAATCAGGCAGGTCGTAGACCCGGGTCCACTCGAGGGGCTTGCCCGTCTTCCAACTCTCATGCACCGGCTGGAGCATCTCCGAGTCAGTAAGTATCTGGGAGTGGCAGGTCATGCACGTCTCTGTTGGGGGGACATTGGCAACGCCGCTCTTCTCAACCGACGTGTGGCAATAGCGGCAATCAATTCCGTTTCCACCCACATGGCGTTGATGACTGAAGGGTACGGGTTGTGCCTTGGCTATATTTACCTGGGTCAACACCGGCGATCTGTAGATGACAGACGCTATGGTGACGATCGCTATTGCCACCAGGCCGCCACCAACAATGCTGGCGCGTGCAAGGACGTTGGCACTGCGATGAAACACTTGGGCCACGAATTGATTCCTTTTCTACCACTGACCTTGGGGATGCTTCGCAAACTCACGTGCGTGGTGTTGCTCCGCAGCGCTTTAAAAAACGCAGGAGTTAGTGGTTGGTTCTGATTCCAACTGGCAATGACGGTATGCGGGTCGTCCGACCCGATTTCTACACACCCCCAAGCTCGCCTGGAGTTGCTGCACTGAAGTAATCTGCTACGCCGTAGGCAGCCTTGCCCTCTCGGAATAACCACTTCGAGACAAACGCTGACTCATTGTTACGCTTCGACCTCTCGGTCGATATCACCTCGACAGGCCGAAGCACGTTCGGCCGTACAAGCAAAAATATTCCCACCGTTCCGCATGCGTACTACCCCACCTCGTTACACCACCGGTGCTGCGGAATTGGCGTATTTATACACCCTGCCCCCTCTCGGGATCAAGCCGGTTCCAGAACTTTTTGACGTTTATGGGGCGAAAAATAAGTTCAGCACCCTAAACAGAGTCACGGCCTATATATAAGGTAAGAACCCCCTGGTGCGACGCCCCACGCCGTGCCGGCCAGGTTGGAAATATTTCCACAGACTAGCGCCAAAATGGCGCTGACGTATGTAGCGCAGACCACAAGTGCCCCCATTGACTCCCACAACCCAAGACGCGGGACTGGAGCTCCCTAGAACACCAGTCTTCTAGCCTGCCTGTAGCACCTTATTCCATTGCAGGAGACAAGTTTCGACAGGGAAAGGCTCTCGAACGACGGTTTTGCGGGACATTTCTGGCTTTAGGTCCAAAAGAGGGCGTTTACAAGGAAAAAAGATGGGATGCAGCTTGACTGGTCTATTCGTTTTTTGGCATCATTACAGCTGTTTTGTGTTAAACCAAATTTCCAGGTGCAATCGGGAAGACTTTGGGTCGCTGTGTGCTTTTTTCGCATTTGGCGGGCTTAGAGTCTGCTTGCGGTATTGCGCCTCTTACGCGGAGCTCCTAATCGCTTATGGCTTCAGAATCATTACTCGAGACCGTTGCGACGCATGAAATTGCGTTGATGGAAGATTTGGATCGTGCCCGGGAAGAGGCGCGCCAGGTTGTGGAGGCTGCCCACGCAGCGGGTGCTGCACTGCTCCAGGAAACCAACGCCACGTTGGACTCTGAAATTGCAGTAAGTCGTCGTGAAGCGGCAAAGGCCCGTGAAAACGAACGGGTGAAGATTCAGCAGGACACGATGGCAAAAGTAGCGCATATCCGGACGGATGCTACCGGCAGAATCGATGCTGTCCGTGATGAACTTGTCTCCCGTATCTTACCAAACCATTGACTAAAGAAAAGGCTCATCTATGATCGCCCCAATGGACCGGGTAGAAATTTTATGTCTTCGCTCTGAACTTCAGGGAATGGTGCCCTTGCTTCAAGAGCATGGTGCCATGCATGTGGAAGAAGTATCCCTCGCCGTAGAAAACCACCCGGGTTTTCTACACCGGGTACACCTTCCCGAAGCGGAAAAAGCCGAACTTGCAGAGCTGGAACAGCTTGACGCACTGATTCGCGAATCCCTTCCCCTGCTTACGGCAACACCGAGTCACGAGGCCGTGGTCTCCGCAGGCAAGGCGCTTCCGGAAGAAACTTTCGCAGCACGACTCAAGCAGTGCCGCTCGTGGCAGCGTCAATTGCGCACGCTTCACCGTCGCAAGCTGAATATCCAAGACAATATGGCCGTCATAAGCAATTATGGCCGTATCATCGAGTCGATTACGCCACTGCTTATCGGGCAGGGCGCGATTCTCGGCGAGACGGCACGGGCCGTAATCCTTGAGAACTATGACACCGCCGCGCTGGATGTTCTTCAACGAGAGATCATTGCCAACGTGGGATCGGCATGCGGGTTTCTGACCCAGAAACTAGGTCGCAACCGTCGCGTCGTCGTAATCACCCACCCTGCGGATAAAGCCGAAATCCTTACGGAGTTCCTGAAGCGTAAGGGAATAAGCATTTTAACCAGCCCGGACCGGGATGCACGCGGCACGTCCGTTGACGAAGTTATTCGTAAAATCGGTAGCCGGGTTGCCGCGCTACAGGCCGATCTTGACGAGGTACTTTCTCAGTTATTGGCCTTTGCCGAGCGCGATGGTGCAAGCATAACGGCGCTGGGACAACTTATCAGCAACCGCATTGCTCAGCTTCACGTGGTCGATTCCTTCGCCCAGAGTCACATGGTCGGCGTGGTCCAAGGCTGGATACCCGCCGAATCCTATGAGGCGCTCCAGACGAAACTTGCGACCCAATGTGGCGACAAGGCGGTGCTTTCCAAGATCTCCCATCACGATCTTGATCACAAGCGCATTCCCACCCTGCTGCAGAACAATGCGATATTCAAGCCCTTCGAGCTCATCATGAAGCTCATGAAGCCGGCCACCTACGGCAGCTTCGACCCGACGGCGCTTGTGGCCACTTCCTTTATCATTTTCTATGGCTTCATTCTTGGTGATGCTGGCTATGGCGTGCTCATCATGCTGATTGGCTGGATGGTAAAGAAGAAATGGGGCCATATTGAAGCCCTCCGCGACGGTATGTCTATTTTCCAGTGGATGGGTGCCTCTTCCATCCTTTTTGGCCTGGTATATTGGGAGATTTTCGGCAATTTCGTCGAAAAACAGATCGGTGGTCACGCAATATTCCACCGAGCCCATGAAACCGACATGCTTTTATATATGGGTGTGGCCTTCGGCATCATCCATATCCCCTTGAGCCTGCTCCTCGGCATCAAAGAAGGCTTCGCCCACGGCCATGCCAAGCATGCGGAAGAAAAGCTCGGCATGTTGCTCG
>CAXBPH010000059.1:0-30383 GCA_963977445.1 uncultured bacterium | reverse complement strand
CCAATAGCAAATCAGAATTGCAAAGAAGGTAATGATTTGCCCGCGCAGTTTCAGATTGATGAAACACAGGGCCGTAAACAGATAACACCAGGCCATGCGCTGGAGCACGCCGCTGAAGGGACTTTCGTCGGCCAAATCAGCAAGCCCCCCATCGTAGAAGGCCCCAAGAAGAAATAGCAAAACGAATCGGCGAAAGAGACGGATATGGGCCGCTGTCTTCCCTTTTTCCGCCAGGTATTTGGGCAGGGAAAAGACGATGGACATGCCCAGAAGAAATACGAAGAGGGGGAAGATCAGATCGTAAAATACGAAACCATCCCAGCCGACATGCTTCAACTGGGTTGCGAAGGTCTGGGCGTAGGGGGACTCACTAATCTTGCCCAGGGCCCGGGCAAAATGGTCGGCACCTACAATCCAGAACATATCGAATCCGCGCAGGACGTCGACCGAAACGATGCGGGCACCCTTGATAGCCATCGACTCGGTTGGGGCGTCAATATAGTCTTCACTCATGGCGTATTCCTCCAGCCCCTTCGGGAAAGGGTAAAGAGTTGGCCCAAAGAAAGTCAAGAAAGCCTCGAATATGTACGTATCGGATGATTTCGGGGCCGTTCACCGCACGTTTTGAATAGAACGGGGTGTCCACCGGTATTATGAATAGAGCAATTGAACTCACCAACATCCTGGAGGACGGATTATGGGGAACGGGGACAGTGTTTCATTTTCGGCGGAGCGCGCCATACGCCTGCGCCGAACGGCATCGATACTTAAGCTGGATGACCCGGAGGCGGCGATGTCATTTACGGATCGACTCGCCCGTGAACAATATGGCTGGACACGGGATTTCGCCACACGGGTTGTGGCGGAATATGAGCGCTATTTTCTACTGATGGCCTTGTCAGAGCGTCCAGTCACACCAAGCGAGTCGGTGGACCAGGCCTGGCACCTTCACCTGGTCTACACGCGTTCCTACCACGAATGGTGTGAAGCCCTGTCGGGGCAGTACATTCATCATGGCCCCACGAAGGGTGGCTCCGCAGAAGGCACACGATTCGAAGGCCAGTATGGATACACCCTGGCCCTCTATGAAGCGGTCTTTGGCGAAGCACCCCCTTCCGATATCTGGCCCGCCGCCGAAATTCGCTTCAGCCCGGCGGAGCGGGCGGTCTGGGTTCGGCCCGCCGCAATGGCCAGCGCACCACGTCCGAATCTGCGTACAATCCTGCTTTGCGCGCTACTTATTGGTGTCGTCCTCGGAAGCCTCCTTACGGTGGCAGGCCGATACTCACTGGGTATTTTCGAAGCAACCCACGCGCAGAGCCAGGGGGAATCCCGCTCTGATAGCCTGAGCGACCAGGACGGATCCTCGGGATTCGAAAGTTTCGTCGGGGTTGCCGCCTTTTGTGCCATAGGCGCGGTGGTGGTACTGGCAGGAATGGCGAAGACCGCGAAACCGGGTCGGCGCGATGGTGGAAACGGAGGCGATGGCGGTGGCGGCGGGTGCGGTAGTTTCTGGGGTGGCGATGGATGCTCCAGCGATGGTGGCTCCGGCTGCAGTTCCGGTTGTGGCGGAGGCTGTGGGGGCTGCGGCGGCTAGTTCAAGGGGATGGGCAATCGCATTAAAGCGTGTACGTGAACAAGATTGGCTTAATGGACTCGTGATGTTCCGAGGTCCACCCGGTGGTGCCCCCCTTGTTAATCTAGCTAGATGTGAAGTCGACATCGGATATTTTTATGGGATTGCCCTGCTTAAAGAGGTTTACTGGGGTCGTGACATTTTTGTTATGCTCTATGTTGTCATCACCCCCAATCGGAATCCTCCATGCCTTCAACCGAAATCTCAATCCAGGAACTTATCGCCCTCAGTCTGGTCCCCGGTGCGGGGCGCAAGGTCGTACACACGGCAGCGCGTATCGCCCAGCGACATAACCGAAGTCTGACCAGCCTCTTCGGTGGGAGCACACAAGAGTTGCTCGCGTTGGCAGGGCCGCAGGAACATGCGGTGGTCGCCCCCCTTGCTGCATGTGGTGAGGCCGATGAAGAACGGGCAAACTACCTGTTGAAGCTCGCCGCCCAGTGGGGTATTCGGCACTGGACCTCTTTCCACAAGGACTATCCCCATTATCTGCGGGAATGTCTCGGAACCCAGGCCCCGCCCTTTCTTTTTTATCTCGGCAATGAAGCCCTCTTGCAGGAACGGGGCGCGGCGATCGTAGGAACACGAAAGGCTTCGCTGGAAGGCCGGGAATGGGCACGCAAGGCCGCCGGTCTATTCGCCGAGGAAGGAATCACGGTCGTCAGTGGTGGTGCTACGGGTATCGACATGGAAGCCCACGAGGGTGCGCTCCATGCCGACGGCACCACCGTAGTCGTTCTGCCCGAAGGCCTCCATGCCTATGCTGTACCCACCCCCTTCCGCATTGGTCTGGAAAATGGTCAGGTGTTGTTGCTGAGCGAGTTTCTCCCGACATCTGCGTGGGCCACGCCCCAGGCCATAACACGCAACCGGACCATAGCGGCGTGTGGCCGTCTGACCTGTGTGATTGAACCGGGTAAAAAAGGCGGGAGCATGTATACGGCGGAACAAAGCCTGGCCCAGGGAAAGCCGGTTTTCTACTGGGGGGGTGCCTGCCGCGACGGGTTTCTTCAACACGAGCCTCTGGCGGCGCCCTTGGGCAGTCGCTATGGAGAGCTCGATCGCACGGCCCTGCTTCGGGCTCTCGATCCCCCACCGCCGCCATCGGACCAGATTGATCTTTTCGGCCCATAGGTCGAGGCAACGAAGGGCTATCCTGAATGTTGCACTGTCGCGGGGCTTTCCGTATGCTCTTGATGTGTGTATAGCGAGGCAGTGAAATCTTTTAAACCCCAATAAAATAGGGAGCACCGAATGCCAAAGATTAAGTCCAAGCTCAAAGTCACCAAAGTAAAAATCGGAAAAGATTCTTCCGTGGGCAGCTACAAGAAGGATACGGCCGGACTGAAAGAAGTTATGGACGCCGTGGCCGATGCCAAGGGCTGGACGGCCGACGGCGAAGTCGATCAGAAAAAGAAGACCATCAAGCGCGTTCGGGGCGTCGGTTTCCCCAGTGCCGATGGTCACCCTGGCCACGTCCACGGTTCCGGTGGTTGGAAATACAACATCGAGCGCGGCAACAAGACCGTCGACCGACTGGTAATCGTTTCCTGGTCCGCTGATTGCAGCAATGAAGAGTACGACGCGAAAAAGGATTGGGTTACGGGTGACGTAGAAGTCACCATCAAGGTGAAGATACTCGAAGAAACCCACTGAACCCTTACGGCATCAGATGGATTGATTTGTAAGGTGTACCCTTCTCGACTATTGAGAAGGGTATACTTTTTGGCCTCGGCCTGCACTCACAAAAAACCGGGCCACCCATATTGGGGACCCGGTTTGTGATTTATGATGAATTTAAATGCCGCTACCACCGATGTGAATGCCGCATTCTTTTTTGTCGTCATCCAGTGCGTTGAACCAGCGCCAGCGCCCGGCCCGTTTGTCTTCGTGGGGCAAGGTGGGTGTGGAGCAAATCATGCAACCGATACTCGTGTAGCCCTGTTCATAGAGCGCATTCTTCGGCACATCATGCTCCGCCACGTAGGCGTCAATCTTTGCCTGATTCCAGTCCACGAGAGGCGCAATCTTCAGAATCTGCCGACCATCCCGATCCACATATTGGGCCTTTGGGGTGTCGACGCGAAAACTGGAGTGATCACGGCGCAGCCCGGTGAACCAAACGTCTACCGATTCGAGCGCCCGCTGATTGGGCTCGGTCTTCCGAATGGTACAACAGAACTCTTGCTTGGGTTTGCTGTCGAAGAACAAATACTCCCCGTGCTGGGCGAGCATTTTCTTCAACCGGGCCGGATCGGGCGCAAAGCGCTCTATCGTTCCATACCGCGCTTCCATCGCATCCATATGGGCGTAGGTCTCATCGTGAAGACGCAGGGTATCCACGGTCAGCACCCGCAGACCCGGGGCGACTTTCGACATCATGTCGATCATCACACAGCCCGTGTCCTGAAAGCTGGTAATAATGGCGGCCCGATCGCCGTGGGATTCCAGCGCCCAGGCAAGCAGCTCTTCGGGCTCCATGGCGTTCAATCGCGCCAGGAGACATTCTTGTGATTCTGCTACAGCCATGTCAGGACCTCCGCGACAATCAATTAAACGCCTGCGGACAAGGCGGCGTCGAGCATTGTACGCAACGTCTCCACGCCCACTTTCTTGGACCAATCACCAAAGCCTTCCCCTTCCGCACGATTCTCTTTCCACAGGGACAAGAGTCCGGCCAGGTTGGGGACCACGTCTTCTTCTTTGACGACCGGCAGGAACAATTCGTTCATCCGGGTGCCGTTGTAGCAACCACCGGTGTGGATTACGTAACGACCGGGACCCTTGCCGATGAGACCGATTTCCGAGCTGGAGGATCGGGCACAGCCGTTGGGGCAGCCTGTCATGCGAATTATTACGTCGGCATCACCATGACCCGCTTCTTCCAGCGCATCCATGACGGAGGGGAAGTAACGCTCGGCTTCCGAAAGGGCCAGACCACACAGGGGCAACGCCGGGCACGCCATTTCGAGGCGACGGAGGGTTGTAATACCCTTGTCGGTGGGCAGCTTATATTCGTCAAGCATGGCCTGTACGGCGTCCACATCGGCATCTTTAATATTGGCCAGCACCAGGTTGTGGTGGGCCGTGACGCGGACATCGGGCTTGAAGCGTTCAATAACAGCGCGCAGGCCGGTCTTGAACTGATAGCTATTGTCAAAATCTTTTACACGACCGTTTTCCACCCAGACGCCAACATAATTGAGGCCTTCCTGGATTTGCTTGCTCCAGCCCAGGTAGTCGGGCTGATCGGTGGGCTGCACATTGCGGGGCGCGCCAAATTTCTTCCCGGCGTATTCGGCGATATTTTCAATAAACGTATCGAGACCCATGCGGTCGATGGTGTACTTCAGGCGGGCCTGCTTACGGTCGCTCCGGTCACCATAATCACGCTGGACCTTTATAATGGCGAGCACAATATCCAGCACTTCGTCTTCCTGGACGAAGGCCACGTGGGATGCGGCACGGGGATAGGTATCTTTTTTAGTATGGGAATAGCCGAGACCACCACCGGCAAGAATTTCATACCCCACGATTTTGCCATCTTCCGTCACGGCAATGATGCCCACGTCCTGGGTGTATACATCGGAGCTGTTGTCGAAATCGGTACCTACACCAATCTTAAATTTTCGAGGCAGGTATTGGGTGCCGTAAAGGTCATCGGGCGTTTCTTCCCGCAAGTCTTTTGCATACTGGACCGTGCCGTCTTCGTTGACCGTTGCCTTCTCGTCGTTGAGCCACAGGTCGTAATAGGCCTTGGACTTGGGCAGGGTAGCGTCGCTGATGGTGTGGGCCATCTTCACGAGATCGGTCACACAATCTTTGTAGCGTGGGTCAATGTCGGCCACGGGGTTGGCCATGGTGTTACGCACCACGTCACCGCAACCACCAATGGAGGTAATCTTAGAAAGCTTGTTCAGATCATTGATGAGGGGACGAAAGTTCTTCTTGATGACACCATGGAACTGAAAGTCCTGGCGCGAGGTCACCCGAAAATCATCCTGACCATATTTGGCGGCCATGTCGAGGCAAAAGAGGAATTGATCGGCCGTCAGGTCGCCACCAGGGAATTTGGTCCGGAGCATCATGGAATACTCTTTGTCCAGACCTTCCTTTTTGCGCGCCTTACGGGTGTCCCGGTTGTCCTGCTGATAGGAGCCGTGGTGCTTCAGGATTTGAATACTTTCCTCGGAGAAATGGTCCGTAGGCTGGGCCAGTTCATCGGCGATAGGCCCATAAAGGCCGCCGCTTCGTGATTTGAAGGTTTCTACGCCGGAAAGTTGTTCCAGATCGCCATTTGTCTCAATAAGATTTGCCATTCGTCCTGAATCCTTAAAAGGGATGGTATTGCACCGTGATTTATCTAATTATTACATACCTTATCAACTAAGTCAAGTATGCGCACTTCTGCCGAGTCTAATAGCATCATTAACCCATTAAAAATAAACATTTTGCAAAGTCCACTGATATAAAAAAACACTCCCGTAATAACCGGAAGAGAAGGTATTCTGAGGACCTTATGGGCGCTGAAAGACCCTCGGAGTCTGACTCCCAAGTCCCCTTGCAGGGCTTGACCAAAGCGGCGGTCTTGCCCCAATAGTATACGGCACCTCGGGCCGTGGCCGCGAATTGGCATTTTTTACAGCGGGCACCATCATTAACGCCCTCCCACTGTATTCACCCCGTCGTCGCGAGGTCCAGGCCCATCGACCTGCAAAACTGCCCGGGACCATGGGGACCCGGGCAGTCTATTGATATTCTTAACTATGCGCATTCAACCCGTTATATCGGGCACTCCGTTTACAGATTCTCGGCGATGAAGGTGGCGAAGGATTTACTTACGGGTCCCTCTTCCGTCGCGTATTTCTGAAACTCAACATGACCATCCATATACAACACGTTGCAACCGCCTGGTACGTGATTGAAATATTGCAGGTTCGTATCGGTGCCGTCTGCCTTGGAGTTTCCAAGCTGGTCCATCATGACCCAGATGTCACTTTGGCCCTTTGCAGAGCCTGCCGCGTTGTTGATATCCGTAATCAGAAAACGCTCCACCCCTTCGCGCAAGCGAATGATGGTGTCGCCTCCATTACTGCCATAGCCATTAATGGAGCCGTCCGATACATCCCGGGCAAAGAGAGACAGAAAATTACCCCGAACTTCCCCGATGGAAAATGGATTCGCCGCCGCTTTGTTTGTAGCAGCATTGAAGAAGAGGGCCATCTGGAGGTTGTAGCCGTCCGTCGGGTGAACCTGACCCGGCTTGTCGCCGGTCTTGTCGAGCAAATAACCTGTGTAGACGTAACTTGCATCGGCGAGCTGACTGCCCGATTGGTCCAGACTATCGCGGGCGGAATTTATATACCACTTGTGGAGATTGGCCTTGCCAAACTTGTCCACAAAATCGTCTTCCGTATCCTCTGCGTCCGATGGGCATACCAGTACGCCCGGGTCGGTAATATACTCGGGATACATCTGGCCGATACTGGGTGCCGGTGCGGACGTGGTGACCTGATTGTTTACGGCACTGAAGACTTCTGCGGCCCCCAGGGGGAGTTGGGTATCTTTATCGCACAGAATTTCGCCCAGCGCTGCCGCTTTGCCTGCATCGGGCGACGACGGAGGAAAGGCCTGATCCGCGAAGGGCCACATCAGGCTGAATTCGATGGTGGGAAAGGTCTCTCCTTGGGACTCGTTGGCATACATTTTCAACGACAAGCCAAGTTGTTTCAGATTATTCGCGCAACTGGAGCGTCGGGCGGCCTCTCGGGCCCGGGCGAGTGCCGGCAACAAGATGGCCGCCAGAATTCCTATAATAGCGATAACAACCAGTAATTCAATGAGGGTAAAACCGTTTCGTTTCATTACACCGTTCCTTTTTAATGTTTCGTGCGGTTTCTCACAGCGCCAACCAAGGCAATCTGTGAAATGGTTGCCTGGTGTCGGGGGCCCGCGCTCTCCTTTCTGCCGCAATGGTGCACCCCTGCCATAGGTCCTTGGGTGCGTTGAATCGGGACAAAACCGAGGCGAATAACGCGGGTGAGCGCTTGGACTGCCCAAGAAAAAGAAACCGCCCGTGCCACCAAACTGCCACCGTCCGATACTGCAGAAATCAACGCAAACCCCGACCCGGATGATGATGAAACTCACGAAAACTCGTAAGTCACGTCCGTGTTGTTGCGAGGAAATGGGGCCACCGACCCCGTCGAAATCGACGACACCCTACTACCGCATTTCCTTATTTACATAGTAACACCAACCCGTGTAACTGTCAATTAATATTGTGCCTTCTTCACGGGGCAAACGCCATCATGAGCTACCAGAAATACGCTGAATCTTATCGCTCCACGGCCACCACCACGCAGGGCATTTCTTCCTGCCACTGAGGCCAGAAGGTACCACCGGTGGCAACGCGGGCTTCGGCGGGCCGCCCTCCATCGGCGCGTCCGAGACCTGCCTCCTAATTGTCAAAGGCTACTTTAAACGATAGTGGCCTGGCCGCCGATACACTTGCCTGCTGCAGACGCTTGCGTACGCGAACTCAACTAACGAGCGGGATTTGCTCGAGGTCTACCTTCGCTTATTTAGACCACATACACCCACAAACTTGCCGGGAACCGGCTGCGTGTGTAGGTGGCACCCGTGGTGGACTTGGTTGGGCATAGGGCGCTATTCACGAGGGGGACGGCCCCGGCCTGATGCGTAGCTATTCATACCCGTGTCACGATTGGCACCATGACATCAACACGCTACCACGGCATAGACCGGGCCAGTGCAGTCCCCATGACATCAACACGCTACCGCGACGTAGACCGGGCCAGTGCAGTCCCCTATGGGCATCTATTTGCATCGTTGGCTATCTTACGCTACGCTGCTTCTCATAAATTAACCTTCAGGAGTTATCCATGAACCGTCGTCATTTTATTCGGACTTCTCTCGCCGCCACGGCCACCCTCGCGCTCGCCCCCAAGACCATGGCGAAACCCGCCAGCGACAGCCCCTGGAAAGTCGGTTGCTTTACCCGCCCCTGGGCTGACCGTGAATATACGGTGGCCCTTGATGCTATTGCGGAAGCGGGCTTTGAGTATGTGGGCTTTATGAACACCACGAAGAACGGCAAGAGCGCCCAGATGATTAATTGGGACATGCCCCTGGAAGAAGCCGCCACCATGGCGGAGGCTGCGAAGTCCCGTGGGCTCAAGGTTGCGGCGGCCTGGGGTGGTCGCTTCCCCACGGAAGATGGACTCGACACGGCGGTTGCGGGGCTGAACAAACTCATCGATGTAAGCGCCGCTGCGACGGTGCCGGATATCCTGCTTGGAGGCGAAGGCCGGGCCGAGTATCTGGAAACCTACGAGAGTACTATCAAGGCCTGTCTCGACTATGCCCAGACCAAAGGGGTCCGGGTGTGCATGAAGCCCCACGATACCTTCAACTTCACGGGGGACGACTGCAAGGCCACCATCGAGCGCATCAACCACCCGAACTTCCTCTTCTACTACGACCCCGGCAACATCCTCCACTACTCCAAGGGGCAGCGCGCACCAGAAATGGACAGCCAGGGTATCGGCGATGCGGTCCATGGCATGTGCGTCAAAGACTACCTCGAAGGCAAGAGCGTCAACATTACCCCCGGCACGGGCCAGGTCGATTTCAAAAAAGTCATGGCAAATCTCAAAGCGAGTGGCTTCAAGGGTGGCCCCATGATTATCGAATGCCTGAACCCCGGCACGCTGGACGAGGTTTTGGCCGAGGCGAAGAAAACCAAGACCTTCGTGGAAGAACTGATCGCGGGGTGACCGAGTATATTCGAGAACACGAAATATACCCAATCGATCAGGTCGCCTCGCGTCAGAAAGGCCTCCCGATTTCTGTGGGTCGACTTCATCCTATCGTCGTACTTTTGCTCGTGGGGTCTTCGGTCTTGTTTGGTGCGAACGCGTCAACTGACGAAGCGGCTCAGTTGCGGGCCGATGCCATTCGATCTACGGGGGAACAGATTGCCCTCACGATAGCCGAAGCCGGTGGCTGGGACGCTTGGAATGTGGCCCTGGAACCGTTCTATCGGGAGCTTCGAGAGCAATGCGACAAGGCGGACGCCACGGGTCAAGGCTATCTGATCGGCCCTGAAAAATCGCTGTTTACCGTGGCACTCACCCGCTTTGCCATGGAGCACGCACAAGGCACCGAACAGGGCGGCCAGGACATCCGAAAGACCACGTCGTACGCAGCCATTGTGAGTCTCCATCGTCAATTGGCAGCACGATCCATCGATCTTATTGTGGTGCCCATCCCCCAGAAGGAAGAGGTGTATCCGAGAAGCATATCGCTGTCTGCACCGACGGATGTACCTCTCTATCCCCAGCGCTATCGCTACATGGAATCGCTCCTCGAAGCGGACGTGGAGGTCGTGGACTTGTTGCCCGCGCTGGTGACCGCAACGAGCGAAGCGGACACTCCGCTTTTCCCCAAGGCGGACCTCCATTGGAACAACCGGGCGATGGGTATTGCCAGCGAGGTGCTGGCGCTGCGTTTGTCACGTTACAATCTCATCCCGGCGACCCAAACCAATCCCTACACGACCAAACCCTTTCGTCTGGAAGCACCGGGCCCGCTTGTAAGTTATTATCTACCCGAAGGGGAACAGGCGAAATTCGAGTATCTGGTCGACGAAGGCCTGCAGGTTTTCCTTCCGGATGGTGCGCCCTACGAATATGACAGCATTCCGGATGGGCCGGTGCTCTTGATTGGCGACAGCTTCATGATGCGCGCCCGTTCCGGCGGCTCCTGGGCAGCACGACTGGCCTATGATTCCGGCATTCCGGTGACCGGCTACATGGAGAATCAGAAGGGAGCCCAATCGGCAGCCCGGATTCTGGCGCGAAAGGGCCCAGCCTTTTTCGAAAATCGACAGGTGGTAATTTTGTACACCGTTGGTGGCATGCTCTCTCGCCTGTGGTTCCAGCAAGAACTGCCAGCCTAGCCGCCCCTTAGAATCCCTTTACCGTTCACCCCACCACCCGCAAACGGACTCCACCAGGTGGGCCACGTCGTGGTTTATGGGCTCGACGGCGACGGTGAAACCGGCATCCTCGGCCACCCGCGTGGTCACCGGCCCTATGGAGGCGACGGTACTGATGCGGTTCAGGGCTTCCCGTTGCTCGGGGCTCAGGAGATCGCACAGATTGCGAATGGCGGCGGCGTTGGTAAAGACCAGAAGCTCTGGTTCGTAATCCATGAGGCCGTCCATGGAAGAGGCGGCGTCGGCGGGGACTTCCATGTGGTAGGCGACGGATTCCGTCACCTGGGCACCTTGGGCTTCCAGGGCCTCGGAAAGAGAAGCGCGGGCCACGTCGGCACGGGGTATCAAGACTCGGGCATTCTTCAACCCATCGTCGATACCCATCGCCCGGACCACGGCGTCGCTGGTGTAGTTTTCGGGCACCACGTCGGGGCGGATGAAGCGCTGTTCCAGGGCCGCCAAGGTGGAGGCGCCCACGGCACATATTTTTGTATTGCCGAGAAAGCGGGCATCGTGATTGGCGTCGTCCAAGGCGGAAAATATCATGCGGGCGGCGTTGGCACTGGTGAGGACTATCCACGTGTAGGTGTGGAGGTCGGCAATGCCTTGAGGCCGTGCCTCGGGCTGAATCTCCACCGTGGGGCAGGCGTAAACATCGGCACCGAGCGCGCGGAGACGTTGCTCCAGACTGTCGTGGCCTTGCTGCGCATGGGTAATGGCAACGCGCAGGCCAAAGAGGGGACGGCTTTCGAACCACGCAAGTTCGTCGCGGAGTCCGGCGACGGCCCCGATGATAATAATGGCGGGCGCGCCAATACCCTCGGCGGCAACAGCATCAACGATGGCATCCAGGGGTGCCGTCACGGTGCGTTGCCGGGCATAGGTCCCCCACTCCACCACGGCACTGGGTGTGTCGGCGGACCAGCCATTGGCCCGCAGTCCATCACGCAACTGGGCAAGAGCGCCCACGCCCATGTAGCACACGAGGGTGCCCTTGGGGTCGAATCGGTGGAAATCGAGGGCGAGAGTTTTGTCTTCTCCCGAGAGGTGCCCCGTGACAAACGTGACGCTGGTGGCCAGGCCCCGGTGGGTCACGGGAATCCCTGCATAAGCGGCGGCGGCGATGCCGGAGGTCACACCGGGCACGATTTCAAAATGGATTTTCGCGGCGGCCAGGGCCAGGGCCTCTTCGCCCCCCCGACCAAAGACAAAAGGGTCACCCCCCTTGAGGCGAACGACATTCTTCCCGAGGCGGGCCTGGTCGATGAGAATGCGCTGAATCTCTTCCTGGGGCAGGCTGTGGCGGTCGGCTTTCTTGCCCACATAGATGCACTCGGCCTGGGGTGCATGATCGAGTATTCTGGGGTTGACCAGGGCATCATAGACCACGACCTGGGCCAACTGAAGACATTGGCGACCACGGAGGGTCAAGAGGCCGGGATCGCCGGGGCCGGCACCGACGAGATATACGTGGCCTTGGGGCATGGTGGAATTTCCTGGTTGGGGAGGTGACTTTCGGGGATAGTATAGCGAATTTGACCTATTTGGCTCGACGTTTCACGAAATTGGGGCGTTGCGTGCCGTTTTGGCCCCTTGCGACCGCGGATTTTCGCGAATGTGGGGGGTGTATAGCCTCTTTTCGCCCTGTACGGCATTATTTCGTCCCGCCGACACACCTAAACCTGTTGTTCCCGAATACTTTCATGTAAAGTAATTTTTCCGGACGGATTTCCGGACAACCAACACGAGGAGCGACCCTATGACTGATTCCAAGACCAAGCACTTGCTTTCCCCGTTTCAATCCGGTGCACTCCAGGTGCGCAATCGCATCGCCATGGCCCCCATGACCCGGGCACGTTCCGGTGCGGCCCGCGTGCCCAACGCGCTTATGGCGGAGTACTATCGCCAGCGGGCGTCGGTGGGACTCATCATCACGGAAGCCACCACGATTTCGGAACAGGGCAATGGCTGGGTGGACAGTCCCGGCATCTATACCGACGGGCAGCGGGATGCCTGGAAGCCGATTGTGGAGACGGTGCACGACGCCGGTTCCACCATCTTTCTGCAACTCTGGCACACGGGTCGCGCCTCCCACAGCAGTTTCAATGGTGGCGCCTTGCCGGTGGCCCCCTCGGCCATCGCGATTAACGGCGAAGGCGTTCACACAGCGGATGGAAAGCAGCCCCATGAAGTGCCCCGCGCGCTGGATACGGAGGAGCTTCCCGGCATCGTCGAGGATTACCGTCGGGCGGCCGAGCGTGCCCGTGATGCGGGCTTCGATGGCGTGGAAATACACGCGGCCAATGGCTATCTCCTCGACGAGTTCCTTGAATCAAAAACGAATCATCGCACGGATGCCTATGGCGGCAGCCTGGAAAACCGCTACCGCCTTCTCAAAGAAGTAGTGGAAGCCGTCTGTACGGTCCTTCCTGCCGAGCGGGTCGCCGTTCGCCTTTCGCCCAATGGGGTATTCAACGACATGGGGTCGCCCGATTTTCGCGAAACCTTCACCTACGTGGCCACTCAGTTGGACGCCTACGGACTGGCCTATCTCCATATCATGGATGGGCTGGCCTTCGGATTCCACGAGCTGGGCACGCCCATGACCCTGGCGAATTTTCGTGCCGTATATAGCGGCACCCTCATGGGGAACTGTGGCTATACCGCCGAGGCGGCGGAGGCAGCCATTGCCGATGGACACGCGGACCTTATCGCCATTGGCCGGCCACTCATCACCAACCCGGACTATGTGGCCCGTGTCTCCCATGGCTGGCCCCTCGCGGACGCGGCGGACCCAACGACCTGGAGCAGTCCCGGCGCGGCCCACTACACGGACTACCCGGAATACAGCGAGGCATAAGCCACTAAATAGGCGAATATTCATCTCGGACATTTTTCAAGTCATTTCGTTTCCAATTTTCCAGACTTGGAGCTATGGAGCGCCGACGGCTCGTCGGCATTACGTCAAAGACGTATTGATAACGAACTCGACTTGATCAAAGTCTATCTTCGCTTAATCAGCAACCACCGGCAGAGCCAGGGGTATAAGGAAAGCCCCGGCAACGGGGCGGTTCAGTCCACGAAGTGGGCGATATATCATAGCCCAGCGGCGAGCGTAGCGAGTCCTGGGTTTTGGTCGACACACGTCGATAGGAGTCCCAGCGGGGCTAATAGCGCTTCGCGCCGCCCTATTCTGCAACACGGCAAAAATTACGCTGCTTGAGCTAACCGTAGAAGAACTCCACGGAACGACAGAGCCTGATGAATTCTCACCGGCAGAACCGGGGATTAACTATGATGTAGACACACATTGCATTGGCGGAGTTTATAACGACCGTATCTCGTTTGGCTGGACAGACCGCAATTCATCGGCTACACTCACGTGAGTCTCGGAAATATTCCGGGCATGGACGCCTTTCAGTGCTGGAATACCCAAGCCGATGAACTTTCCCGTCTTTATCTTACTTGTGACCGACATTAGCCTGGCCATTGCCGGTGTGGTCCTTCGTCAGAATATGGAAGGCCGCATGCCCAAAGGTATCTCGACGGGCTTTGCGGTCGTGGGCGGCGCGGTCGTCATCCATTTTCTCGGTGCCATACCGCTGGCCGTGTCCCTATCAGACAGCGCCATCAGTCTGGCCACCTTCTTGCGGCTGAACAGCCTCTTGGGTTTTGTGCCGTCGATTGTCTATGCACGATTTTTTCTGGAGGCCGTATCCAGTGGTAGTGCAGAAGCGTTGTTTGGACTCAACACCGGCCTCAAGCTGGAGAGTGACTTCAGCAAGGCCAAGGCCCTGGAGCGGGGCGGCAATGTCGAGGGGGCCATCGACCAATACCGACGCTATTTCCGCGAAGACCCGACCAGCCCCCAGGCCCTCTTCGCGATTGGTCTCCTCCAAACCAAAGAAGGGCAACACAACGACGCGGCCGACACCTACAGACAGATTGTCGGAAAATTTCGTGAGGACGATGACGTGTGGGCCCGGGCCTCTTTTCTGCTGGCGGAGTTGCTCGAAATGTATTTGCACGACAAGGCCGCCGGGCAAAACTTGCTGCGCCAGATTTTGAAGCGTGCCCCCAAGACCAAGTATGCCGGTTTTGCCCGAAGTCGCCTCATGGCCGATGACCACGTGCCCGACCATTTTTATCGGGGCGAGGGCCATGACCGAGGCGGCGAATAGCGAAGGGGCTTGGGAGCGTACTCGGGCCTCCGCTTGAGCAAAGAGAGCCTTGTCTCAGACAGGAATACCCAGGGTCCTGTGAACAAAATCTGCCGTGCCACGTCGTAGACGCGCCGCAGGAGGGCGATCCGACAACGTCGGTTCGTGTGTGGAACGCCAGTAACAACGGGCAGAGCGAAGAGAACGGGCCGACCCGGCACCCATAAGGCCACTCGTTCCTCGTGTCCGTATAGGTGACACCCTTGATGTTTCCCCCGGTCACTTTTTGTTTCCCGGTGGCTCAGACAGGAATGTCTGAGTCCCTGTTGAAACGGCCCCAACCGTTTTGGGTTGGGGCCGTTGGGATATTCAATTACTCAATTCAGGCGATGCCGCGTTTCTTTTCGTAGGTGCTGATGGCCTCGTCGTGAAGAAGGGTGAGGCCGATCTGGTCCCAGCCGTTCAACAAACGCTCTTTGA
This sequence comes from uncultured bacterium, assembly GCA_963977445.1. Taxonomy (GTDB): domain Bacteria; phylum Hydrogenedentota; class Hydrogenedentia; order Hydrogenedentales; family JAEUWI01; genus JAEUWI01. The sequence goes on along the minus strand of CAXBPH010000059.1, from coordinate 15,085 downwards.
GGAAGGGATTCAAGTCGAAGGCGATGGTGCTGCCGTCGGGCTTGATGATGTTCTGGTTGGGCAAGTCAATTTCGAGGCTGTAGCCTTCTGTCGCGCGGACCTCGGGAAAGAGACCATCGACGACGTCAGAGTCCACCACGATGGGCAACATGCCGTTGTTGAAGCAATTGCCGTAGAAAATGTCGGCGAAGGACGGCGCGATAATGCAACGGATGCCGTAATTGTCGAGGGCCCAGGGGGCGTGCTCGCGGGAAGAGCCGCAACCGAAGTTGTCTTTGGTCAACAAGATGGAAGCGCCCTGATAGCGGGGAGCGTTCATCTCGAAATCGGGATTAGGTGTCTTGCCGTCTTCGAGGTAGCGCCAGTCATAGAAGAGCATGTCTTCATAGCCGCTGCGCTCGATACGCTTCAAAAACTGCTTGGGGATGATCTGGTCCGTGTCGGCGTTTAAGGCTTCCAAGGGAGCCACGACACCCTTCAATATCGTAAATTTTTGCATGGTATATTCTCCTCCGGCACTGTGCCGTGGTTAGTTTGCTTGTGGTGCCGCGGTCAAGGGGCGATAGCCCTTGTCTCGGCTGAAACAGGGTGTACAAACGACATGCAACAGGCGTTCAGCCAGTCTCCGGTTCCCACACGGGCAAGCCCTACAGGGCTTGTCCGTGGCACCCAGACGTTTCTCGTTGCTGACTGGTCGTGCCCGTGTTACACACGTCACATCTTCCATCTTAGTTAAACTTCCACTCGCGGATGTCGACGAAGTGGCCAGAGATTGCGGCGGCCACGGCCATGGCAGGACTCACCAAATGGGTGCGGCTGCCTTTGCCCTGACGTCCTTCGAAATTACGGTTGGAAGTCGAAGCGCAACGGTCGCCTGGCTGCAAGATGTCATCGTTCATGGCGAGACACATGGAGCACCCTGGTTCACGCCATTCGAATCCAGCGTCTTTGAAGATCTGGTCGAGACCTTCGGCTTCGGCGGCCTTCTTCACTTCGTAGGAACCCGGCACCACAAGCGCAGCGTCGAGACTCGGGTTTACCTTGTAGCCCTTGGCCACGCTGGCGGCCGCGCGAAGATCTTCGATACGGCCGTTGGTGCAGGAGCCCAGGAACATTTTGTTGATCTTGATTTCCGTCAAGGGCAAGCCCTCGGCAAGGTCCATGTATTTCAAGGCGCTGGCGGTAGAGAGCTTTTCGTTTCCGGCGAGCTCGGACAACACGGGCGTTTTATCGTTTACGCCACGCACCATGCCGGGCGAGGTGCCCCAAGTGATCTGTGGCTGAATGTCGGCGGCGTTCAACTCGACCAACACGTCATAGGTGCAGCCTTCATCGGAAGCAAGTGCCAACCATTCTTTCGCCATCTCGTCCCAGTCGCGGTCCGTCGGAATGAACGGACGGCCCTTGAGGTAGTCGATGGTTTTCTGGTCCGGCGAAATCAATCCGGCCCGGGCACCCCCTTCGATGCTCATGTTACAGACCGTCATGCGGCCTTCCATGCTGAGGGCGCGGATGGCATCACCGGTGTATTCGATGACGTAACCGGTGCCGCCGGCCGTGCCGATTTTGCCGATGACCGCCAACGTGATGTCTTTCGCCGTAACGCCGACGGGCAATACACCGTTGACGCGCACTTCCATGGTCTTGGAACGCTTCTGGAGCAAGGTCTGGGTGGCGAGGACGTGTTCCACTTCCGAGGTGCCGATGCCGTGGGCCAGGGCACCAAAGGCACCGTGGGTCGACGTATGGGAGTCACCACAAACGATGGTCATGCCGGGGGTGGTAAGACCCTGTTCCGGCCCGATGACGTGGACGATACCGTTGCGCCGGTCGTGCATGTCGAAGCAGGTGATTCCCACTTCGTCGCAGTTCGCCTTGAGGGTTTCGACTTGCTGCTTGGAAAGGGGATCCTGAATCGGGATCGAGCGGTCTGTCGTGGGGATATTGTGATCCATGGTTGCAAAGGTCAAGTCGGGACGACGGACCTTACGGCCATTGAGGCGCAAGCCTTCGAAGGCCTGGGGGGAGGTTACTTCGTGGACGTAGTGCCGGTCGATATACAAGATGGTGTCTTGTCCTTTGGGCTCGGCCACCACGTGGGCATCCCAGATTTTTTCATAGATATTCCTGGCCATTTCTTATTCCTTTTCTAATCGGTGTACGCTTGTAATCGATTTGTAGCCGGTCGGCTCGCCGTCGATACTCATTTTATTGTTGCTGTCGCGGTAGGCTTCCAGCGCCTCCGGACCTTTCTTCTCTGCCCAGTTCAGCAGCGCTTTTCGGTCGGCCACGTAGGTGTATTCGGGTACGGCATAACCGCAGGACGTCTGAACTGAGTCAATTTTAATTTCCATAATTTGCCGGGCACCCGGCAGTGTCGGGAAGCCTCCCGCGCGTCGTGACCAATCTACATCTTCCGGTCGAATGACCCGCCCGGTCCCGTAGATGCGCAGAATCAGGGGCGCACCATCGAAAGCGCAGAACATTAACGTAACCCGCCCATTCGCTGTCAAGTGCGCGGCGGTTTCATTACCACTACCCGTCAGGTCCAGGTAGGCCACGGTCGTATCATCGAGAATGCGAAAGGTATCCAGGCCCTTGGGGGACAAATTAATCCTGCCTTCCGCCGCAGGTGCCGTCGCCACGAAGAATAGATGTTGCTTCTGAATAAAGGTCTGGTGCTTGTCGGTTAAATTCTCTGTAAAGGTTGCCATAGTTTATTAACTCTCGTTCCCAAGCTCTGCTTGGGAATGCAGGTATTGGAGCTCCGCTCCGTACGCCGACATGGCATATCCAAACTCCTCGAACCGAACTTGATGTTCACTTGCGAATATTCTAAGCAGAGCTTAGAGGAATGCATTCCCAAGCGGAGCTTGGGAACGAGTTCTCTTCTTCCCTGATGGCTATGCCGTCAGGACAACTCCCGGTGGCGATAGCAATCTACGGTATGATCATTCACCATACCTGTGGCCTGCATGTGGGCGTAACATATGGTCGTTCCTACGAAACGAAAACCACGCTTCTTCAGGTCCTTACTCATCACGTCGGAGATGGCCGTGCTTGCCGGCACCTCGTTCATGGTCTTCCAGTGATTGATGATGGGCGCACCGTCGACAAAACGCCAGATATAGGCATCGAAACTACCGAACTCGTCCTGTACCTTGATAAAGGCCTGGGCGTTGGTCACCGTCGACGCAATTTTCAGCCGATTCCGGATAATGCCCGTGTCTTCACGCAGGGCCTCCTGTTTTTTCTCCGTAAATCGCGCCACCTTCTCCACATCAAAATTTGCGAACGCTTTCTGATACCCTTCCCGACGTCGCAGGATGGTGTTCCAGCTCAGGCCCGCCTGGGCACCCTCCAGGGTCAAAAATTCAAAGAGCAGCCGATCATCATGAACCGGTACGCCCCACACGGTATCGTGGTAGGCGATATCATAGTCGTCCTTGGGCCACGTGCATCGTAGTATCTCGTTCATGGCAGCCTTTTCGCCGGGTCAGGCGTTGTGTTTCCGCAACAGGTCATTCAGCGCCTCACGAAGCAGCAAGGCCTCACCGATTTTTTCGCGCTCGGCCAACCGACGGAGTCCCAGGAGCTGGCCCTGCATATAATGACTCGTTTTCGTCACCATCTTCTCCTCCCGGGCCAGACAAATCTTATTGCGGCCCGAGACCTTCGCACGATAGAGGGCCTCATTCGCCTTGTGAATCACATCCTGCGCCTTCGCACCATCATCGGGGAAGGTGCTGAGCCCCATACTCACCGTCACCGCCATCGACACGGTCTTCTCCGCGATGGATAGCTTCCGCTCCTCGGAAAAGGATACGCGAAAGGCTTCCATCTGGAGGAATGCCTGTTCCTTCTCCACTTCCGGGAGCAATGCCGCGAAAGCATCGCCGCCAAAACGAAACACGGTGGCGGGCGCGGGCAAGTGAGCTTGCAAGGCCGCAGCCAATGCACACAGCACCCCATCACCGCCGGCCCGACCATATTCATCGTTTATGGCACCAAAAAGGTCTACATCAGCCACCACCACGGAGAGCAAGGCCGGACTCCGGCGCTTTTTGGCGATCCACGCCTCCAACTGAGCGTCGAAGGACGGACGATCTGCCAGCCCGGTTAACGCATCCATAGGGTGTTCGTATGCTTTTTCCACAACGCGGCTCCAAACCTACTGTTCACATACATAGGATATCCTATGTATGTACAAGCAAGTATATCCGGAAATGGAAAAAATGTCAATTTACGGACACCATAAAAAACGGCCTCCTTTTCAGGAGGCCATAGGAGGGCTACAATTCGAGGGGCTGGCGGGCTTTGCAGAGCCCTTTACACGACGGCGTCTTGCGCGACCACATCGAAGTTGCGGAGCTTGAGCAGGCTGACCAGATTGGACATCTGCCAGATCTCGACGATTTTCCCCTGGTTCAGGCGGCAAAACACCACACCACTGGTACAAAAGTCAGCGTCACCGGGGGAAAGGCGCTCACGGAGACTGATGGCTTCACTGTTGCCGCAGTCACTTCCCCGAACCGTCCAACGGGCAGCGACCCGATCACCCTCTTCTACGATGTCTTCCACCTGAAACTCCATATCGGGAAAGGCGGATTTATACATCAGGCTGTGGTCACGGAAGGCTACGCAGTCCATGGGAATGGGTGTGCCATCCCCGCAGGCCGCGACGTCGGGGCCTGCCGCCACACAGTCCGGGGCATAGAACTCCCGAAATACTTCCTCACACTGACCGATTAGATACTCTTCAATAGCACGAACAATAATTACCTTGTTTTGACCACGCATGCCCACTCTCCCTCGTTCGATTCACCGCTTTCGCTCCAGATTCATTGCGATACGGGTTATCCCTTCAATTGCCCGCACTGCCGTCTCTCTTCTCTATCTATGTAGACAGTATACTGCTAGCCATAGTAATTTTACAATTACTAACCGGTCAAATTTCGACCTTTTCTAACCCATGGCAACACAAAACGCCGGGCTACCTGGTGGTTGAAAAAGTTTGCGTATAGACCGACTGATCCCAGGGTTTTCCGAAAAGCCCTTCCTTCGCAATCGCTTTCGAAAAGCCGTCTTCAGATTCACCAACCAACATGGTCTTGGGATTACCTCGGTAGACTACGCAGACAGAATCTCCATCTTGTGACCATTCAAACGTGAAGTTTTCTGCCTTGGCACCACTGATTATTGCGGTGCCCGATGCGAATTCCCTGCTTAGCATCGGCGTTTCACCGGAGTGCCCGAGGGCCTCTACATTCAGCGTTGATGTCGGCTCGACGGCTGAGTAGACCAGACAGCCTTTTTCCAACTCTCGTTCTCTCGGGGCGGTGAGGTAGAGCCAGCAACTCGTGCCGTTGTCTTCCAGAATGGCAACCCGTCCCGATTTTGGATTCTGGTCTTCACTATGAAATCGATTGACTTCCTCAACCGAACAACTCATCAAATTCAACGTGGCCCAAAGCAACACAATGGCACAGCGTGTAATTTTCACTTCAGGCATACCATGCCCCCATCTCCGTAGCGTGTTAGAAGATTCCAAATCGCTTCTTGGCGACGTTTCGCCGTTTCAGCTGGACCCTATCGTCTATCTGGTATTTCTCAAAGCGGTCAACGAGTGCTTCGGCACCCTTGCGCAGCTTATAGTTCATCTCTTCTTCATAGAGGGTCCAAATGCTTAAAAACTGGACCGACTTTTCGGGCCCCATCACGAGGGCACGAAACTCAACCGGCGCGAACAACGAGGGCAACAGCAGTGCGCCCATGAGCGATGTATTGGGCGCGTAGGGTTCTGGTGGATTTCCATTGGGCATGGTATGTGCCCACCCGAGCCAGGTGGAATAAAGGTGGGGAAAACGGGCAAGAAACTTCAATTGCCGAACAGGCCAGTACCAGGCAGGATCCTGAAAGGCTTCCTCACTCACCTGCCAGGAAGCGGGCAACGTGATCATGAGCTCCATATAACGTGGAGCATCAACCCCTTCGGGCAGGGTCATGGGCAAGTCACTCATACCCGACGTAATCAGGGTGTGTACCGGGCGATCATCACGGGGGGCCACGTAGTGCACATCGATATGCACCTGATCGGAGATGAGTTCGTGAAATACCGAGGCCACCGGACCAATATGCCGCTCGATGTGGTCGGAAATCTTCTCAATGGCCTCTCCATCCCCCACGGCCAGGTCGAAGCCATTGGTGCGCTCTTCATGACGATAGATGGGGTTGCCCGCCATGGAAACTATCTTATCGTCCTTCCCCATAGGATTCCCTCCTCACGTTGACCGCTGTCCGCTCTCTCTCAACCTTTTCTACTATAGCGATGACGCAAGACCGGGTCAAACTGAAGGGCAATCGCATTAAGACCAATGTTCTGATGGACAACCACCGAATCTTTGTCTCTTTGTCGGAAACATTGATTGGCTTATAGTCCGCGAAGCGGATGACAGTCAATAGCCTGGGACGTCAGTCCCAGGATTGAATCAACTTTCGGTCATGAATCCGCGAAGCGGATGGAAGATAGGATTCGACGAACCTGCAATCGAATCTAGTGTGATGACTCTGAGACAAACTGGTACGCCCTTGTCTCAGCGTCTGGTCATACGTCCCCGGTAGTAGTCGACAATGACGGCCACAACCACGACGGAACCGGTTACAATTCGCTTCACGGGATCGGCCACATCGATCTGTACCAGCCCCGTGCCCAACACGGCGATAATCAATACGCCAAATACCGTATTTACGACGGAACCCCGTCCGCCCAGGAGGCTGGTGCCCCCCACAACCACGGCGGCGATAGCATAGAGTTCGTAGCCGCTGCCCATGTTGGGATCGGCACTGGAAAGGCGAGCACACAACACAATGGCCGCGAGGGCCGCGCAAAAGCCACTGCCGACAAAGACCAGGACGCGAAGACGTCGGGTAGGTATACCGGAGAGGCGTGCCGCCTCGTTGTTGGCGCCCAGGGCCATCATGCCCCGCCCCCAGATGGTCATGGAGAGGAGAATCTGGGCAACGACAGCCACGATCATCGAAGCGGCAAAGAGGATGGACAAATCATAAACGGTGACGTTCATGAGCCAATCCACCCGTTGCCCGATGTGGATGGTCGATGAGTTGGTAATCAGATAGGCCCCACCTCGGGCGACTTCCATCATGCCCAAGGTCACGATAAAGGAGGGTAAGTTCCAGCGGACCGTAATGAGCCCGTTGAGCAAACCACACCCCATCCCCGCCAGTAGGGTCAGGGGCACGGCCACATAGAGTGGCAGGCCCCAGTTCACCATGGCGACCCCGAGCACGGCACCGCAAAAAGCAACCACCGCCCCGACAGACAGGTCAATTTCGCCGATGATGAGGACAAAGGTCATACCGATGGCGATAAGGAGGGCGTCGGGCAATTGATTGGCCAGGGAAGCAAAGTTACCCCAGGTGAGGAAGTACTCCGACTGCATCCCAAAAAAGGCGATGAGTAGTCCGAGGGTAGCCGCCAGACCGATGTAGTTCAGGAAATGCCGCATGGTTCAGAAAATCACTTTGCTTCCGTAATGAGGTCTACGGGCGTTTCCTGATCGTCGGGTGACGCGCCGGACTTCAACATTTCGAGGGCGAAGTCGATTCCGAAGACGGCCAACTCGGCCGCATGCTGGTCGGCCGTGGCCACCAGAGAGCCTTCTTTAAGGAGCGATTGGGCCGCAGAGATATTGTCGAATCCAACGACCTTGATGCTATCCAGTTTACCAGCAGCGCGCAGGGCAGAAACCGCACCCAATGCCATGCTGTCATTGGCACAGAGGATGGCCTTCAATTCGGGATGGCTGGTCACCATAGCGGATACGACCTGATTGGCCTTTGCCTGTTCCCAACCGGCGGACTGGCTGGTAACGATAGTCATACCGGCGCCATTCATGGCATCTTCAAAACCCAGTTTACGCTGAATGGCATTGTACGCCGACGGTACGCCTTCCACGATGGCAACGGCATCGCCCGCCTGGAGTTGGGTGGCCAGATAGTCCCCTACTACTTTCGCACCGGCCCGGTTATCCGGCCCCACAAAGGGCACCGTCATCCCCTGCTCGGTGAGCACGGCTTCGTCAAACTTATTGTCGATGTTTACGATAATGACCCCTTTGTCCTGGGCACGCTTGCAAACGGCAACGAGGGCCTTGGAATCGGCGGGCGCGATAACGATGGCATCGACGCCACGGGCCACCATTTGCTCCACCAGTTGGACCTGACGGTTAACATCGAGTTCATCCTTGATGCCTTGGGCCACGAGCTCATAGTCCGCCGAGTGCTCGGCCTGATGGGCACGGGCACCGTCTTCCATGGTCTTGAAAAATTCATTGGCAAGGGACTTCATAATCAAGGCGACGACGGGTTTGTCGGCCGCTGGAGCGGTGGCACCATCGGCCTCCGGTGCAGGTTGACTGCCGCCACATCCGACAAGTGTGCATCCTGCGGCCAGCATCCAACTGAGAATAATACGTCGTTTCATGGTTTGTCCTCTCCAGGTAACCCGATTGACAATAACGACTGGCATAGTACCGGATTCATGCATCACCGGTCACCCTTCCACCGGACCCGATACGTGGCACACGACACGGCGGTGCCATTGTGTATACTGGGGTCGTGCAAAAGGAGCGACACCATGCTGACAACACTGATTCTACAAACGGTCCTCGCGGCCTCATCTGTAACGACCGACTTCGAATTTCCCGAGTTCCAACGTCATGTTATCAACGCCGAGGCGGGAACGGGCCTGGCCATTACAGTGGCCGACGTAAATAAGGACGGTCAGCCCGATATTATCGGGGTGAGCGACAAGGACGTGGCCTGGTATGAAAACCCCTCGTGGGAACGGCACCTCATGGCAGACACGATTCGTAATTCCAATGTGTGTATCGCCCCCCAGGATATCGATGGCGATGGCATCCCGGAATTTGCTTTGGGAGCCGACTGGCAGCCGGGCAACACGAAAACCGGCGGGGCGCTGTTCCTGCTCAGCCACCAGGGCGACGTGAAACAGCCCTGGAACGTAACTACCCTGGTCGAAACCGAGCCGACCCTCCATCGCATACGTTGGGCCGATCTGGACGGCGATAAAAAGGCCGAACTCGTGGTCGCGCCCTTAAAGGGGCTCAACCCCGGACCCGATGGGACAGAGGCAGGCGTAAAGCTCTATGCCCTTTTTCCCGGGGACTCTCCCCTCACCGCTCCATGGCGCGAGGAAGTAATCAGTACCGATCAGCACATCATGCACAATGTGTGGGCCTGGCGTGACGAAGGCGAAAAGCGCGACACCTTGTATACGGCCTCCCTGGCCGGCATTACGGGTTATAACCGACAGCGTAATGGCCACTATGAGGCGTCCCTGGTCGTCGACGCCGACGGAAAATCGGTGGTGCCGGATGGCGCGGGTGAGATTAAGGTAGCCTTAAGTGAAAACACCAATGCCAGGCAGAAGCCGCTACGGCTGATGGCCACCATCGAGCCCTGGCATGGTCATCAGGCAGTGCTCTATTCGCCAGAAAGAAAAGGAAAGGGTTTTCAACGGGTTGTGTTGGATGATTCCCTGAAAGGCGGGCACGCCATCTGGTTCGCCGATTTTGACCGCGATAACGTGCAGGAAATTCTCGTTGGTTTTCGCGAAGGAGCGGGGCCCAACAACCTGCCTGGCCTGAACATCTATGACCTCGATATCGCGGAAGATACGTGGGCGGTCACCGGGACCAAACATGTCATCGACGATGGCGGTATGGCGACGGAAGATGCCCTTTCGGTCGACCTGAACGGCGACGGCTGGCCCGACATCGTGGCCTTCGGCCGGGCCACCCATAACATCATTTACTATGAAAATCTTGGAAACTCCTAGCACAGGTTGGTAGGATTCAACCTTGTCGCCGACAGCAGTCTGGCGCGTCGTATCTATTTTGGGGGCCGCAAGGGTTGGGACTATGAATATTTTAGAGAATGACTATCTCCGCGTCAGCGTGAGTCCGGAAGGCGCCGAACTGACGAGCGTCTTCGATAAGAAAAATAAACTGGAGCGCCTCTGGTCGGCCGAGCCCGATGTGTGGAATCGCCACGCCCCTATCCTTTTCCCCACGGTGGGACGGCTCCTGGACAACCAATACACCTACCGGGGCAAGAGCTACACCATGCCCCAACACGGTTTTGCGCGGGATTGCACCTTTTCCGTGATTCGTGAGAATGAACGCATGCTTTCCTATGTGCTCACCGACTCCCCGGAAACGCGGGCCAATTACCCCTTTCCTTTTTCCCTTCAAATTGATTTCAATCTGGTGGACAACCACGTCCACGTCCATCACACGGTGTTGAATATGGGGAAGTTCCCCATGCTCTTCGCCATCGGCGGACACCCCGGTTTTGCCTGCCCCTTACTTCCGGGTGAATCGCTGGCCGACTATTACATCGAATTTGAACACGCCGAAACGTGCGCCCGCTGGTATGCCAACGAGGATGGCCACATCTACAAGTCGGAAGAAAAATATCTGGACGACACGACGGTCATTCCCTACACGGACGACCTCTTCAGTGAAGATGCACTGGTTTTCAAGAAGCTGAAATCCAGCCGGGTATCAATCAAGTGCAATACGAATGAGCATGCCGTAACGATGGATTACGCCGGTTGGCCCTACCTGGGCATCTGGAGCAAAGCGGGTGGCGCACCCTTCATCTGCCTGGAGCCCTGGCACGGTATTGCCGACCATGTGGACCACGATGGTGACTTGAAGAAGAAAGAGGGTATGATAACCCTCAAACCAAAGCAGGATTTTTGCTGTGAATACGGGCTCTCCTTCACCTGAGTGGTGTGACGGATGGGTTGGAATCATTCAACGGATAGATAAACAAACGGAGAGGACAGGGATCATGTCGAATAGTAGATTGGGTCGCGTTGTATTGGGAGCAGGGTTTGCCCTGCTGGGTTCGGGGCTGGCGGTTGCGCACCCCGGCCATCTTCATGAAACAATGAAAAACACCCCCGAGAAGCCGGTACTCCTTGCGCAGGCGACGGATGGCAGCGTGACCGCACCCAAAGGAGTCACCGGTGAAGGCGAACTGACCTTCAAGATTCTACACACGTCCTCCTCCCTTCCCGAGCCCGCCATGAAAGGGCTGAATGCGGCCCACGGTGGTTTTGCCGTCGATCGGCGACCGGGCAAAGGCGAAATCTATTTTGCCCTCCCCGAAGTCGGTATCATCCGCATCAGCAACGACCTCGAGACCATCGAAGTCCTGCCTACCGATGCCGACATGGCCGCAGCCAACATGCACAATACAACCATCTGGTTCACCAAGAAGGACAAGGCCTTCCTGACCTTTCCTGGCAACGGCACCGCCAAAGTCTACACGACTGATCTTGACGGCAGCCTTCGCAATGTTCTGGACGCTCCGACGGCGGAAACGAAATTCGACGACGAAGTGGTCACCAAATATTTCGCCGAGGGGGGCGCCTTTGTGCCCACCGATGTGGAAGTGCTGGACAAACGGTTTTATATCACCACGGGCTATTCCCCCCTGGACTATGTGTTGACCGCCGATGTGAAGCTTAAAGACGGCGGCTCCGCTACCTGGACGCCCTTCGCCTTCGGTGGAAAAGGCGATGGCCCGGGACAGTTCGGTACCGGGCACGGCATTACCATTGCCCCCGACGGAAAAACGATCACCGTGGCGGATCGGCCCAACAGTGAAATTGAATCCTTCGACAAGGACGGTAATTTCCTCGGGAAGCTCGACCTGCCCAAAGGCTGCCTCCCCTGCGACATTGATTACCAGAGTGACTACACCATCGTCGGCTGCCTCAAGGGGCCCGATGAAAACAAAGGCGCGCCCATCTATCTCGTGAAGGATGGCAACGTAGTATCGACCATCATGATCAAGGAAGACCTGGGTCTTGAAAAGTTCACCCACATCCACAACGCCGTAATGGTGGAGCGGGACGGCAAGTTCTATATTATCGCCCAGGCCTGGAATCCCGGCGACTTCGCGATTCTTGAGCAGGTGAAGTAAACACGTTATATACCCAAAGGCCCCCGGCAATCGCCGGGGGCTTTTTTTGCTTCATGAGCCAGATAAACAAGGTGCCCACGCAGAGAGTCCGCGTGGGCACCGATTTTTTTAGCGGGGCCGGAATGTCCCGGCCCCGCGTTATCGCAACGGCACTATGCCGCTTCGTGGTGATGTTTCCGGAAGGCGAGTCCGTCGCCCTCCGTGTCTATGGTTACCGTTTCGCCATCACCGATGGCACCTTCGATGAGCTTAATCGCAAGCGGGTCAAGAATCATCCGCTGGATAGCCCGCTTCAGGGGCCGGGCACCATAAACCGGGTCATAGCCCTGGTCGGCCAGCAAGTCCAGCGCGGCCGGGGTCAGATCCAGCGTGAGGTGACGTTCGGCCAAACGCTTCGTCAGGCGCGCCAGTTGCACTTCCACAATCTTCCGAATCTCTACTTTCGTCAGGGGATGGAAGACCACAATGTCATCCACCCGGTTCAGAAACTCGGGCCGGAAGTGTCCACGTAACGCTGCCATGACCGCTTCTTCATTCATCTTTTCATCGCCCGTCACGCCATTGAAGACCTGGCTGCCGATGTTGGAGGTCATGATGACCACCGTATTCCGGAAGTCCACCGTGCGTCCCTGGCTGTCGGTCAGTCGCCCGTCGTCGAGCAACTGGAGCAGCACATTAAACACATCGGGGTGGGCCTTCTCGACCTCGTCAAGAAGAATCACACTGTAGGGGCGACGGCGCACGGCTTCGGTCAGCTGGCCACCTTCTTCGTAGCCCACATAACCGGGAGGCGCACCAATCAACCGCGCTACGGCATGTTTTTCCATATACTCCGACATATCAACCCGCACCATGGCCTCTTCGCTGTCGAAGAGACAATCGGCGAGGGTCTTTGCCAACTCGGTTTTACCCACAAAAAAAACGAGCCAATGGGACGCTCGGGCTCTTTCAATCCGGCACGGGCGCGGCGGACCGCATCGGCCACGGCGCGAACGCCTTCTTCCTGACCGATGACCCGTTTGCCCAGGTGTTCTTCCAAATGCAGCAGGCGACCCATTTCGGTCTCCAGCAATTTATCTACCGGGATGCCCGTCCAGCTCGCAACAATTCTCGAGATCTGTTCGTCTGTCACGTCTTCGCTGAGGAAGCTTCCGTGGGCCTGCACCTCAACGAGTCGCTGATTTTCTGCTTCCAGTTTCTGATGCAGTTCGGCCAATTGTCCGTAACGAATCTTGGCAACCTTTTCGAGGTCACCTACCCGCTCGGCGGCCGCTTCTTCGGTTTTCGCCGTTTCTATGGCTTCGTTGGCGATGCGGATGGCATTGATTACATCTTTCTCCGCCTGCCACTGGGATTTCTTGCTGCTGAAGGATTCTTTCAGCTCGGCAATTTCCCGGCCAATGTCATCCCGACGTGCGCGGCTGACGGCATCTTTTTCCTTTTTCAGGGCCAGGTGCTCGACCTCCAGTTTCCGAATGCTTCGATCCAGCACGTCGATTTCATAAGGCATGCTGTCAATCTCAATACGCAGGCGCGATGCCGCCTCGTCCATCAAGTCGATGGCCTTATCGGGCAGGAACCGGTCCGCAATATAACGATCACTCAACGTAGCGGCGGCCACCAGGGCACTATCCTGAATCCGCACACCGTGGTGTACTTCATAGCGCTCTTTCAGCCCACGGAGGATGGCAATCGTGTCTTCCACGTTGGGTTCGCCTACGTAGACCGGCTGGAAGCGACGCTCCAGCGCGGGATCTTTCTCAATATACTTCTTGAACTCATCGAGGGTCGTGGCACCGATGCAGTGCAGCTCACCCCGCGCCAGGGCGGGCTTGAGCATGTTGGACGCATCCATGGCACCATCGGTCTTACCCGCACCCACGAGGGTGTGCATTTCGTCGATGAAGAGGATGATATCCCCGTCCGCTTCCTGCACCGCCGCGAGGACCGCCTTGAGGCGCTCTTCAAATTCACCGCGAAACTTGGCACCGGCCAGCAGCGAGGAAATATCCAAGGTGGCCACCCGCTTACGCTTGAGGCCCTCGGGCACGTCGCCCGCCACAATACGCTGGGCCAGGCCCTCGGCAATGGCGGTTTTACCCACACCGGGCTCACCAATGAGCACGGGGTTGTTCTTGGTTCTCCGTGAAAGCACCTGGATAACCCGGCGCACTTCTTCGTCCCGACCAATGACCGGGTCGAGTTTTCCATCCCGGGCAAGTTGGGTCAGGTCACGGCTGTATTTCTGCAGGGCGTCATACGTCGCCTCGGCGTTGGGGTCGGTCACCCGCTGGTTCCCACGAATCTCCTGAAGGGACTTCATGACCGCATCGGGCGTTACCCCGAGTCCCATCAGGAACTGGGAGGCCGTGTCTTTTTTCTGCTCGATAATACCGAGCAACACGTGCTCCGTACTGAGGTATTCGTCCTTCAGGTTACGTGCGGCTTTCCAACCGGCTTCCAGAGCGGCTTCGGCCCCACCACTGAGTCGGGGCTGGACCGTGCCACTGGTGACCGTCGGCAACTGGGTCATGGCCCGGTTGAGTTGCTGCGCCAACTGGCCTGCATTCACGCCAATGCGCTGGAGAATGGCCGGCACGGCCCCTTGCTCCTGGGTCAACAGGGCCCGGAGCAGATGGAGGGGGGTAACTTCGCTATGTTGCGCATTCGTCGCCAGGTCCACCGCTTCTGCGAGGGCTTCCTGGGTCTTAATGGTCAGTTTGTCGTATCTCATGGTATTTTCTCCTCTCTGGGGATATATGTTGCCTTGTAAAGAGAAAGAAGCGTGCCAAGGTGGGTTTTGTTGAAAACAAAGGACTTAGGATGGATAGCCAGGGATAGGCTGTTGCGTTTTGAAGCGGTGGTGTTCCGCAATGAAGCAATACTTGAGTGTTTGGCGTTGAACCGTTGGATGGGGGGCTGACGCGAACTCGCACCCGGAAGGGGCCTCGCTGGCGACCACGGCACACAATGAGATACAAGGTGAACTAAAAGGGTGCCACCTACACACGCGGACGGTTCCCGGCCAAGTTTGTGGGTGCGGGGA
>CAXBPH010000058.1:0-30393 GCA_963977445.1 uncultured bacterium | reverse complement strand
CGCCGGATCAGCCGCGACCTGCGCCCCGGTATTCTGGATGATCTGGGCCTTGGCATCCCGTTCGGGTATGGCGCACAAAAGGGGTTCGTAATAGCCGCCACCCATAATTTCGACTTGTCCCCGTTGGGCAAGCCGCCCCAGACGTTCAACATATTGGGGTTGATTGGCCAGAAACCAATCCCAAAGGGGGCCCGTGTAGTGGAGGGTGGCCCGCACCGAGGGAAAACGCTCAAGTGCATCAATAAATGGACCATAGGACTTTGTGTAGGCCTCCTCAAATACGAAATCAAAATTGCCGACGGGCTGGTGGGAGTGGCATCCCAATATTAAGTTAATCGTATTCATGGCGTAGGGTGGCCTCCGCAGTTCGGGATAGCAGGGGAACGGACCAGTTGACCCGTTCGATGGGGCATCTAAGGGCAGTCTGCGCGGTGTCTATCAGTTGTTACTTCGTTGGCTGATGATACCAAGGATGCGGTTGTTGAATTCCTCCGCCGGATTCATTCCGAGTTCTTTCAGGCGATGGTTCAGCGCGGCGACCTCGATAATGATGGCGATGTTGCGGCCCGGGCGAACGGGAATGCGCAGGTGGGGGATACGAACACCGAGTATGTTCAGGTGCTCTTCCAGAAGGCCCGTACGGTCGTAGGCCTTTTTCTGGTCCCACTCTTCGAGTTCAACGACCAGGCCTATTCGTTTGGTATTGCGCACGCAACCCACGCCAAACACGGCTTTTACATCGATAATGCCCACGCCACGAATTTCCATATGGTGCTCAATGACGGGGTTGGTCTCTGCGTATAAATTGTCTTCCCGTAGCTTTTTCATCGCCACGACGTCATCCGCAATCAGGCGGTGGCCCCGTTCAATCAGTTCCAGGGCGGTTTCGCTCTTACCAACACCCGGTGTACCTACGATGAGGCACCCCACGCCGTAACAATCGACGGCCGTGCCGTGGATCACGGTCTCCGGAGAGAATTCCTCTGCCAGAAACAAGATAATACGGCTGATGACTTCGTCGGTAGACCGGGAGGTCTGCAAAACCGGGACGCCCCGATGATTACAGAGATCGAGAAAGACGTTTTGGGGCGACAAGTTTCGGGAAAGGACGAAAATGGGAATTTCGAAGGAGAACATGGCCGTAAGGCGACGTTCCAGCAGGGCGGGGGACAGTTTCTCCATGTAATGGATTTCTGTGTTGCCCAAAAGCTGAACACGGTCGTTGGCGAAGTATTCAAGATAACCGCTCAGGGCCAGGCCCGGTCGGTTAATGTCAGACGTGTAAACGGGGCGTCCGATACCCTGAAATCCCGCAATGACTTCGATATCCAAGTCATCTGCCAGGCGATCCAGCAGTCGTGCAACGGGAATGCTGCGCTTCCGGTTAACCGGGAGATCCTGGGTATCCATGAAAGGCCCTCATTCAGTGGAAAGTAGTGGCCAGCGGGAAGTAAAAAACGGCGGGTTGAAAACCTTGGCTTCAACCCGCCGATTCAATTACGTCTAAAACTTGGGTTCGATCAGGCCAAACGTGCCGTCTTCGCGCGCATAGAGCACGTTGACTTCAGAGGTATCCGCATTGGAAAACACAATGAAAGTCTGATCTTCAACCAATTCGAGTTGCATCGTTGCTTCTTCGACGCTCATCGGCTTCATCGAGAGTTTTTCACGCTCAACAATCCGGTGGGCGACGGCAATAGAAGATTCCATGGTTTCCGGCGCATTGTCACCATCGAGAGAGATGATGGCATGGTGGTAATCACGGGCTTCACGTGCCGTACGGGGCTGATGCCGATTAATACGATCCTTGTACTTGCGAATCTGCTTTTCAAGCTTCGCAAGGGCAGCGTCTACCGACCCATACATGTCGGCAGAAGCTTCTTTACTGTTGATGCGGACGCCATTGGCGAGGAGATTGATTTCGGCAATATGCCGATGCTTTTCAACATCCAGGATCACATCGGCGTCGAAAGCGTTGTCAAAGTGTGACTCGACTTTCTCTAAACCCGTTTGAATATATGCCTTTAGGGCATCCGTCATCTCCATATGACGACCGGTTACCGTAATGTTCATAGTCTAGTTTACCTCCATTGCTCTAACACTAATGATAGTGCGATCATAGCACCCACTGTGAAAGAGAGTCAAAGTATTCGTTAGACACGGGAAAGTCCAAATGTCCCTGTAAATCGAGCACAATTGCGCCTTGGCTCATGGGAGGGAGATGCTGTCGGCGCCCTGCATACGGGGCCGATAGTCTAGTCTTTCGTCGAAAGACCCCAATCTGTCGAAGCAAGGATTATGAGTTTCAATATGAAAATTCTTGTATTTTAGTCAACAATTTACTATACTTGTTCTTGTGGCCGTTGGCCGGCGGTTCTAACCGCCCAGGCAGAAACGGAGGCGAGATTATGGCAAAACAAGCACAGCAAAAGCAGGAACGGGTAATCGAGGCCGTGCGGTGTGGTTTGGACGGAGACGCAGCGGTGGAATTTATCCGCCAGAGTGGTTTCGCCATGACCCCCGCAGGTGTCGCGCGCCATCTGCGAAAACTGGGTGGACGAGGGAATATTGTGGCGTTAATTGAGTCAGGTCGGAGCAATCTGGAAATCTTGCAAACCGTCTATGCCGAATTGGATGGTGATTTGGAGGCGGCCCACATACCCAGCCAGCAAGACCTCTTCAGCGAGAATCCTCCGGCTCCCAAGGTGCCCGACAACCTTTTAATGCACCAGGATCTCTTCGAAAGCACGAAGATTACCCTGAAAATCCCCAATGATCTCCACGAAGCCCTCCGTATCGCGGCAAAAGTGGAAGATACGACCCAATCCCAGCTCATCATCGACATTCTCACCAGCGCACTCTCGCGCATGTCCTTTGAGATGCCCCGCGACGAAGAATAGGGGTGAGGCGGTGGACCCGGTCAATTTGCGAAAAATGGCGACCCATCTTTACGTTAGTTGCTTCATCGGCATCTTGATTGGGTGGATTCAAATCCTGACGAACATGGACGATCCATCTCGACTGGGGCCGGTGATTTCGGTGAGCTTGCTCACCGTTTTTTACGCCCTCGTGCTGGCGGAATGCGTGGTGCGGCCTTGCGCGTTGAAAACTTGCTGGAGCGGGAGGGACCTTAGCGACTCATCAACACACGGTAAACAAGAGGCCTTTGGGTGCCACCTACACGCGCAGCCGGTTCCCGGCTAAGCTTGTGGGTGAGAGCCTTCAGCAATCACGCTATCTACCCATGGGTGAATTAACGTTAGTGGTCACTCCGGGTTGGTTGTGCTACCAGCGGCATTAGTCTTCCCGCATCCCCACCCACAAGGCCACTCGTGCCTCGTGTCCGTGTAGGTGGCACCCCAGTTATTCACGACCCCTGTACTCATATCTTTGTGTGCTCCGTGCCTCCATGGTGAAATCTATTTTCACGTCCCTACTGCAACAAGGTCATAAACACCACCAACTCCACCTCGATGATCAGGTGCACCAGACAGGCCACAAGCCACTTTTTCTGACTCAGGCACCACAGGGTCAGCACAATGGAGAAGACCAGCATACCTCCCATTTCCGCAAGGGGCTTTTGCAGGTGGTAGATGGTCTCCGACAGGGGAACGACAAGCCAATACCATTGGCCTGCGCCCCGGCCGGGTAGTCCCCAGCGTCCCGTTGTCTCTTCTTTCTGCACGGCCCGCAGGAGTACGTAGCGGTGGAGAAACTCCCAGCCCAACAGCCACGAGGCATTCCACGTCATGGCCCGCTGTATGTAGCCCCATTTCTGCTCGGGCTCCAGATGGCCCAGGCTGGGATAAATGGCTTGGAGGGCGGGTATATGGGGGATGATAAACATGGCGAGCATCCCCAGCACGGCCAAGCCGCCTACGAGGGCGGCGTCCCATCGGTTCCAGCGGTTGGCGACGAGGTATCGCCAGTCCATCTTTGGGAGGCACACAAGAAAGGGGATGACAAACCAGAAAACGAATTTGAACAGGTCAAAGGTGTCCCACGCGGTTGGGCGCAGACTCGGAAAAGGGGTGGAGAGATACCATTGCAGGCGGGACCAGGGAAAGAGCCACTCGACCCGTAGCGTCGCCAGGGTGTCGATTCCCAGAACGAGGACGAGATAGACCACGACAAGCGCCAGCCAGACGCGTTGCTTCTTTGAAGAATTGTTCTTACTATCGGGCAAGTTTCTGACCTTCTCGTGTATCGGGGAAAGGACATACGTCCCGGAGCGTGCATTGGGAGCATTTCGGGGCCCGTGCCGTGCAGACGGCCCGCCCGTGAAATACCATGAAGTGGGAAAAGAGTGTCCAGCGATCGGGTGGCCAGACCTTCATCAGGTCCTGTTCGATTTTTACGGCATCCTGATTCTTCGTGAAACCCAGGCGGTTGGTCAGGCGGGTGCAGTGGGTGTCGACAATAACGCCTTGATGGCCAAAGCACTCGCCCATCACCACATTGGCTGTTTTTCGTCCCACGCCGGCGAGTTGGATCAGTTCTTCCATGGTCCGGGGCACTTCACCGCCGAATTTCTCCATGAGGCTTCGGCAGGTGGACAGTATATTCTTCGCTTTTTGCCGATAGAAGCCACAAGAGTGAATTATTTTCTCGATTTCCTTCTGCTCCACCTCAAGAAAGTCTTTGGGGTGGGGGAAGCGCTCAAAAAGTTCGACCGAAACGATATTGACCCGGGCGTCCGTGCACTGGGCGGCCAGGGCGGTCATGATGACGAGCTGGAAAGGGCTTTTGTAGTTCAGGGTGCAATGAACATCGGGGTAGAGGGCTTCGAGGCGCGCGTAGACTTCGGGGGCCCGTTCGCGATTGGCGGTGATGGAAGTTCGAATCTTTGGGGCAGCTGTCACGCTGAAACTCCTGCTGGAATTGCTCTACGGAACGTGGTCTTGTCGTATCGCCAACGTAGAATGCAGTTTAGGAATGGACATTGTACGAGGCCGAGGGCCTCGATGTCATTTTACGCCACACCATAGTGGGGCCAGGGGTACTCCGAACATACGGAATTCTGCCCAATCGCGCCGTGACCTTCCCTGCAAGGCCATCAATGGGTGATTTTGTCGTCGACACTCATCTCCGCCACGCCAACAATCCGGCGATATTCCGTCTATTGACTACTTGTCCCTTACTCCGCCATTGACTTAGTAGCGCATCCGGTGTAAATTTAAGATGTGATATTTGAATGGGAAGAGCAAAAGAATTCGGTAAATCAAGCCAAGCATGGCCTGTCCTTCGAAGAAGCACGAGAATTATTCACTTCGGGACAGGACTATCTTGAATTGTACGATGATACCCATTCCATCTTCGAGGACCGATTCATAGCGATCGGTATCATTCGGAGAGGAACGGCCGTCGTGATGACGACCGAGAGAGAAGACGATGTAATTCGAATTATCAGTGCCCGCTGGGCTACCAAGCGGGAACAAAGCTTGTACCGAAAGTACATGGAGCACCGCCATGAGTGATATTCCAGAACTGACCGAGACAGATTTCGCGGCGGCAATTCCCGCGCGTGTACGTAACAGGCTCATAGAAGGGAAAGTATCATCTGGTAGCGACATTGTTGCGCTCCGTCACTTTGTAAAACTAACCCAGGTGAAGTTTGCCGAGGCCATGGGTATCAGCGTCCACACCCTGCGCAATTGGGAGCAGGACCGCCGACGTCCCGAAGGTCCCGCGCTGGCACTACTGCGTATCGCCGCCCGCCACCCCCGAATCATTCGTGAAAGCCTCACCCCGGTTGCGTAATTGCCGAGCATGCGGACCGTCCCGAGTATCGTGAACCTATGGCGCGCCACCGGCCAGGCTACATCAAACGGGCTGCGCGGTCATGATGACGAGCTGGAAAGGGCTTTTGTAGTTCAGGGTGCAATGAACATCGGTGTAGAGGGCTTCGAGACGCGCGTAGACTTCGTGGGCCCGTTCGCGATTGGCGGTGATGGTGGTCTTAATTTTTGATGGGGGGGTCATTCAGTTACTTTCGTCGCGATTGGATAGCCCGCCAGTTGACGCCCCTGCACGGATTCCTCGGTGGCGAGCGAGTGAACGGCGACAATTGGGAGCGCAGCCGGCCCGGCTGCATTGCGCCGTAGGCGCATGGACGTTGGTTTTATCGTGCAACGTTGTTGCACGGATGCAGGCGAGCCGCCTGCGCTCCCAACGGTCGAGATTTTATTTACTGTGTGGAGGCACCCCGCATGCCGAGGCCTTTGTGTGGAGCCTATGGTGGCGAGCGAGTGATCGGTGAAAGAGGCCCACATCATAGAAGGGTTCATTTCCGCCACGCCAACAATTCCTCCGCCGTCCAGCAGTTAATCACGTGTTCCTTCGCCAACCAGCCCTTGCGCGCAATGCCCACGCCATATTGAACGTGGTCCAAGCCCGAAATCCGGTGGGCGTCGGGTCCAATGGAAAACAACACGCCCTTGTCCCGGCCCTGGCGGATGTGGCGCCAATCGATATCGAGGCGCTTACAGTTTGCGTTAATCTCTACCGCGACCTTGTTGGCCACACAAGCATCGAAGACCTTCTCCCAGTCCAGGGGGAAGCCCTTGCGTGAAAGCAGCAATCGTCCTGTGGCATGGCCGAGGATGGACGTATAGGGATTCTCGATGGCCGTGACGATGCGTTTCGTGGCTTCCTTCTCTTCCATCTCGAGCTTGTTGTGTACCGACGCCACAATCAGGTCGAAACTTGCCAGAACGTCCTCATCATAATCGAGGGAGCCATCGGTGCGGATATCCGACTCGATTCCCGAGAGCAGTCGAAATCCCTTCAGCTTTTTGTTAAGCGTGCCGATTTCTTCTTGTTGTTTCGCTATACGGTCGGGTTTGAGGCCATTGGCATAGCCCGCCGACTGGCTGTGGTCCGTGATGAGGAGATAGTCGTAACCCCGTTCCTGGGTGGCCACGGCCATCTCTTCCAAAGTGTTGCGCCCATCACTGTAGGTCGAATGGCAGTGGATAATGCCTTTGAGGTCTTTCTCTTCGAGGAGTTCAGGCGTTTCCGTTACATCAAATTCTCCCCGGTCCTCCCGCAACTCGGGGGGGAGAAAGGGGAGGTCCAGCGCCCCATAGATCGCGGACTCGGAGTCGCATTCAATCAGCGTGTCGTCCGCTTTAAAAAGTCCATATTCATTGAGCTTGAGATCCCGCTCTTTGGCCCGTTGACGGAGGACGACATTGTGCTCTTTACTTCCCGTGAAGTGGAGGAGGGTATAAGGGAACTGTTTCTCCTCCACGACCCGTAAATCGGCGCTGATGCCTGATTCAAAGCGGATTGATGATTTCGTCTCGCCATGACCGATTATCTGGGACACATCGGGGGCGTCGACGAAATGCTGCATGAGGGCATTCACGTCCGAGGTCGTGGCGACCATATCGATATCCTTCACCACCTCTTTGCGTCGGCGAAGGCTTCCCGTGACGGCCAACTCACCCACCAGGCCAGAGGCGTTCAAGTATTCCACGAGAACATTGGCCTGTTTTTCGACTTTGTCATAGTGGAAAGAGCCCGTGTGGGCCCGTGCAAAGGCAATGCCTTCGAGGATCTTGTCCTGCATCTTGCCGCTGATACCTTTGAGAGGCTTGAGCTCGTCGTTTTTGCAGGCGGCCTCCAGCTTTTCCATGGAATCGATGCCCAGCTCGTTATAAACCTGCTTGATACGCTTGGGCCCGAGTCCGGGGATAGCAAAGAGTTCGTAGATGGACTCGGGGAACTCGCTTTTCAGCGAAATGAGGTCGCTGCTCTCGCCTTTTTCGAAAAGTTCGGTGATAATGGCGGCCAGAGCTTCGCCAATCCCCTTAATGTCGCGGAGTCGACCTTCTTCGACCACCAAGGCCAAATCTTCGTCCAGGGTTTCAATGGTACGTGCTCCATTGACGAAGGAGCGAATGCGGAAGGTGTTTTCGCCCTTCAATTCCATGAGCATGGCGATTTCTTCCAAAACCGCCGCAACGTCTTTTTTATCCATGATTCATTCCAATATAGCGGCCCAGAAAGAGGCCGAGAAAGATAGCACCAATACCAAGTACGTTCTGACCGCCCAGATAGAGGGTAGCGGTTAGCCATTGTCCTTCGCGCAGCAGGGTGGACCCATCCAGGGCAAAGGTAGAGAAGGTCGTGAAGGAGCCCATAAAGCCCACGAGGACGGCCACCTTGGTGAGCTCGCTGAACTCGAAGCGATGCTCTGCCAGCGAAACAAAGAGGCCGAAAAGAAGGCAGCCCAGCATATTTACGGTGAAGGTAGCCCAAGGAAAGCCGGTCCAACCGAAATGGCGCACGAGGCCGTAGACCCCAAAGCGGGCGAGGGCCCCCAACGCCCCAAAGAGGCCAACGGCACCAATTTTCAGGAGTAAACTTGTAGGCATGGGGTCCATTCTGTAGGTGAAAAGGGTGGGCCTACTGTAGGGATTTTGGAGCGAAAATTGCAAGCCAGAGAGTGATCTGGTCTCCAGGGTGTGCATGGCAGGGATAAGGGCAGAGGAGCTGCGCAATCACGAATGAATGGGAGCACCCATGATTCAGCGCCGTCTTTTCTGGTATGACAGACGACCCATCGACTGAAAGAGATACCCACTCCATTTCTGGCACCCAAGCCCCGGCCTCCATTACAATAGGCAACATTCAGTCCCCAAATATCCCAAAGGAGAATTTTACGTGCGTTTTCGTACCCGTTCCATCCATGCCGGTCAAGGTCCCGATCCCCAACACGGCGCGGTCATGACCCCGGTCTTTCAAACATCTACCTTTGCCTTCAATAGTCCCGATGATTCCGGCGAGTTTGACTACTCCCGCTCTGGCAACCCGACCCGGAAAGCCCTGGAAGTATGTCTGGCCTCCCTGGAGAACGGAACCCGGGGCTTCGCTTTTGCCACGGGCATGGCGGCAGAAACCACGATTATGATGCTTTGTAATGCGGGCGATCACCTCATCGCCAGCAACGAATGCTATGGCGGCACCTACCGGGTTCTCATGAACGTGCTGAAGAACAAGGGAGTGGAGGTTGAACTCATCGATTTGGGCGACCTCAACGCCGTACGCCATGCGGTCAAACCCAACACTAAAATGATGTGGATAGAATCGCCCACCAACCCCCTGATGAAGGTGGTGGACATCGAAGCCCTTGCCAAAATCGGCATCGCCAACAAAATTACCACGGTGGTAGACAATACCTTTTTGTCGCCTTACCTGCAGAACCCCCTCGATATGGGGATCGATATCGTCGTCCATTCCACGACCAAATATATCAACGGTCACTCCGATGTGGTCGGCGGTGGGGTGGTGGTGAAGGATGAGGAATTGGGTAATCAGATCTATTTCCTCCAAAATGCCATCGGTGCGGTGCAGGGACCCTGGGATTGTTTCCTCGTGCTCCGGGGTATCAAGACCCTGGCCTTGCGGATGGATGCCCACCTGAAGAATGCCCAGGCCCTGGCGGAATATCTGGAGGTCCACCCGAAGATTGAAAAGGTACTCTATCCCGGTCTTCCAAGCCATCCCCAGTATGCGCTGAACAAGAAGCAAGCCCGAGGTGCCGGCGGCACCTTCTCGTTCTATGTGAAGGGTGGTGTGGCGGAGGCCTACGACCTCCTCGGCAAATTAGAACTCTTTTCCCAGGCTGTATCGCTCGGGGGGGTCGAATCCCTTATCGAATATCCCTGGACCATGACCCACGGCCCCATGCCCGAAGCGGCCCGCCGTGAAATGGGTATTGCGGAGAACCTTATCCGGGTTTCTGTGGGACTCGAAGATAGCGAAGACATCATCGCTGATTTCGAACAGGCCCTCAGCTGAGCGGTAACGTATTCCACGTAATAATGAGCGTGAGAGGACGGAGTTTTACCCGTCGTCTCACGCTCGTTTTTTTTAATACGATCGATATGTTTGGATTTTTCATAAAAACGGTATACAGTAGATCAGGCAGTTTGTGTATTAAGATGGGCAGATTGGAGTTTGCAGGTGTTATCAGGTCGCCTCCGTGTCACCCAGAGCACGTCAGAATTACCGAGTTGTCGCTCTTTCTTTTATCGAGTGGGCGTCTGGAGTGTCCTGTTGGCGGGTGCCCTGATTGCCCACAGTCAAAATCCGGTCTTAAATCAGCTGACTGAGGGAACAGAAGAAACTGCGGTGGCCGTCGAAGGGGATTCCGCATTGCCCACGGTCGAAGCCGTGGAGGCGGAGCGGCTGGAAATCGCCCCCCGTCTGGAAGCGGCGCAGGGTGCTGCAACGGAAGACACGGCCCAGCAACTGGGCATCACCCTGGAAGCACTCAATAGTCGGGTGGACCGCCTTCGGGCCCTGGATGGCCTGCTCCAGCAGCAGATTGGCACGATGCAACGCAGTGCTGAGCTCGTCGCGAGTGAAGAAGACCTTAACCGGGAAATCGTGGAATATGAAGCAAGAGGGCTTAGTGAACCACCACCCTATAACCTGAGCTTCGCTGCGAGTCTCCAGGATGCCGTCACGTCGGAACAACGTCATCTGGAAGGTATCAAGACGGAAATCGCATCCATCGAAGGGGAGCGGGAAAGCGCCAAAGAACGACTGGCAGAAGCCCAGCGGGCCCGACGGGCGGCCAAAGAAGCGGCCACACAGAATAGTGACCCCGCCGCCACGCAGCGACTCACGTGGATGTTAAATCGAAGTAAGTTGGAAGAGCGTTTTCACCAGGCAGCGGCCGACGCACGACGTCTTCGCCATACGATGGCCACGACTGAACTGGCCTTGAACGAAAAACGGCTCACCCATCTGGAAACCAAGGCCGGCGCGGTACTTGTTCATACCCAGTTCACCGAAGCCGAGCTGAAAGAGCGCCTGGATGAGGTGGCGACACGTCGGCAGGCCATCGAGGACAGCCTTCCCAAACTCCGTGAGACCCATCAGAATCTCGATGGGCTACGAAATAAGGCCCGAGATGGGCTGCAACAGGCCATAACGGACGAGGAGAAGGCCAGCCGCACCGCTGAGCTCGCCATGCACACGTTGCAGGTGGAGACGGCGACCCGGAATGTGGAACTCGCCGAAAAGAAACTGCTGCTTCTCGATACAGAGAAACAACTCTGGGAACGACGTTTCGCGGTCTGGCAGGGCGCCGATGATGGTGATCTGGGGGTGTGGAAGGCAGATGCGACCCAGGTTCTCGAAGAACTGAAACGGGATCGGGAAGTGCAGGAGAGCCGCCTTTTAGACGTGCGTGCCACAACACTGGAGCGGGAGAAAATTCTTGCCGAGTGGGCGGGTGCAGCAGAAGGAAAACGCATTGTCGAGGAGAAAATTAAGACGCTGCGGGAGCGCGAAGCGATCCTGAATGGCTATCTCTCGACCTTGCTTCCCCTGGAGCAATTCACCGATCGCTTGCTCCTGGAAATCGGCCGGGAGCTCGATAAGGTTTCCCTGGGAGAGCGATGGGCCCGTTACCGACGTGTTGCCTCAACTGTATGGAACTACGAGGTGTTTGCCTACGAAGACGGGGCCGTTACCGTCCGTAAGATGGTCATAGCGTTTCTCGTCTTGACCATCGGGTTTCTATTCACGGGCAAGGTCTGTCGGGGCCTCCGCATGGTGCTCCTCGCCCGGACCCGTATCAATGAGAATGCGGCTGCGGCCGTTGAGAAGCTTTTCTACTACCTCGCGATTATCCTCATCCTGCTCTACACCTTGAACCTCGTCAATATTCCCTTGACCTTGTTCGCCTTCTTTGGTGGTGCCATCGCTATCGCCGTGGGTTTTGGTGCCCAGCACATCATCAACAACTTCATCAGTGGCTTCATCCTGATGCTGGAGCGGCCCATCCGAATCGGCGATCTGGTTGAGGTGGATGGTGTCCACGGAATCATCCAGCACGTCGGTGCCCGCAGCACACGGCTCCTTACGTCGCAGAACATCCACCTGCTTATTCCCAACAGCAGCCTCCTGGAAAACACCGTCGTAAACTGGACCCTTTCGGGTGAAAAATACTGCACCAAAGTCAGCGTGGGGGTGTCGTACGGTTCACCTACAGAAAGGGTCGCCGAACTTATCCTGGAAGCGGCAGCCAATTCACAGTATGTCCTCGACGCCCCAAAGCCCCAAGTGTTTTTTACCGATTTTGGCGATAACGCCCTTGGCTTTGATGTGCACTTCTGGATAAAAATGCGGCGCATCATGGACAAACGCAGGGCGGAGAGTGAAATACGCTTTGAGATCGACCGACTCTTCGCGGCGAATGGCATTTGTATTGCCTTCCCCCAGCGCGACCTCCACCTGGACACGACCCGTCCCCTGGAGATTCGTCTGGTGAAAGAGGAGGAACAGTAGGGAGTGGGGGAGGTTGCCGGAAAAATTAATTCGGCGGGGTGGTATTCAGCGGAAGGGTAAAATAGAATTTTGAGCCGCCGTTTTCCCGGCTTTCAACCCCAATTTTTCCGCCGTGGGCTTCAACGGCGAGTTTGCAGAAGGTGAGCCCGAGCCCTGTCGAATGCCCCGTTGAGTAGTTGCACTCTACCTGGAAAAATTTCTCAAACACCTTTTCCTGGTGTTCCCCTGGTATGCCCGGTCCATTATCAGCCACCGCAACGCGGAGTCCGTTTTCGGTGGACACGCCTTCAATATAAATTTCGCCCCGGTCAGGATGTGTATATTTAAAAGCATTGCCCAGTAGATTTTGCACTACCCGCGATAGGATTTGGGGGTCACATGCCACCATTTGCGGGCATCCCTCTTGCCAGGTAATCGTGACTTGTCGGGATTTTCGGAGCGGCTCGAATCTCTTGGCCACGTTTTGGACCAAGTCGTAGACGTTCACTTCGGAGCGCTGTACGGGTAATTCACCGCTCTCAAGCCGACCAACATCGAGGACCGTGCTGATCATCTCCACCAATTTGGTCGTGCAGCCCATGGCGCTGGCTATGTCCGTCGCAACCTCTTGGGGAAGGTCGTTCATACTTGCCAATTCTAGAAACCCCATGACACTCCCAACCAGTGAACGGAGGTCATGGACAATCATTTGCACAAGGCTATCTCGGGTTGCTTCCAGTTGCTGTAGCTGCGAATAGGCGGCGCGCAATTCGTATTTCTGGCGACGAAGTTCCAGTTGGTGAACGACCTGTCGTCCCAGACGGGCAAGGGCATCGTGCTGTTCTGCCGTAAGTTTACGGGGTTCTCGATCGATGACACACAGCGAACCCAGCTTGAAGCCGTCTGGTGTTATAAGTGGGGCACCCGCATAAAACCGAATGTTGGGGGCCGTGGTGACAAGTGGATTCTCGCGAAAACGTTCATCAGAGACCGCGTCATGTACTTCCATGATTTCATTGCCCAGTATGGTATGTGCACAAAAGGCAATATCACGTGGCAACTCGGGCGTATCGATTCCGACTTTGCTCTTGAACCATTGACGGCTTTCGTCCACCAGAGAGACCAAAGAAATGGGGGTGCCACATATGTGGCTCGCCAGGGCGGTGAAGTCATCGAATGGTTCTTCGGATTCTGAATCCAATACCTGGTACTGGTGAAGCGCTTCGAGACGTTCCGCTTCATTGTCAGGCAGTTTCGCTTTTATCATACAATACACTCCAGCAATATGGCACCGAAGCGGTCTGTCGTGCCCCAGCGTTGTAAATGGTCTAAAATAGTATGGCAAACCATCTTGATACGGGTCAACACATTTCGAATAGGAACTTGACCTGTCTGATAAACGATAATTAATGATTCTCAGGGGGTTGTCCCTGAGTTTTTACAGCAACCTTCCTCGGCCCGGAAAATTCCGGGAGATGCGTCCTGCGGCCGTGTCGGTATTCGACAACACATGGCACCGTATTTCTTCGCGTTTGCCAATACGTACCAGATAGAAAGAATGACTTATTCATGAACGATAGCTCCCAGAGTCCGATAGGCATCTTGAAACGCGGTTTACTTCTTGTCGTCTTGCTCGGTTTTGGCCTGTGGCCGAGTCCATCCGATGCCTCCGATGACCAGCCCTTTTACACAGGCGTCTATCTCTACGACTATCAATTCAGAGCGACGGCAGAACATCAAGGGGAAGACTACTTCGAGTTTTTGGAAAAACACCTTCAGATACTAAGCAATCACGGCGTAAACGTCGTTCATCTTGCCGTGTCCTATCCCGAAGAGTTTGGTGCCCATCTCCAGCTTTTTAAGAAATACGGCATAAAGCTATTGCCCCAACTCGACTTTGTGTACTTTGTCCCCACCGAGACCGACGCAGCGATGAGCCTGCGGGCCACGGGGGCGGCCGCTTTCATCAACACGTACATCAGCGATCCCGGTGTGTTGGCGTGGAGCGTGAAGGAAGAGGTGGCGCAGCAGGACGTGGCACGGCTGGGACAGTTCTATACCCAGATTCTGGCGGGGGCCCCGGGCGCAAAACTTTTCACCCTCCACAATGCAATCGGTGCGGCCACCGAACAACCCGAACCCTATCCTGTCCTTTCGGGGACCGACCGTTATGCCTTCTGGTGGGAATTTTCGGGCGGGGGCTATCTGGCCTCGCCTGCCTACGCCCTCGACTGGACACGAAAACAAGCGGCAGTCTATTACGAAGAGTCCGCCCGACGGGGTGCCGACTTTATGCTGGTGGTTACCCAGGGCGGCATGCTCATGCCCCAATGGGCGAATACTCTGGCCAAGACCCCGCGCGAAGTGGCCTATCCCCTGGTCGAAGACGAGCAAGTGGCCATGCAGAAAAAGATTCTGTCCTTCGCCGACGAGGGCCGCATGGGGTGGCGAAAGTTTTCCACGGAAGAAGGGGATTTCTACAACGTGTGGAAATACTACCGTGCCCCGAAAAACACCATGAAGGCCATGGCCTGGATCAGTGTCCTGGAGGGGGCGAAGTACTTTCTGACCTGGCACTACGAACCCTATGACCCCGACAAAAGCCAGCCTACCCTCGAAGCAGCCTCTCGCTCCGGTGCCGGAGAAATCCAGTATGTCACCCTGGCCGGCCGACCCGACATGGAAAATCCCCAACTGGAAGAATTCGGCGAGGCCGCCGGCGAGATCCGTGCCTACGAAGGCATCATCACCCAGATGACCAAATTGCCCACGTGCCCCATAGAAGCTGCCGATGCACAGGTACACGCCCGGGCCTTCCGCTTTCCCGGCCTTAACGGTACGGTTGTGGTGCTGCATAATTCCAACGTGGGTACCTGGCCCGGGGAGAGCCGATACCTATTTCAGGAAGACGATCCCATACAGATCGACGACAGCGGCAATCTGGTGGGATACGTGCCCTTCTCGGAGGCGATGGAGGTAAGGTTTACACGTACCGATGAAAATTCGGAGCACCACGTCTACGACCTCAAAACGGGGAAGGAAATTCTGGACGTTGGGGGATACAGCACCAGCGTATTACCTGGTTCGGGACGACTGCTCTATGTCGGCACTTTCGACGATGGGGAACAACTGAGCACGCTTGTTAAATAGCGCGATGGTCTGACGCAATCGGTACAAATATCACGGCCACTTGGAGATTGGTAGAGGCGGGCACCCGATGCGGATCGAAGTTTTCCAGGATAGCGTCCTGCGGCAGAAGGGCAAACGTGCTATAATAAACGAAAAAATTAGTTGGCGTACTCATAGTCAACATGAAGTAAGCCAAGACCGAGGAAAGGAATTACTTTTGAAGATTGTACGAATGAGCGAAATTCAAGGCACGGAACGTGAGGTGATAAGTCCCGATGGCTGGACCAGCTTTCGGTTCCTATTGAAAAGCGAAAACATGGGATTTTCCATGCACGAAACCGTGTTCCCGCCAGGTCTCGAAATAAAGATGTGGTATAAGAACCACCTGGAAGCGGTTTACTGTTACAAAGGTAGTGGTGTCATTACCGATCTGGAAACCAACGAACAACACGAGATTGCCCCAGGAACGCTGTATGCCCTGGACAAGCACGACCGGCATATTCTCAAGGCCCACACGGAACTGCGGCTCGTCTGCGTCTTCAATCCCCCGGTAACGGGCCGCGAAATACATGATAAAGACGGAGCCTATGCCCTTCCGGAAGACGACTAGATGCGGGCGGAGAATGGATAGACAAGTCACAAGTCGACTTCTTAGAAAGGTGATTTATAATGGCTGACAAGAACCCCGAAAAGGGCTATATCGCATTGCTGGGCTGGAGCCCGGGTGCTGTTGAGGCGGCGGACAATTTTGATCGAAAATACATTGTAGTTGCGCCGGAGTGGGCTACCGATTACTGCAACGAACACAATATTCCATTTATACCGTGGGATTTCGAGCGGCTGAATGACCGCTCTATGGAAATTGCGGTGCGGCTGAAGGAGGAGGGCGTCGATATCGCCATACCCCTCTTCGAAGAAACGGTGGAGTGGGCGGGCGCCATCAATGCCGTCTTGTTGGATAATCCACGGCTCCACGGCCAGGCGGTCCTTTTTCGTGACAAAGCGC
This sequence comes from uncultured bacterium, assembly GCA_963977445.1. Lineage (GTDB taxonomy): Bacteria > Hydrogenedentota > Hydrogenedentia > Hydrogenedentales > JAEUWI01 > JAEUWI01. Next base: position 13,970 of record CAXBPH010000058.1, on the reverse strand, counting down.
TGATGAAACGGCGCGCCCAGCTCGGTGGGATTCGCGTAGGCGTTTTCGAAGAGGCCCACGACCGTGAAGACGTCTTCCGCTTTATTCGTCGCGTAAACCAGACGCTATTGAAGCTTCAGGGTGATCCCGACGACCCCATTCACCTGAAAGCATTTGACAAGGCGGGGTGTTTGGGCCACCGGATTATTCGCACACCGGAAGATGTGGAAGCGATTCCCGACGAAGAATTTCCCGTGTTGATGGAAAGCCACCTCGATGGCTGGGAGTTTGCCGTCGAAGCGTGGATTCACGACGGTAAGATCTGTTTCCTCAATATATCGGAATATGTAACCTTGGGATACTCCGTGTTCGTCCCCGCGACCCCGGAACTCGAAAAATGGCGACCACGGATCACCGAAGAGGTAGAGAAGCTTATCAAAGCCTTCGACATCAAATTCGGCCAGATTCATCCAGAGTATTTCGTGACCAGCGATGGCAGTCTGTACTTTGGTGAGGTCGCCTACCGTCCGCCTGGCTTTAAGGCGTTTGAACTGATAGAACGGGCCTATGGCTTCAGCGCCTATCAGGCGTCGATGCTGGTCTTCGACCCGAAGACGACAGAAGAAGAGATTAAGGCGTTTTTCCCGAAGGAGGTGGAAGGCGCAAAAGGCCATGCCGGCTGTTTCGGCGTCTACCCAAGCCGTCGGGTGGTGAACCGCCTCGAGATCCCCGAAGAGACGCTGGAGCACCCCTTTTTCGAGTTCCACGAATTGCCCACGCCACTTACAGACACGGTGACGAAGCGCACGGCATTCGGCACACACTGGGGCCTGATCTTCTTCTTCGGTGACGATCCCTGCAAGATGCGGGATCTGCTGAAGCATCAGGAAGAACTCGAATTCTACGTCTGACAATACCATTTGGCATGCCGGGCGTAAGCTGCGATGATGCGCGAGGATCCTGAATGTCCAAGCCACCGCCATGTGGAACACAATGGCGGTGGCCTGGAACACGGAACTCCATCACGAACCCCGGGCTGTTTTTACTCAGCAGCCCGGGGGGCAAGCCCGGTAACCCAACTTGCCGTCGCCATGTCTACCGCTTCCTGGATCTCCTCGGCGGGCAGATCCGGCGTGTAGTGATCGTAGTCAAAAGTGTCGTAATGGAAGACGTAGAGCCGCGAGGAAAATTGCGCCACTGGCAGTGAAGATTCTCCATACTCCTCGCCAAATCCGTGGGTGGAGACTGTCACACCATTCCCCCAATCCTGGCCGCTATCGTTGTTGGGGTTGAAAAAATACACCCGCATCACATCCTCATGGTCTAATGCGACCCGTAAAATTGTAATGGCGTGCCAGCCTACATAGCGTGCTTGGCTGTCAGTTACGGCCACACCGGCTGGCTGGGGGTGAACCACCGGCGTATCCTGGTTGTAGTAGGGGTGGTACAGCGTGTAAAAGGTTCCGATGAATTCAGTGAGGTCCTTCGGCAGGCCCGTCATTACATCCACCGCAATCGCAAAACCGCGGTTCACGCGCCAGCCGTGGAATTCCGGATTCACCCACCGGTGGGGATCGTCGCCACGTCCGATACACTGTCGGCCCATCTCTATGTAAATCTTGTCCAAGTGGGGCACAAGAATCAAGGATACGGGGTCGAGATCATGGTAGCTACTCGACGATGCGACCGTTGGCAGGAGACTCGACTGAATGGCCTGCCCCTCAAACATCATTTTGATGTCGTTATCGCGGGCCGCCCAACGCGTAAGCTGCAGAAGGAAGTCGGGATCGCTGTAGGCCCACATGGAGATTGCCCGGGTGCTCTGGCAGACCGGATTGTTACCTTGTCCCAGGCCGAGAGGATAGCCGAGTACATTGATAATGCCCATCATGAGGAAGACCCGTGGCGGACGGGCCATTCCATAGACAGCCGCCAGTTTTCCTTTCACTTCTTCGTCCAGCAGCGCCTGGGTCTGGCGCCACAGTGAAGGTGCCACGCCCGGCTGATAGAGAATGCCTCGTTCCAGGAGTCCGCTCATACCCAACACCGCCTGACAGGTTTCTGGGAAAACGCACCGGTCCAGGAGTGTGGTTATCAGGGATCGGTAGCAGGAAAAGGCATCAAGTGCCGTCGCGCTCAGTCCCAGGGCCGCTGGCAAAAGGCCGGGGTCACGCGTGAGTAGATGGCGTACGAGCACGGCATGGTAGGGAGAAACCAGCCCCGTATCGTGCATGCACCGCGCCATCGCGCGAGCCTCCTCCTCAACACCCTTGTCGGGCATCCCTTCCAAACGTTCCAGATAGACATCGACGCCTGGATCCTCTCGCGAGGCTTCCGTGGGGCGATACAGGGCCGCGACGAGGCTTTCCGCGCCCCAAGCGGTTGACGACAGTTGGATGTCCGGATTCGCAAGGCACTCGTCTACCCGCGTGATCATCAGCCGTATGTAATCGACCTGCACGGGCCGCTGCCGCAAGTTGCGCCAAATCTCGCCAAGCACTTGTTCGAGTACCCGGTCAATGCCAAGGTGGTCGGCCAGGAAATGCATCTGGAGTCGGAGAATATTGTTCAGGATGGCACCGCGGGCGCGCCCGGCCTCATCGGGGACACCGAATACGAAATCCAGGTTGAGCGCGAGTACCTTGGTTAAAAAATGTGCGGCCTGCTCCGCGGCCATGAGGGTCTCAAAGTGGCGCCCGTTCACCACCGCCAGCAGCCGAAGTTCGCTCAGGCATTCCAAGGTGACGAGCGTTAGATCGCCGCCATCAAAGGTCAGCGGAACCAAGTTGGCCTTGAGCGCCTCGGGCCGTTCCCAGTCGCTGCCGGCGAAAACGCCTGCCGTGCTGAAACGGGGTGCCTGTTCATAGGCGTGCGCGGCACCGCCGGGCACGGCGAGCAGCCGTCGGGCCTGATCCATAAAGCGCCCAAGATGGTTAAACTTCGCGAAGGGCTTGGCGGACTCTAGCTTGTCGAGGGCCATGTCGAAGCCGGCGGATAACCGCGCCAGCGTGTCTTCATCAGTCGTGTTCTGCATGGGGCTCACTTTCAACGGTTCAGGCCAGTATACCAGACTGGCCCTGCAGCGTCCTACTCGGAGAATTTACCTAGAACGTATTCACGCTGTACCCATAGTGACTTTTACCTGTTTACAACCAAGTAGCCGGAGCAACGAGGCAAGAAAACCAAGAAAAATCTCGAAGAGCGTATGAAGTAGTCGCGTGAAATCCCCGATAGAAAATCTGGCGGTTCACGAAGTGCGATTGTGAGCCCACGATCAGTGAATTGCATGTTTCGCCACCACGTCGGTCCTGCAAACGCCCTTTTCACCAAAGTAGATTTTTCGTATAGGTACCCGCCCTATGTTCCGATTTCACAGGGCCTTCCTGCTTTGCATTACTTCGGCTCTACGAAATCAGATTCCTGGAGCACGATGCGCACATCACCTTCCATCGTGCTCAGCCAGACTTCACCCGGTACACGCTCAAAGAGGTAGGGATAGCACAGCCACTCGTCTTTCTGGCGCGCGATAACGACCGATTTTGTCCAGCTGACTCCATCGTCTTCTGAAAGGGCGATGGAAAGCTCGCTCCGAAAATTGCTGACCGCAGTCTCCGACCATTCCATATCACCACCGGTAAGGGGAAAGGTTTTCTCGCCTTCAGGGTACGGTTTGTTCCACACCAATAGCATGCGCCCACTGGCCAGGCGCAAAAGCTGGGCAGGAGAACTACTCGCTGGGATGTTCGTGGGTGCCATGCGACGCCAGTAGATACCGTCATCTGACCAAGCCTGCCAGAAAACACCCAGATTGGTGCGTATGAGCTTCCACAGACGTTGGTCTTTCAGTGCAATGACGGTAGCTTCCGTAGCACCACCATGGTGACCTGTTCCCCCCAGATCGATTATATTGCTAGCCTTCCAACTCGCGCCCTGATCAGTAGAGGAATAGGTCAACACCGCATGACGACCAGGCTTGTTGAGAAGGCGCATGGCCGTAAAAATTACTCGGCCATCGTCGGCCTGAATCATATTGCGCACGGCACCGCTCCATTCATCGTGCTGCTTTATCGGAGATTCCCAGGTTTTTCCTTCATCTAAACTCCGAACGGCGTAGGTGGGCAGGGTCGTCCCTGGATCGGCATCGTGGGTTACTTCGTTCCATTTCCACACCGATTCCGCGTTGTTCATACACGCGAGGATAAGTACGCCCTCTCGGGTATACGTGAGCGCACGTTCATGGGACACCACAAAGGGGATATCCACTGCCAGCGGCCAATTTTCCCAGGTCTTGCCCTCGTCGGCGCTTGTATAAACCCCATCCTTATCGATAGTAATGAGCTGACCATTGCCCCCGCGCACGAACGGGCCGAAATGAAATGTCGGCATTTTTTCTACTTTTGGATGGAGCCAGAGAGGGGCCTGCTCTTGGCCATGAGCGTCGAATGCTCCAGACAAAAGGGCGAAGGCAAGGAAAATGAAGGGCAGGTATCGTTGTGGTTGCATGATTGGCCTCTAATGTTTGAATGTTGCAGCATGACGTCGAGAAAAATTAAAGGCCAAATAATGTTGGTCATTAATACACGAATAGTATCCTATGCCAGAATATACCCGACATGCTGTCAAGTTGTTGAACTTTTGGGTGCGTAGCCCACTAAAGCGGCCTACTCCACTACCCCCAGCGCAATCTCTAGCACTTCGTGCATCTCCGAAACGAAATGAATCTTCAGTTTCTTTTGAATCGTCTCGGGGACATCTTCCTCCAACATACTGCGGCATTGCTCGGGGAGGATAATCTCCTTCACCTTGGCGCGGGACGCAGCGAGGACCTTCTCTTTGATGCCGCCGACGGGCAGCACCATACCGCGCAGGGTAATCTCGCCGGTCATGGCCAGGGCCCGTTTGACGGGTTTGCCGAGGAGGAGGGAGGTGATGGCGGTCATCATGGAAACGCCCGCGCTGGGGCCATCTTTTGGGGTGGCACCGGCCGGAACGTGGATGTGGATCTTGGATTCGGCAAAGAGCTTGGGGTCGATACCAAAGCGCTCCGCATTGCCGTGAAGGTAGCTCAGGGCTGTCTGGGCCGATTCTTTCATCACGTCGCCCAATTGTCCCGTGAGTACAAGTTCGCCCTTACCGGGCATCCGAGCCGCCTCAATGAACAAGATATCGCCACCCACGGCCGTCCAGGCCAGGCCCACGACGACGCCGGGCATGCGGGTGCGCTCTACCATGTCGTAGTGGACCTTCTCGGGGCCGAGATATTCACGCAGGTCGTCGATATTGATGCGGATGGGCTTTTTTCGACGTGCCGCGAATTTTCGGGCACAACCGCGGCAGACATGGCCAATTTCCCGCTCCAGGTTGCGCACGCCGGCTTCCCGGGTGTAATTGGCGATAATGCTTCGCAAGGCCGCGATGGAGAACTTCAGCTGGGTTCCCGTGATGCCGTGGGCCTCTAATTGGCGCGGCACGAGGTAGCGCCGGGCAATCTCCAGCTTTTCTTCCTGGGTATATCCCGGTATTTCGATGATCTCCATGCGATCACGCAGGGCCCAAGGTATGGTGTCACCCACGTTGGCTGTAGCGATGAACATGAACTTTGACAAATCGAAGGGGAGATTGAGGTAATGATCGGTGAAACTGTTGTTTTGGGCGGGATCGAGCACTTCCAGCAGGGCCGAGGAAGGGTCACCTCGAAAATCATTGCCCAGTTTGTCGAGTTCATCCAGCATGATGACGGGATTCCGGGTTTGCACTTTGCGGGCCATCTGGATGATGCGGCCCGGCATGGCGCCCACATAGGTGCGCCGATGGCCACGAATTTCGGCTTCATCCCGGACGCCGCCGAGTGCCATGCGACCGAATTCCCGGCCCAGTGCCCGTGCGATGGACTTGCCGAGAGAGGTCTTGCCCACCCCAGGAGGGCCGATGAAGCATAAAATGGGTCCCTGGGCATCGGGTTTGAGCTTGCGCACGGCAAGGTATTCCAGAATGCGATTTTTTACTTTTTCCAGACCAAAGTGGTCCTCATCCAGAATGGCTTCGGCTCGCTTGATGTCCAGGCGATCACGGGTGGTCTTGTTCCAGGGCAGTTCCAGGACGGTGTCAAGGTACGTGAGAATAACGTGGTAGTCCGAGCTGGACTCATGGAGTCGTCCGAGACGGTCGACTTCACGCATCAATTCTTTCCGCACTTCTTCGGACAAGTCGAGGGCTTCCACCCGCTTGCGGTAGGCTTCCGCGTCGCTCCCTTGTGCGTCACCTTCGCCCAATTCTTCCTGTATGGCCTTCATTTGTTGCCGCAGGAAGAATTCCCGTTGGCCTTTGTCGAAGGCGCTTTTCACGTTATCGTGAAGCTTGCTGGACAGCTCCATAATCTCCAGCTCGCGCTGCAAGACATACATGAGGCGTGTAATGCGCTCCTGGGGCTCGGGTAGGGCAAGGATCTTCTGTTTTTCTTCCACGGAGATAGAGAGGTTGCCCGCTACCATGTCGGCTAGATAACTGGGGCTGTCGACAGACTCGATTATGATCTGGACCCCATCGGGGATATTGGGAGACAGCGTAATCAATTGGGCCATCTGGGTCTTGACCGTGGCGGCCAGGGCTTCCAGCTTGTCTTTGTTCTTGATGATGTCTTCCATGGGGAGAATCCGCACCACGGGGTAGGGCTCCCGCCGTATGAATCCGGTAATGCGACACCGCTTGAGGGTCTGTACGATAGCGTTCAGATCACCGTTGGGCGACTGTTGGACCTGTACGACCCGGGCAATACATCCCACATCATAGATGTCGGCCAGGTGATGGTTCTCGGTTTTTGGATCACGGGCCGCACTGAGTACGAGTAAGCGCTCCCCGTTGTGAACGTCATTGAGCAGGCGAAATTCCTGATCGGAATCAACCGTGAGGGGAATGAGCGCCAAGGGAAACACCACTTGATCACGTAGAATGATGAGCGGGAGGGCATCGGGGAAGTCCACCGGCATTGGAACCGGAAATCCACTGTTCATGTTGTTGTCAACCACGTTGTGAAGTAGCCTTTTCTCTGCAAGAGGTATAAAATAAAACCAGATTGGGGTTGAACCAGTCCATTAGCGTGATTCAGCCTCTCCGATAAGTATACCGGGGCGTGGGGTGCGCTTTAAATGTAAGCCAAGGGTCCCTGCACCGCTGCCACCAGGGATTCCACGGCCGGAATCGGGGGTTGAGTACAGTTTCTTCCTTTTATCGGCTCTTAGAGTGGCAGTGACAATCAAAGATGGGTTAGGATCAGGGCCGAGTTATGGATCGAGCGGGACAGTTGGGAAAACAATTCCGGTTGCGTTGCCCGCTGCAGTTTGTCCTCAGTATGATCCCAGTGCAATTTTTATTCGGAGTTAAACATGATTGAAGATCGGTTTGTAGACCAGATCAGTGCGTTAGTGGGCGCGAAGCCCGCCCAGATTAAGGTGGCGATTGAGCTGTTTGATAGGGGTTCCACCATTCCTTTTGTTGCTCGTTATCGAAAAGATGCGACCGGTAATCTGGATGAAGTCAAACTGGAAAGTATTGAGGCCCTCAATACCCAGTTCATCGCCTTTACAAATCGCCGGAATGCTATTCTGGAAAATGTGGAAAAACAAGGCAAGCTGACGCCTGAGCTGAAGAAGCAGATCGAAGCGTGTAGTGATGTGGTTATTCTGGAAGATCTTTACCTTCCCTTTAAGAAAGCCCGAAAAACAAAAGCCACGGTCGCACGGGAGCAAGGTCTAGAGCCCTTGGCCGACACGATCTGGACACAGGATCTATCGGAAAAAACGCTGGAAGAACTGGTGGCTCCGTATATCGATACGGAAAAAGGTGTTCTTGACGCTGATGTAGCCCTGCAAGGTGCACGGAATATTCTGGCCGAGCGCATCGCGCAGGATGCTGATTTGCGTCAGCATGCCCGTAATGTGTTCCTGGACGAAGGCGTCCTGACGACCCTCGCCACCAAGAATACCGAAGGCCAGAAGACCAAGTTTGAGGCCTATTACGATTTCAAAGAATCCATCAAGTCCATGCCGTCCCACCGCCTGCTGGCGGTACTTCGGGGGGTGCGCAAAGGATTTTTGCGCATGGACCTCGCCGTAGACGACGACGGGATGCGAAACGAAATGGCACAACGGTTTATCAAGAACCCGGATGGGCCGTTTAATACGCAGCTTCAACTCGCGATCGATGACAGTTACAAGCGGCTCATTCAGCCCACCATCGAAAACGATGTGATTCAGTCGGCCCGTAAACTGGCAGACGATGCGGCAACCCAGGTGTTTCGGGAAAACGCCGAAAACCTTCTCCTGGCATCACCGGCAGGGGACAAGCCGGGATTGGGGGTTGATCCCGGGCTGCGCACCGGGTCGAAGCTGGCCGTTATCGATGCCCAGGGCACATACCACGAGAGTGCCACCATCTATCCGACCGAGCCCAAGAAGGACACGGTTGGGGCGGCCAAGACCCTGGTGGATATCATCAAGCGTTGTAAGATTGAATTGATTGCCATTGGAAACGGCACGGGGTCCAAAGAGATTGACCTGTTTATTCGTGGCGTTTTGAAAGAGAACAATTTAGAATCCATAACGACGGTACAAGTCAACGAAGCAGGCGCTTCCATTTATTCAGCCTCTGAAGTGGCGCGCACGGAATTTCCAGACTTGGATTTGACCATTCGCGGTGCCATCTCTATAGCGCGCCGCCTACAGGATCCGCTGGCGGAACTCGTGAAACTCGAACCGCGACATGTGGGTGTTGGCCAATACCAGCACGATGTAAACCAGAAGCAGCTGCGTGAGGGACTTGGAAAGACTATCGAGTCCTGCGTAAACCGCGTTGGCGTGGATCTGAATACCGCGTCGGTGGAATTGCTGCGGTATGTCAGTGGTATCCAGCAAAATACGGCTCAAAATATTGTGAAACACCGTATTGAGAATGGCCCCTTTGCGACACGGACCCAGCTCGCACAGGTTTCCGGTGTGGGGGAGAAGACCTTCGAGCAATGCGCTGGGTTCCTGAGAATCGCCAATGGTGCGGACCCGCTTGATCAGACGGCCATCCACCCCGAAGCCTACGGGGTAGTGAATACCATGGCCGAGAAGCTGTCGGTTGTGCCTTCCGCATTGATTCGGAATCGGGAACTGGTCGAGAAGATTAAAATCGATGATTTTGCCGACGACACGGTGGGAACCTTGGCACTGACGGATATCAAACACGAACTCCTCCGTCCTGGTCGGGACCCCCGAAGTGAATTCAAGGTACCCCATTTCCTGAGTGGCGTTGATGACGTTAAGGACCTTGAAGTCGGCATGGTCAGTGAAGGGGTGGTTACCAATGTGACCGACTTCGGCGCATTTGTCGACATTGGTGTCCATCAGGATGGTCTGGTGCATCTTTCCGAACTGGCAAACCGCTTTATCAAAGATCCCCATGAAGTGGTGAAGGTTGGCCAAATTGTTCAGGTGAAGGTCATTAAGATCGACCCGGAACTTCGACGGGTATCGTTGTCGATCAAATCACTGCAGGAGCCCGCCAAGCCACGAGAACGTACTGCCGCCAAAACCGGAGAGCGTCCGAAAACAGGTGGCGCTCAGCCTACGCGCGCTACCACCGGAGAGGGCCGTCCCAACAGTCGCCGTAAGGCAAAGCCTTCGCGGAGCGGGGGGGATAAAGAACGGTCGAAGAAGCAGGAACGTCCAAAGGGAAGCGCCCCGAAGGAGAACATGAATACACTACTGGCAGATCAGTTGGCCGCATTGAAAGAAAAATTCGGTAGTCGTTAAATAGTCATCCTTGACATTTTTCGAAGTGTATGATAGTGTTTCTCAGCTTAAAATTTTAGACTGTTCCATCGTGTACTTCATGTTCTCACGAAACTATGCGCATGTTTGGAGTGAACTTTTCTCCAAATGGGGCAGTCGGTGCAGTTTTCCGCCATTGCTGGTACAATTCCGGCGCCGGGGTGCGATAGCAGGGGCGAATCGGCCAAGACCGAGTCCGCAGGAGATGTGAGTAGTATGAATAAACGCGATTTGAAGAAGTTTGAGAAGCTCCTCCTGGAAGAGCGTGAACGCCTCACGGGTAGCATTAAGAATATTGAAGATGCCTCGCGATATGAGTCTGGTCGCGATAACAGCGGCGATCTGTCAAGTTATGCGGAATCAGGCACCGACAATTTTGAGCTCGAAACGGCACTGAATATTGCCAGTGGCGAGTCAAATTGGCTAAGCGAAGTGACCGAAGCGTTGGGGCGCGTCCAATCCGGCACCTTTGGAGTTTGTGAAGGATGCGAAAAAGAGATTCCCAGAAAACGGCTGGAAGTCTTCCCATCGGCTAAGTTTTGTATCGGATGCCAGCAAGAAGTAGAGAAACAGAACGCGTATTAATCCGTTCGAAGCAAGTAATTACAATGCGCTTACCTCGAACCCTTCCGGGGGGCAGAAAGCGCATTTTTTCTTTCCGACTCGTGCGACTGTCGTAATCAGGTAATCAGCAATGTTGATTCGGATAAGACCCTGAAGGCATTATTCCACCATGTATCCCACCATTCTTGAGCTTGGCCCCCTGACCCTCCATTCCTATGGTCTAATGATTGCTCTGGGCTTTATTACAATTCTCTATTTTATGCAGCGCGATGCCCGGCGCGTTAATATTGAGCCCCAAGCCATTGGCGATATGGCATTCTGGAGTCTGGTCATTGGTGTGGCGGCTTGCCGCCTGACCCATATCATTATGTATTCGCAATACTATAGCTGGACCGATCCCATTGGCTGGATTGACGTTCGAAGGGGCGGGCTGGTCTTTCAGGGAGCCATTCCTGCGGTGGTCCTCTATGTCTATTGGTCTCTCAAGCGTCGAAAGATGTCCTTTCGGACCGTGACGGACGTGGTCATGCCCTATGTTCCCGTTGCCCAGGCCTTCGGTCGGGTTGGGTGCTTCCTGAAGGGCTGTTGCCATGGTGGACGGGCCGACGATTTGCTCTGGGCCGTGCGTTTTCCCGTTGGGAGTCCCGCGTATCAGCTTCATCAGGAGCGGTATTCGGCCTTTCCAGCGGATGCCACGTGGTCCTATCCCGTCCATCCGACCCAGCTTTACAGTATTGTTCTCCTGCTCAGTATGTGCGGCATCATGTTGCTGATCCGGGGCCGACGTCCCTTTGAAGGCGTCTCATTCCCCATGTATTTTATCCTTTATGGGATTTGCCGATTTATCGTTGAGATCTATCGGGGCGATGGCAATCCCACCCACAACTGGTTGGGCTTCGACCTGTCCACCCAACAGATTTTTTGTGTAGGCATGTTCTTTTCGGGTATCGCCATGTGGGCATTCATGTACGTGACCCGAGACAAAAACTCGGACCCGGCCTTCCCGAAATCGACTGCGTAAGTGCCATGGTGGGAGTTTGGTCTTTCCCTGTTCTTTCGGTATACTGACTTGTGGGTATGACCTGGTCGGCCTCATAACCTTTGGGAGTGAGTATGTGGCGCTTTGTGCATGTGTCTGATACACACTTGGCAAGTCAGCGGGATGGCATATGGAACAATCGGTTTCTCTGTACCATGATGCCCGAAGTGATGGACTGTCTCGGGCGTGATCTGAAAGAGCTCGATCCTGAATTTATCCTGCTTACGGGTGATGTAGTCAGCTCCCAGACACGGGAAGCCATGATGGAAGCCCGGGACGAAGTTGAGCGTCTGGGTGTTCCTTACTATCCGATGGGCGGGAATCATGACTTCGTTTTGCCCGAGTCTCGAAACTGGTTCATCGAAGCCTTTCGTGACCGCTTGCCCAGGCCCCAGACCTACTATTCCTTCACCCACAAAAATCTTCACTTTTGCGTGCTTGATGCCTGGTGGATGTGGTCAGACGGGGGATTGAGTGAAATAAGCGAAGCGAACGTGTTACGGGATCTCGATACGTCTCTCGAAGGTGCCCGATGGGCCATTCCGCCCCATATCCTGACCTGGCTCGACAAAGACCTGCGGGAGAATTCGTCCACGGCAACCGTCATTGCCGTTCATTACCCAGCCGTACCCATCCCGCTGCGTCTCCATAAGCCCGAATTCAATAACGGGGGCTGCCTGGAGAACGGTGACCTCTTACTGGACTGCCTGCGAAGTCATCCTCAGGTAAAGGCCATATTTTCGGGGCACGTCCACATTAACTTTGTGGAGCAAATCGGCTCAATCACCCAAGTCGTCACCGGGGCCCTGCCCGAGTTTCCCACGGAATATCGGGATATCCAGGTATTCGACGATCGGATGGAAGTTCGCACGTGTGCATTGAGCAATAAGGAGTTTGCCCGTCGTTCCCTGATAGCAGGAATGGATTGGACGGCTGGCGACCCGCAAGACCGGCAGGTTACCATCCCACTGGCTTGAGCGGCCGGGTAGGCATCCGCCTATTCGCTCGTATTGTTTTCCATGACGGATAGCGACAGTACCAGTACGAGCTCTTTTCCTTTTTCCAACTTCAGTCCACGCACCAGAAATTGCTTGTCCGGCTTGAGCAATACTTCGATATCCAGCGCCTTAATTTCTTTTTCCGGTGTTTCGGTAGAAGGCATGAGAATTCTAAGCTGAATACGATAGCGACCATCATCCGAGCGTACCGGGGAGGCAGTCTCGAGGGTGTAGGTCTTGTTAATGTTAATGCGTGTATTGCCCGTTGTGGAGAGCCGATGGGTTCCTGTGCTGACTTTTCGGTAGACGTTATGGGGGAGGGGGGCGAGCACTGCCGTGATGGATTCCAGCCCTTTGTCGAAGGTAGGTCGTTCCTTGCCTTCTGTACTGGCTTCGACAGCCCACATCTTCAGATCAGACTGGGGCTCCCCGTGGCATTCCAGGCTAAAGAGCACTCCCAGCATTAGCAACGTGACGGATAGAATTCGTAGCATTACTACACGTCATCCTCACCGATTGATATCCAAATCGTGGTTACGCCATCATCAGAATTGTCCCAGTGGACCGTTGCGCCGTCTATTTGCGTCGAAACCGACTCTACTTCGTTGGCCCGCACGGGACCCGGGCCGGTGAATACGGAGAACGTTGCCAGGGCAATTAACAAGGCCGCAGCAGACAAGCTCATCAAGGCCCAAAAGCCACCAGGCCGACGTCTCTTCTGCGAGAGCTCCGTTTCAATACCCGACATGAAGGCAGTAAACTGCTCATCGGAAAGAACCGGAGCGGCAGGGAGGGCCGCCAGCGAGGTCCGAAACCGAAGCAATGTCGCATGATGCTGGCTGCACGCAGCGCATGTCGCGAGGTGGGCCTCAACGGTAGGGGTATCACTGGCTTCACCATCGGCAAAGCGCTCAACTTCATTGGTCCATTTACACATGCTCATAGTGACCCACCTTCTTCGTAGCCCATGGAGGCTAACTTAGTTTGCAGTTTTTTACGGGCGTGGTGCAAACGACTCATCACCGTACCCTCACTGCAGTTCATAACGTTGGCCATTTCTTTGTAGGACATACCTTCGAGCTCCCGGAGTACGAAGGCAATCCGATGCTTCGGCGAAATACTGTCCAGCGCAGTCTGAATGGCGGCTCCCAATTCCACGTTTGCCAGGTCTTTGCCCGGGTCGGAGTGGGTGGGAAAGTAATCTTGCGTCGGCATGGCGTCCATAGACACCGTAGAAATACGACGTTTCTTAAAATGGTCTTTACAATGGTTGGCCGCAATCCGGAGCAACCAGGTTTTTATGCCCGCGTCACCGCGAAACCGGCTCAGCGAGCGATAGGCCTTTATAAATACTTCCTGAGAGACATCCCACGCTTCCTCGCGATTACGAAGAAAGTGGTAACTCAGGCCATAGACATCATTCCGATACCGCCTCACAAGCTCTTCGAAAGCCTGAGTCTCCCCAGACTGTGCCCGTGATACCAGTGCTGCGTCGCTTGCATCGCGTACCGCGCAATTTGTCTCCACAGGCGATTCTTCCAGGGCGGTGTGATCATAAAACAGACCAGCTTCGATAGA
>CAXBPH010000057.1:0-31277 GCA_963977445.1 uncultured bacterium | reverse complement strand
CAATACTTATAGCACAAAACAGATAAATGGCTACAGTTTTATTTAAAACGCTATAATCTACCTGTAAATTCGGTTTACCGGATTTCCAGCATCCGGTCGATGGGCTTGCGGGCACCCTGGATGATGGCGTCGTCGAGCTCTACTTTGTATTGGATCTTCTGGAGCGCGAGGAGGGTGTCTTCGAGGCTGATCTGGTTCATGTGCTGGCAACGGAGGTTGCAGCTGCGGATCATTTCGCGGTGGGGGAATTGGCCGGCCATGTTGTCGCCCATGCTGCACTCGGTGAGGAGAGCGTAACGGGGGGCATCGACGTTTTCGATGTAGTCCACCATGACTTTGGTGCTGCCGGAGACGTCGGCCTTTTCGATGACTTCGGGGCTGCACTCGGGGTGGGCGAGGATGACCGCGCCGGGGAATTGCCGACGGATGTTGTCCACGTCCTGGGGGGTGAAAAGTTCGTGTACTTCGCAGCGAATGTTCCAGCCGAGGACCGCGGGCACGTCGGGGTCGAGGGCGGCGGCCGCAGCGAGGTCGAGGGCGGGTGCGTAGGCAATGCCCATTTCGGAGGCCGTGTTGCGTGCGAGGTATTCATCGGGCAGGAAGATGATGCGCTTGTGACCTTCGGCGATGAGGTGGGCCACGACCTGGCTGGCATTCCCGGAGGTGCAGCAGTAGTCGGATTCGCACTTAACGTCGGCGTAGGTGTTTACATAGGTGACGACGGGTACGCCGGGGTATTGGGCTTTGAGGGCGCGCACGTCGCTGGCTTTTATGCCGGAGGCCAGGGAACAACCCGCCTTGTTGGAGGGCACGAGGACGGTCTTGCTGGGGTTCAGCACTTTGGCGGTTTCGCCCATGAACCACACGCCACAGAAAACAATGATGTCGGCGTCGGTTTTGGCGGAAACGGCGGAGAGATGGAGGGAATCGCCCACATAATCGGGCACGGAGTGGTAGAGGGCCGGCTCCATGTAGTTGTGGCCGAGAATAACGGCGTTCATCTCTTTTTTCAAGAGATTGATCTGATGGGCAATTTCCGCTTTCGCGTCAATTTCGAATTCCGGCATGACTTCTTGCAGTTTTACCCGCAATTGCGTTCGGATTTCGTCCAACGAGGTACTGCATTCAAGCGCATCGGCGTAAGTCATGGTGAACTCGATTCCTCAATTGTGGCGTTCAAATGAACGTGCGAGTCAAACAGATCGTGGTGCGCGATAGCTATCGCGGGATGCTGTTTGGCTTCCTTTCGTGACGCAGCGGTGGAACTTTTGCCTCGAGGGCGTCGATTTAACTGCGGATACTATCATACGGCCTGTTGGCACTACAACTTGAATGGGCATTTCCGGGGTGTGCCCGTGGCTTGCTCAGGCTTCTGTGCTGACCGGGTCGGCGTCACCGGCAATGGCCGAGTGCAGGGCATGCCAGGCCAGGGTGGCGCATTTGATGCGTACGGGGAATTCCCGGACACCGGCAAACACGCGGAGTTTGCCCAGGGCCGTTTCGTCTATGGGCGTTTCCGGATCAGCGGTAATCATATCGTGGAACGTTTTAAAGAGGGCTTCTGCTTCCTGCCGGGTCTTGCCCTTGAGGATGGTGGTCATGACCGATGCCGACGACTTGGAAATGGCGCAGCCCGAGCCTTCGAAGGCGATCTCGGAAATGGTTTCGCCATCAAAATTGAGGTGAACCGTGAAATGATCGCCACAAAGGGGATTGAAGCCCTCAATGCTCTGATCGGCCCCTTCCAACTTCTTATAGTTGCGGGGGTTCTTGTTGTGATCGAGGATCACCTGTTCATAGAGGGCGCGGGAGTCGGACATCAGGCAAATACCTTATTTACATCTTCCAGCGCCAACACAAGCGCGTCGATTTCTTCTCGGGTGTTATACATGGCGAGGGAGGCTCGGGCCGTGGCTGCCACGTTGAAGCGTTTCATCACTGGTTGGGCGCAATGGTGTCCCGTGCGGATGGCAACGCCGTGGTCGTCGAGGATCTGACCAATATCGTGGGGGTGGGCGCTTTCCATGGTAAAAGAAAGTACGCCCGCTTTTTCTTTGGCGGTTCCGATGAGCTTGACCCCGTCCACCTTCAGGAGGGCTTCGGTGCCATAGTCGAGGAGGGCCGCTTCGTAGGCCGCGATTTTTTCCATACCGATCGACTTCAGATAGTCTACCGTGGCCCCGAGCGCGACGACCCCGGCAATGGGGGGCGTGCCCGCTTCAAATTTATAGGGCAGGGTATTGAAGACGGTCTTTTCAAAGGTAACCGAGAGGATCATGTCGCCACCGCCGTGGAAGGGGGGCATTTCCTCCAACAGGGTCGCCTTGCCATAGAGGATGCCCAGCCCCGTGGGGCCATACATCTTGTGGGCAGAGCAGGCGAAGAAATCTACGTCGAGGGCCTTCACATCGATGGGCATGTGGGGCGTGCTCTGGGCCCCGTCAAGGAGCACCGGAACACCCAGGGCATGGGCTTTTTCGATGATGGTCTCAATGGGGTTGACGGTGCCCAACGCATTGGACACGTGCACCACGGAGACGAGCTTGGTTTTTTCGGACAGGAGGGCGTCAAACTCCTCCATGATCATTTCGCCATCATCATTGATGGGAACGACCTTCAGCACGGCACCCGTCTCTTCGCAGAGCATCTGCCAGGGCACGATGTTGGAGTGGTGCTCCATATAGGTGATGAGAATTTCGTCACCGGTGCGTATGTGTTTGCGGCCGTAAGTCTGGGCCACCAGATTGATAGCTTCCGTGGTGCCTTTGGTGAAGATTATTTCACAGCCCACGTGGGCCCCGATAAACTGGGCAATCTTGTTTCGCGCCGATTCATAGGCATCGGTGGCCACCTGACTCAGCATATGAACGCCACGGTGAACGTTGGCATTCTTGGTGTAGTAATAGTCCGAAATGGATTCCACCACCTGGCGGGGCGTCTGGGAAGTTGCCGCATTGTCCAGATAGACCAAGGGCTTCCCGTGGCACTCAATCCCGAGTATGGGAAAGTCCGCGCGGATTTTATCCACATCAAGTTCCTGACGCAATACGTCCAGGCGATCGATGGTGTTTTGTTCTGTAAGGGAAGCCATAGCAGGAGCCTAAAAATCGGGGCTGTATTTTTCGAAAATATACTGTTCCAGGCGATCACGAAGGGCGTCCGCCTTAATCTCGCTGATAATCTCGTCGGCAAAGCCAAAGGTGAGCATACCGCGCGCCATTTCTTCGCCAATGCCCCGGCTCCGGAAATAGAAAATGATGGCTTCCGGATGGGAGCCGACGGTGGCACCGTGGGTACACTTCACGTCGTCTGCATAAATTTCCAACTGGGGCTTGGTGTCCAGCGTGGCGTCATCGGAAAGGAGCAGGTTGTTGCTCAATTGGTCCGAGTCGGTCTGCTGGGCAATCTGATCCACATTCACTTTGCCCGTGAAGACCGTTTTGCTGTTGCCATCGAGGATGCCCTTGTAGGCAATGCGGCTGTTACAGCGCGGTGCGGCGTGGTGAATGTTCAACACGTTGTCAATCAGGCGGTCATGGTCATTCATATATAAGCCGTGTAATGCGCATTCCGCACCTTCGCCGGCGAATTTCACACAACTCTGATTTCGCGTGACCTTGCCTTCCTGACTGACCACCAGCGAGACGAGACGACTGTCCCGATCCTGGAGGACTTCCGAGGTGGCCAGGTGGTTACCGGCCGCGCCTTCTTTGACGGACTTGTAGTAGGTCAATTTGGCGTTGGCACCCACGTAAATCTCTTCAACAATGTTGTTGAGATAATTTGCCGTTTCATCCAGTCCGACGTAGGACGTCGTTACCGTAGCTTCGCTGCTTTCTTCCAGGGCAATAATGTTGCGCACATGGGCGGCTGCGCCGACCATACCGGAGGTGCTCACGAAGAGCAGGTGGACAGGGGTCTCCAGGGCGACTTTCTTCGGCACGTATACAAAGGCACCATCGTGAAGAAAGGCCGTATTCAACGCGGTAAAGGCATTGCGGTCCTGAAGAATCTTGTTGGCATGCTGCTGCAGGGCGTCTACATCTTGCAGGGCATGAATACCACCCACGATGACGCCCTTGGGCAGCGTCGGGATGGTGGAGAGGCCCGCACTGTATTGACCGTCTATAAAGACCAGCTCAATCCAGCCTGCACCGGCAAGGCTGGCGCCTTCCAGGGCCGTGGCCGAAAGGGAACCCTCAATAAAGGGCATTGCCGCGCCGTAGTGGGTATTGGTGACGGGCCCTACATTGGTGTGGCGCCATTCTTCCATCTTACTGTGGGGAAAGGTGGCTGATTCGAGGGCAACCTTGCCGCCCGCACGAATATCGCGGAGCCACGGTGCATGACCGTTACTATCCTGCTGCGCAAGATCATCGAGATAAAGCGCTTGCGGATTCTTTGCGGTAGCTTCTGACATTAAATTACTCCAGCGGAAGGCGTTTTGCCCGTTTCCGCTTCGCGTACGTTAATAAAACAAGGGTAAAGCGTCCTGGTTGCGCCACATCCCCAATGAGGATGCCGGGCGCGAACCGAACATCAGGCTGTTACGGCGTCTTCTTCGCGAAGCCAGTCGTAACCCTTGTCTTCCAATTCCAGGGCAAGCTCTTTGCCACCCGATTTAACGATACGGCCCTTATAGAGCACGTGGACGAAGTCGGGAATAATGTGCTCCAGCAGGCGCTGGTAGTGGGTGACCACAATAAAGGCGCGGTTGGCTGTGCGCAATTTGTTGATGCCCTCAGAAACGACACGGAGGGCGTCGATATCAAGACCCGAGTCCGTTTCGTCGAGGATAGCCAAGCGCGGCTCCATAATCGCAAGCTGAAGAATTTCGTTACGCTTCTTTTCGCCACCGGAAAAACCGAAGTTTACAAAGCGGTCGGCAAAGCTGGGGTCCACATTAATGAGCTCCATCTTTTCCTTCAGCAAGTCGGCGAAGTCCATGGCGTCGAGCTCTTCCAACCCGCGGCTGGTGCGGATTTCATTGACCGCCGCCTTGAGGAAGTAGCTGTTGGAGATGCCGGGGATTTCTACCGGATACTGGAAGGCCAGAAAAAGACCGAGCCGGGCCCGTTCTTCCGCAGGCATCTCCAGCAGATCCTGCTCTAAAAAGCTTACACTGCTTTCGTCTTCATCCACGTCATAGGCAGCGTGGCCGGCCAATACCTGGGCGAGGGTGCTCTTGCCTGAGCCGTTGGGGCCCATGATGGCATGCACTTCACCAGCTTTTACGGAGAGATTGATGCCGTTGAGGATTTGGTTACCGTCAACGGAGACTTTAAGATTTTTTACTTCGAGCATTTATCCGACACTCCCTTCGAGGCTCAGACTCAACAAATTCGAGGCTTCTACGGCGAATTCCATGGGCAAGTGGTCAAAAACCTCCTTGCAGAATCCGTTGACGACCATGGAAATGGCGTCTTCCTGGCTAATACCTCGGGATTGGCAATAAAACAACTGATCTTCACTGATTTTCGACGTAGACGCTTCGTGCTCTACCGAAGAAGAGCGATTGCGCACGTTAATATAGGGGAAGGTATGGGCACCGCACTGGTTGCCGATAAGCAGGGAGTCACACTGGGTGTAGCTCCGGCTGTTGGTGGCCTTGGGCATCACCTGGACCAGGCCGCGGTAGCTGCTGTCGCTCTTACCCGCAGAAATGCTCTTCGTATTCTTGCCCAGATGGATCATCTTGGTGCCCGTATCGGCCTGCTGATGATTGTTGGTCAGGGCGACGGAGTAGAACTCACCTACCGAGTTGTCCCCTTTGAGGATGCAACTGGGGTATTTCCACGTAACCGCCGAACCGGTCTCCACCTGGGTCCAGGAAATGCGGGCATTGTCTTCACAACGACCCCGCTTGGTAACAAAATTGTAGATACCACCCTTGCCTTCCGTATCACCGGCATACCAGTTCTGTACGGTGGAATAGCGGACCGTGGCACCCTTGAGGGCCACAATCTCTACCACCGCCGCGTGGAGCTGGTTTTCATCCCGCATGGGGGCCGTGCAGCCTTCGAGGTAATTCACCGTGCTGCCTTCGTCGGCCACAATAAGGGTGCGCTCAAACTGGCCGGTATTTTCCTGATTAATCCGGAAATAGGTCGACAAGTCCATGGGGCACTTGGTGTCTTTGGGGATATAAACGAAGGAACCATCGGTGAACACGGCGGAATTAAGGGCCGCATAGAAATTATCGGCCTGAGGCACCACCGCACCGATGTACTTCTTGACGAGCTCGGGGTGTTCCTGGATGGCTTCCGACATGCTGCAGAAGATGATTCCACGCTTGGCCAGGATGTCCTTGTGGGTGGTGATCACGGAGACACTGTCAAAAACAGCGTCCACGGCCACGCCACTGAGACGTTTCTGTTCCTGAAGGGGAATGCCCAGCTTTTCGAAGGTCGCCAGGATGTCCGGGTCCACTTCGTCCAGGCTGTTGAGCTTCTTCTTCTCTTTCGGGGCCGAATAGTAGCTGATGGCCTGAAAGTCAGGCTTGGTATAGTGTACCTTGGCCCAGGTGGGTTCTTCGCCGTCGAAACGCTGCCAGGCCGCATAGGCCTTAAGCCGCCATTCGAGCATCCACTCGGGCTCGTTCTTCTTGGCCGAAATCAGGCGAATTACGTCCTCGCTCAAACCAATCGGCAGGGTCTCCGACTCAATATCAGAGGTCCAGCCGTGCTTGTATTCACGCTGGGCCGCTTCGGCGGCGCGCTGGTTACTCTGCTCCACGCGGGTGCCGGTATATTGGGCTGTTTCCAGGTTTCCGGAGGGGGAAGCCATGTGCAATCTCCTGTTCTGCCACCAGATAGTATGGGGACTATCGGTAGCGCAGTCGTTGTGTTGGGTGTGTTGGCACCAAAGTCCAACGGGTGGCGTAAGAATACAGGACGGGGGTCTGTATGGGCAGCCAAGGCGCACCACTCAGCCCACGTCTGGCTGATTCGGTACCTAATGGTCTACTCGCCATATACGTCCACAACATATACAACAGTATGGACTTACCGTTTATTCCCACCCAAGGCGGGTGCGCTGACCCAACACATCCGTTCCAAGTTACGGTAACGTGCTATCTCGTATTTTAGCATAGGAACGAGGTCCAAGGGAAAGATGGGTTTCCGCGCGTGGATCGGAATCAGCATTCCTGCTACTATCTACCCGATACCATACCGTCACTCAGGCGACTAACCTTGGAGTACAGTTAAACCATGCAGCAAGATAAACCCCTTCACCCGACGATGAACCGCCGCGATTTTATCGCCACCAGCACCCTCGCCACCGGCGTAGCGGCGGGGATTCTTTCCGCCACCGCCGCGCCCACCGCGCTGGCAGCCCCCAAACGCAACATGATCAAGTCCCTCAAATTTGGCATGATCGCCAGCAAAGATGCGGAAGAGAAGCCCCTGAGCATTGATGCCCGCTTTGCCATCGCCAAAGAAGCCGGTTTCGCAAGCGTCGAGCCCAGTACCATCTACGACGATGCCACCCTCGATGAATATGCCAAGGCTGCCGAAAAGCATGAATTGCCCGTGGATGCCATCGTTTGTTCCAAGCACTGGGGCAAGCCCCTCAGTGATGCCGATCCGGCGGTCTATGAAGAGACGATAGAAGACATGCGTCTCAGCATGAAAAATGTTAAGGCCCTTGGCGGCGATATGGTACTCCTCGTACCCGCCGTGGTGAATCCTGCGACCCGCTACCAGGATGCCTGGACCCGCTCGGTCGAGCGCATCAAGATCCTCGCCGAAGATGCCGAACGGATGAACATTACCATCGGTATCGAAAACGTATGGAACAAGTTCCTGTTGAGCCCCCTCGAAGCGGCGGCCTTCATCGACGAGATCGACAGCAAATACATCCAGTTCTGGTTTGATGTGGGTAATGTCGTTCAGTTCGGCTATCCGGAAGATTGGATTCGCACCTTGGGCAAACGTATTGCCCGGGTCGATATCAAAGACTTCAAGCGGAATGGCAATTCATTCTGCAAGCTCCAGGAAGGCGATGTGGACTGGCCTGCCGTCATGGCGGCCTTCGACGAAGTAGGCTACGAAGGGCATATCGCGGCGGAAGTGGCCGGCGGTGACCTCGCCTATCTTACGGAGTTCGTCTCCAAGCCCATGGACACCTTTGTGGCAATGTAACAAGCAATACGGCGGCGAGCGCCCGAGTACGTTCGCCGCCGTTTTAATATTTAGACAGGATTAACATGATTTACAGGATTTTTGCCTGTGTCGACCTTTGGTGGTTGTCTAAGAATTGAATCACGAATGTTCATGCATTGGCGGGAGTCGTACGCTTGCGGTCAATCTTGTAAATCTTGTAAATCCTGTCTAAAGAAACGTTCTTAGAAGATATCCTCAATGAAACATGGGCAATAGCCTCGAATCTGTTGTAGTAAGATTCAAATCTTCAAATTCCGGTCGCCTGCGAAGGCAGGCCGTGAAATTAGAATGTCATGTCGGGCCGGATAGTCGGGGCTCAAACCTTGAGAGATTCAATCGCGTGAAAATTTCTTGCTCCATCCGGGCCGTGTTGACCATCGTGACACTCGCTGCGCTGAAGGGCCCCGCCGCCTACGCCGCGACCACCCACCCCAATATCGTCTTCATTCTCGTTGACGACATGGGCTACGGTGACCCAGGCTGCTACAACCCCGACTCGAAAATCCCCACACCCAACATCGACAGCCTCGCCCGGGCCGGTATGCGATTTACCGACGCCCACGCGCCCGGACCCCTCTGCCACATGTCCCGCTATGGTTTGCTTACGGGACGTTACCCCTTTCGCACTGACGTGACCCCTTGGCGGGAACGTCCCCTCATCGATGACGATCAGGTGACCATGGCCTCCATCCTCCAGACGCAGGGATACCAGACCGCCATGGTGGGGAAGTGGCATCTGGGTTTTCAGGAAAACGGCTACGAGAATCCCTTGCCCGGTGGCCCGGTGGATCGGGGCTTTGATTCCTATTTTGGAATTCGCGCCTCCACCGACATTCCGCCCTATTTCTACATTCGCGATAACCATGCGGTCCAGCCACCTACCAATCATATTGCCGCCAACAACAGCGACGGATGGACGCCGATACAGGGGGCCTTCTGGCGTGAAGGGGGTATTGCGCCTGACCTGGCCCTGAAGGATGTGCTGCCCCGATTTACCGACGAAGCCATTGCGGTAATTGAAAAGACCAATCGCCAAAAGCCCCTCATGCTCTACCTGGCCTATCCCGCGCCCCACACCCCCTGGCTGCCGGCACCGGAGTTTGCTGGCAAAAGTGGCGCTGGTATGTATGGCGATTTTCTCATGATGGTCGATGCCCAGATTGGCCGCGTGCTTCAGGCACTCGACCGCGCGGGTCTAAGTGAAGACACCTTGCTGATTTTCAGCTCCGATAACGGGCCGGTTTGGTATGACACCGACACCCAGCGTTTTAGCCATGATTCGACCGGCGGACTCCGGGGCATGAAAGGGGATGCCTGGGAGAGTGGTCACCGCATGCCCTTCATCGTGCGCTGGCCTGGGAAGGTCGCACCCGACACGAAGAGCGCCCAGACCATCTGTTTTACCGACGTGCTGGCGACCTTTGCAGATGTAACCGACAAGTCCCTGCCCGATGGTGCCGGATCCGATAGTGTGAGCTTTCTGCCCGTCTTGCTGGGGAGCCAGCCTGAAGCGACGCCTCTTCGGGATTCTCTGGTTCTGTACTCCGCTCGGCACTATATGATTGTTCGCAAGGGCCCCTGGAAACTCATTACCGGACTTGGCTCGGGGGGCTTCAGCAAACCTTCAGAAATCGCGCCCACCGACGACGGTCCTGAGGGACAACTCTATAATCTCGACGCCGATCCCGGCGAAGCCCACAACCTCTATCTCGAAAAGCCGGAAATGGTATCGGAGCTGAAGGCGATTCTTGCCAAAGTGGAAGGTGAGTAACCGCAAGGACGAAGAACAGCTCTGGTCGCTGCTGAAAACGTTTTTTTAACCACAAAGAACGCACGACGTGTCTGTTTGGTTTGGCTAATTGTGGGGTAGACGAGCCAAAGGCCTTGGTTGCTACGAAAAACGTTTTTCAACCACAGAGAACGCAGAGAACACAAAAGGAATTGTTTCTCTGTGTTCTTTGCGTTCTTTGTGGTTAACAATGAATTACGCGCTGGAGAATAGCAGTCCCCACAGGCATTGCCGCCAGCATAGGAACGCACGACGTGTTTGTTTGGTTTGGCTAATTGTGGGGTAGAGGTGCCAAAGGCCTTGGTCGCTACGAAAAACGTTTTTCAACCACAAAGAACGCAGGGCAGCCGTTTGCCGCAATCCAAAAGAGAAGGGGCGTCATTCCCGCGCACGCGGGAATCTAGAGGGTATCACCGGTGTCTGTGTTCGCGTTACTGGATCCCCGCGTTCGCGAGGATGACGGCGCTGTAAAATTTGCGGGGACAATATGATGTGAAGTTTGTGTCCAATAAGTCTTTGCGAAAAAAACAAGACAATTACGGATAGTAGTACAAAGAACACAAAGGAATTGTTTCTCTGTGTTCTTTGCGTTCTTTGTGGTTAAAAATGAATTAAACGCTGTATCAGTCCGATTCAGGGTAAAGCGTTTCGAGGCAGGCATCGATTTGGGACTTGGTCGAAACGACCGGAGATACCCGGCACCCGCTTGCCAGTTCGAGGTCTTCGATGGCAATAAGATCGAGGGGATTCAGCATGGCCGCCGTGAGGATGCCGTTTTCTTCCCTCAGCGGGACGCAGTGGTGCAATCGCGTCACATGGGGACTCACCAGCGCGACGATTTCGGGGTCGATTTCCATCCCTTCGATATCGGCGTAGGGCAGGCGGAGCTGGGCGGCCAGTATTTTTGCCACAATATCCTCTCCCGTGAAGCCATGTTCGATCACCAAGGCACCCAGTCGATGTTGGGGATCGGTGCTCTGGGCCTTTAATACCGCCTTGAGTTGGTCTTCGTCGAGCACGCCGAGTTCCAGGAGAATCTCACCCATGCGTTTTTTATGTCCCTGTGCATCGAAGGCTTCGATCTGAAGGGAGCCGTCGACATTACGGTGGGGCATTTCCGTTGCGGCCTGCGCGTTCGCGAGGGCTTCTTCCAGTTCAACGATTCGGGCCTGGGCGGTATCGTGGGCCTCCTGAAGCGCGCTTAACTGTTCCTGGAAGGCTTCCGACGGTTGCCCGTCATCGGAAGATTCCACAGGCGTCTGTTGGGCCAGGGCCAGCGCTTCTTCCAATTCGGCTATCGTGACTTCCAGGGAGCGGCACCGCTCCAGCGCGACATTAGAGGCTTCCTGTGCATTTTCCAGGTCGTCTTGGGAGGGCGCGTTTTTCAGCGCAGTTGCCAATTCATCTGTCAAGGTTTCGTTGCGCGTTTCGGCATCGGCCAACTGGGTCTGTGCAAGGCTCAGTGCCTCTTCGAGCGCTGCCTTCTCCGCTGCACCGTCAGTATCTTCGGTGGACTCGTTTTCGACGACTACCGCAGCCGCCAGCGCTTCCTGTGCGTTCGTCAGTTCAGTCGTCAAGGTGTCGTTGCGCGCTTCGGCCTCGGCCAACTGGGTTTGTGCAAGGTTCAGCGCCTGTTCATGCGCGGCCTTTTCTTCCAAACCCGCCGTGTCTTCGATCGCTTCGGTTTCCGTAGCCGTTAGTGCGGCCATGGATTCCTGGAGCTGCGACAAATCCTGGTCACGGATTTCAAGTGTCTCTTGTAAGGTTTGGTTTACTTCGCGGGCTTCCGTCAACGCCGCCATGGCCTCGCTCAGGGCATCGGCCGAAGTGGCCTGCAGGGTGAGATCGACCTCGGGGTAGTCCGACGGTGGTGCGCCGACCATGGGCGGAGCGGCAGATCGGGCCCGTTGCAGATCGGTCGTCAGTTGTGCAACCTGCGCTTCCAGTTCACGTATTTGTTCCTGCCCATCGCCCGCAGGGGGCGTCGCGCCCTCCGCTGGGGCGGCATTGGGCTCAACCAGGCGATCTAGATGGCTGCGGGCAGTCTGAATCTGGCGGGCCAGGGCTTCATGGGACTGGACGATTTGAAAGTTCCAGTCCTCAACGACCGTACCCAATCGGCCATAGACGTCGTCGGTGGTCTCTGCCATAGTTGACGGCCCTTCCTCGCAGGGGATGCATTGATCATCTTAAATCCAATACCGATTGCCCTGTTGAATAGGTAACCGGACAGGGCCCCAATCACGACAGCATCTGTTTCCATAGCATGACGTGGAATTAAGACCAATATGGATTATAGAAACTGCAGGACGAATCGTCAAGGTATCGCAGGGTCTTAGTTCGTGTGCTCAGGGGCTGACGGAGACAGGAGGGGGCTCAGAAGGCGGAGCCGGCATAGTGTTTATCAATGTGCCAGGCAATCTCTTCTCGGGAGGCGACGCAAGGGCGCACGTGTTTTCCTGAAGCAAGCCGGAGATCTTCCAGGGCAATCAAATCAAGGGGATTTGCCATGGCCACATACAGGGAACCTTCGCTGGCGCTCACGGGAAAGCAGCTGTGGCGCCGTGCCATATGGAGGGGAATTGCGTAAAGGGCATCATCGTGAACCGTTTCCTGGGCAAGGGTTACGAACGGGAGGGCCAACTGGGCGGCAATGGTCTGGGCGATGGCCGTATCGGTGGTATAACCGAGATCCACCAGCAGGGTGCCCAGGGGCCGCTTGCGGCCTTCATTCTGATGTTGCAAGGCGTTCGACAATTGACGGGCGGTAATCAGGCCCGCTTCAATGAGAATCGAACCCATGGGGCGCTTGTGGCCCTCGGGAGAGTGGGCGGCCTCGAGAATGCGTTGGTAATACGAGGCGTTGATTGGTATGGACGCGATGGGGGAATCCTGAAGAAACTCGCTCACATCCTGTATTTCTACCGCGCCGTAACTACGCTGTTCCGCTTTCGGAGCCTGGGTTTGCACGATGGAGAGGGTGTCAGAAATCTGCTTGTTCAGTACCAGGAGGGCAGCACGTTGTTCGACGATGAGGGTTTCCAGGTCATAGGATGATCTGCTCAGGCCATTCTGGGGGGTACCGTTATTTTTGGGCGCATAGGCGGTTTGGAGCGGTGGTAGCTGGTCCGTCAACAGGGTGCTGGCCTGTTCAAGCTGTGCCACAGCGTCTTCGACGGTCCGCCAGATGCCTTCTGCGGCCTGCGAGCGGGCAATTTCGTCGGTATGTGGGGTGAGCGACGCAATGGTCGACAAAGTGCTGCGCACGGCCCGAACCCTATCCATGGATGCCGCCAGACGCTCGTAGAGCTCGCGGGCTCGGACGGAGGAGGGCGGGTCACTGGATGAATTGTCGTCGTGGTTCATGTGTACTCAAGGGGTGTTCGCGCTGCAGCTAAGAATCGGTACATTATAATGGGCGGCGTACGTTGTAGCAACGTTTAGGCCGCCCGATGGAAGGGATTCGGTAGTTCGGTGCGTCTGTTTTGCCCTGGAGCGGCGACGTGTGCTTTTGCGGTCTGCCGCCGGTATCATACCCGTCATAGGGCGTCTGGTAAAGGTACTTCCATCAGAAGGGTTG
Organism: uncultured bacterium; assembly: GCA_963977445.1. Classification (GTDB taxonomy): domain Bacteria; phylum Hydrogenedentota; class Hydrogenedentia; order Hydrogenedentales; family JAEUWI01; genus JAEUWI01. The sequence continues at coordinate 17,743 of CAXBPH010000057.1, read as the reverse complement.
TCTTCTCCAGCAACAGGTTGAGCGGGATATTTCGGCAACGAACGATTTACCATCGATTTGCGTAAACCTTTTGTCCGCTGAAACGTTTACTCTTGTAGAAACGAATCGGTGGCAGGCAGGCAAAACGAAGGTCAGGGTGTATTTTTCATAGTTTTCAGGGGTGAATACTTTGCTTGACAGGAATGAAACAAGGATCTACACTGGTAAGCAACTAGCGTGGCACGATTAACAACAGGGGCTTTTCAAATGAAACAGAAATGGCAAGACGCACTCAGTAGATTTCTTCGGCAATTGCAGTTCTGGCTCGCCTTTGAGTCGTGGGTATATGCACTATGCCGACTCGCTATTGTACTACTGCCTATTGGGGCTATCGCCATAATGGTGGGCCAGCGGTGGTATAGCGGCGACTACAGCCCCTCTATTGCCCTGTCCGTCTTACTGCCCCTCCTCATCATTCCTCCCGGCTATGCCTTTCTCCGTCGTGGCTCGGAATTGCACCAGGCCTTCGAGATGGATCAGCGGGCAGACCTGAAAGACCGGATCAGCAGCGCCTGGGAATTTCTGCAGGCCGACACGATGACGGAAGAGCAGGCCCTGCAGGTGCGGGATGCGGTGCGTACCGCCCATGACGTGGATTTTCCGAGTCTCTTGAATTTTCGAGGCTCCCGGTTGCCCATCGTTGCGACCGTGATGATGGGGCTCTTTGTGGCGGCCTTTTTCGTACCGTCCGTCTATCATCTTCCCGAAGCCGACGCATCGGTAGATACCATGCGCCTCCTGCAGTTGGGCGAAATGGAATCCCTCAAGGAAGAAGTAGAGCGCTTGGCCAAGAAGGAAGAGGGCCTCGAAGAAGTGCTCCGCAAACTCCGCGAGGTGGAGGAGCGTTTTGAGCAGGGCGAAATGAACGAACGGGATGTAATGATTGCCCTCGCCCGCATGGACAAAGAATTGCAGGAGCGGATGGAGGCGATGGGCGTGGAAGAGCTCAACTCCCAGATCAATCAGGTCGTTCCCCATTTGATGGCGAGTGCTGCGGCCCAGCAGGTCGCCCAGGCCATCAAAGAGGATGAGTTGGATGAGGCCGCCAAGGAACTCGACAAGCTTGAGCAGAAATTGCAGAAAGATGAGTTGTCGCCCGAAGAGAAAGAACAGCTTGCCCTGAATATGGGTGCGGCTGCGGCGAAATTGGGCAAAGGGGACAAAGGCTCTCTGGGGGCCGATTTCAACAGCGCTTCCAAGTCCATCAGTTCGGGCGACAAGGAAGGGATGAAGAGTTCCTTCAAATCCATCAAAGGTAAACTGTCCAAATGCAACAGCCTGCGTCAGATGAAGCAGGCGTGTAACGCGTTGGGCATGTGTAAGGCCTGTCTGGGCAACAAGAGTTCCCTGCTGGCTAAAGTCGGCCAGAAAGAATCCAATAACCTCAGTGATAAGCCTTCCAACAGTGCCGGATTAGGCAGTGCCAAAGCCCTGGGCGATGGCAAGCGACTGAGCGACAGCTACCGGGAAATGCTCAAGGTAGAAGGCGTGGCGGGTGACGGGCCGGTAGAGAGCGAAGTGGAAATTACCGATGGTCAGACGTCGGAGCGGACCGTTGCGGCGCAGGATGTGTACAACGAATACGCTGCGGTCGCGGAGCAGGCGATGGACCAGGAAGCCATTCCGCTGAGCCACCGCTTTCACGTAAAACGTTACTTCCAGGCGATTCGTCCGGAAGAATAATTCAGGGTGCGGCAGGGCCGGGTGATCGCTCGGCGTGTATCTCGCCATTACACCGTCGGGGGCGATGCGTAATGACATGCAGGTGAGCTGTATCCAAACGCAGGTAGTGCCCCAACATGAATAGTATCTGGGATCGTATGGGTAGTAAACACGCAGGGAGCGAGAATTCATGGCTGTAAATAGTCAGTTTGAACAAGACGCCGCAGGCTTCGTGGCCTCCTTTAATCAGGTGCGCGAAGAAATAGGCCGGGTCGTCGTGGGGCAGCACGGCATTGTGGAGGAAATACTCATCGGCCTCTTTGCCGGTGGTCATATTCTCCTGGAAGGTGTACCCGGCATCGGTAAGACCCTCATGGTCCATACCCTCGCCGACACCCTTTCCTGCAAGTTTTCCCGCATCCAGTTTACCCCCGACCTCATGCCCAGCGATATCATCGGCACCCGGGTGGTGGTAGAAGATGACGCGGGCCACAAACATTTCACCTTTCAGCATGGCCCGGTCTTCACCCAGGTGTTGCTGGCCGACGAAATTAATCGGGCCACCCCCAAGACCCAGTCGGCCCTCCTCGAAGCCATGCAGGAGCGTTCCGTGACCACCGCCGGGGAAACCCGAAAGCTGGAGCGGCCCTTCTTCGTGATTGCCACCCAGAACCCCCTCGAAATGGAGGGAACCTATCCCTTGCCCGAGGCCCAGCTCGACCGCTTCCTTTTCAAGCTCCACGTGCAATTCCCGTCGGTAGACGAATTGGTGGAAGTCTCCCGCCGGACCACGGTGCGGGAAATGCCCAAGGCGGAAGTGGCCCTCACCGACGAGGCTGTCGTGCAGTTGATGGGAACGGTGCGGGATATGCCCATTGCCGATCACGTCGAGCGTTATGCCGCCAATATCCTGATTGCGACCCACCCGACTTCTGATCGGGCTTCGGATATGATCAAAAAGTATGGCAAGTATGGGGCGAGTCCCCGTGGCCTCCAGGCCATGGTGCTGGGCGGCAAAGTGCGGGCCCTGCTGGATGGTCGCTTTAATGTGGCGGAGGAAGACATTCGCGCCGTCGCCCGCCCGGCACTGCGCCATCGGATTCTTCTCAATTTCGAAGGCGAAGCCGAAGAAATCAGCACCGACGCCATTGTCGATGAAATTCTCGACAAGGTCCCCGCAGACATTTCCTGAAGCCGAATTGCGCGGTAGGACGGAACCGCTTCGGGCACCTTCGTCCCCATCGCACCAACAGGGGTAGGTATGGCAGCAACGCAATCCCAGACCGAGACGGCAACGGAACCGCTCTTCGACGATGACTTCATGGCGACCCTCGCCTATTTGAACATCATCGCACGAAAAATTCTGAGCGGTCAGATGAAGGCGGAGCGGCGGAGTAGGCAAAAGGGCGTCAGTGTCGAGTTCGCTGATCACCGGCCCTACACGCCGGGCGACGATTTTCGTTTCATCGATTGGAGCGTCTATTTTCGGACCGACCATCTTTTTCTAAAACTCTTTGAAGAGGAAGAAGACCTCCAGGTCTACCTCCTGCTCGATTGTTCCGCCAGCATGGGTTTTGGAAACCCCGATAAATTTATCTATGCCCGTCGACTCGCCGCCGCGATTGGTTATCTGGGTTTAGCCAGTATGGACCGGGTCCACATCATCCCCATCGTCGATAGTGTGCCCATGGTCGCTGCCGACTTAATGCGCGCGCGGGGCAAAGGCAAGATATTCCAACTCCTGTCTTTTCTGGAGCAACGGGAGTCCGGGGGTGTCACCGATTTACAGACGGCCCTCCAGCGCTTCAGCATTGGAAAACACAAGCGGGGCATGGCCATTGTCATTTCCGATCTATACGACAATGACGGGGTCGAGCCCGGCTTGAATGCCCTGCGTTTTCAAAAGTACGATCCCTATGTGATCCATCTGGTGTCACCCCAGGAAATGGCACCCGAATTACTCGGCGACCTGCGACTCATCGACGGCGAAACAGGCCGCACCCGGGACGTAACCCTCACCGAGGGGCTCTTGAAGAAATACCGCGAGACCTTCGAAGCCCACGGCGCGCGCATGGAGGCCTTCTGCCGCTCCCGCGCCATCGGCTATGCCCGGTGCGTCACCAGCACACCCTTTCAGGATACGGTCGTCCATATGCTGCGGCGGGGGAAACTGCTCCAATGAGTTTTCTCCAACCCCTCGCCTTTCTCGGCTTTCTGCTCTTTATTCCGGTTATCCTGCTCTATCTGCTGAAGCAGCGTCGCCGCCGCGTAACCGTTTCCACCCTGCTGTTCTGGGAAGAAATCCTGCGCGATGAGCATAGTGTTGCCTCCATTACCCGTCTGCGTAAGATACTGTCACTCCTGCTCCAATTGTTGATTCTGCTTTTGCTGATATTTGCCCTGTCCCGGCCGATTCTGGCGAAAGATGCCCTGGGTGCCCGTCGTATGGTCATCCTGCTGGATTCCTCGGCAAGCATGCTGACCGAAGAAGGGGAGGGCACCCGTTTTTCACAGGCCCAGGCCCAGGTGGGCAACATTATCAAGGGAATGGCCTCGGGGGACACGGCCATGCTCGTTTCGGTAGGGCGTCACAGCGATGTGGTCATGCCCTTTACCTCGAGCCGCCGCACCCTCCAGGAGGCCCTCGACGGTGTGACCGTTTCCCACGGCGGCACGGATTTCGCCCAGGCCTTCCATGTTCTTACCCAATTGCCGCCGGATGAGCGGGAAACCTGGGTGTACGTCGTCAGTGATGGGGCCTTCGATGCGGTGCCCGTGGTGCCCGACGAAAAAATGCGCTTTGCCTACCTGCCCGTGGGCGCGGCCGTCGGCAATGTCGGTATTACGGCCTTCCAGGTCCGTCCGCTACCGGCGCTGCCCCGTGACTTTGAAATTATGTTTGAAGTGGTCAACGCCACCGAAGAAGAAGCCACCATGCCCTTCGAGATTCGGGTTGGTGAGAATCTGGTGGATGCCGATGAAATTACGATTCCGGCCGGAGGCACCTTCCACCATGCCCTGCGCCAATTCAGCGATACGGGCGGTGCGGTGGAATTGTTTGTGGACTGGGACGACGCCTTTCCCTTGGACAACCGGGCCTTTGCCGTATTGCCCGACGTCGTGTCGGTCCCCGTGGTGTTGGTTACGGAAGGGAACTACTTCCTCGAAAGTGCCCTGCTCACCGACGACGCCATCACACTGACCAGCCTTAGTCCGGCGGATTACGAAGCTCAGCAGAGCACGTTGACGGCACCGGTCTATATCTTTGATGGGTGGTCGCCACCCGAGGCACCGTCGGGTCACGTCATCTATGTTGGCCAATGGCCCGAGGCCCTGGGCATCGGCGTTGGAGAGGCCCTGGCGAATCCTATTATCACCGCCTGGGACCAGAGTCATCCGGTGAACCGTCACCTCCAGTTGACCAATATCTCCATAGAATCGGCCCAGCGAATAACCGCACCGGCGCGTTTTGCCGCCCTGATTGAGTCCTTCGACGATCCTCTGGTTATTCTGGACGATGGCACAGATCGCAAGACCATGGTCGTTGGGTTTAACACCACGTCTTCCGATCTGCCCTTGCGTGTGGCCTTTCCCATTATGATTGCCAACACCATCCGCTATATGACCGACAACGACCAGACCGACACCTGGCAGGCCCCCGCCATGGGCACCGTGCTGGGTCCCGAAACCCTGGCCGAATATGCTCGGGGCACCGAATTGATCGCGGTGCTGACGCCGGGCGACGAAGCGCCCGAGCAACAGGACGGGGGCGCGGAGCCGACGGAGGACGAGACACCCGTTGCGCTTGCTGCATTGGACGTGGAGCGTGCGGGTATCTACCAGGGCGTTACCGCGACGGGCGAACTGGTTCCCCTCTTTGCCGCGAATCTCAGTGATACCCGGGAAGTAGACATTACGGTGTCGGAATCCTTGCCGGTAACCAGCGAAACGCCCCTGCAGCAAATGAACAATGACTTCCGCATCGGTGCCGCTCCCTGGCGCTTGATTGCCGTGGCATCCCTGCTGGTGCTGCTGTTGGAATGGGGCCTCTTTCATCGGCGTTGGGTGGAGTAGTTTATGTCTTTTGAATTCGAAAATCCGTGGTATCTCGCCCTGGCGATTGTGGTTCCCCTCCTCTTTGGCGTGCTGCGCTTTTCCCTGACGGACAGCCCCCTGGGGCAGCGTTTCCTCTCGGCCTGTGTGCGCACCGTGGTCGTATTGTTGATCGTGCTGGCCCTCGCCGACGCCCTGTGGATACGGAAAAGCGTGGAGCCGGCCGTGCTCGTCATTGCCGACTTATCTGATTCCGTGCCCGACGACGCGCCGACTCAGTTGAAGACCTTTCTGGACGAACTCGAAGCGCGGGTGAGCAACCCCTCCATGGCCGGGTTGGTCACGGTGGCCGCCACGCCGTCCCTGGTCGTGCCGGTGATGAATCATCCCGTCTTCCCCGAGACCATCGCGGTGCCGGAAGCGGGCGAAGAGACCCGGCTTGCCGATGCCCTGCAATTGGCCCGGGAAGTGATGCCCCACGAGAAGGTGAATCGGGTGGTGGTGTTCAGTGATGGCAACGAGACCGACGGTGATGCCCTCAGCGCGGCACGCCGCCTCGCGGCCCAGGGAATTAAGGTCCACACCATGACCTACACCCAGGAGCAACGTTCCGAGGTGTTGCTGGAAGACTTGCAGGTGCCCGCCGAGGTAAAGCGAGGCCAGTCCTTCCGAATCGAAGCGGTGGCCCATGCGACAAAAGACACGACCGGAAAGTTTGCCCTCTATCGCGACGGCTTCAAGGTCGGTGACGAAGAAATCGAGTTGAAAGAAGGGGCCAATACCCTCTCCTTCGACGAGTCCAATCCGCCCGACGGCCTCGTGAAGTATGAACTGCGTGTCACCACACCCGATGACTTCTTCGTCGACAACAACGTGTCGTCCGGGATGGTATTCGTATCGGGTGAGCCCCGAATTCTCCTCCTCGAAGGGGAAGAGCGGGAGGGACGTCATCTGGCCCGGGCCCTGGAAGCAGAAAACATCCGGGTGGACTTTCGGGAGAGCAAGGGTATGCCGGGAACCCTGGAAGAATTGGCGGCCTTTGACGCGGTCATATTTTCCGATGTGCCCGCGACCGATGTGAGCGTCCAGCAGATGGCCCAGCTACGCACCTATATCGAAGACCTCGGTGGGGGCTTCATCATGCTGGGTGGCGAGGATTCCTTTGGATTGGGGGGCTACTACCGCACTTCCATTGAGGCCGCCCTGCCCGTTCGGATGCGTGCGGAGAAAAAGAAAGATACCCCGAGTCTCGCTATGATGCTGGTCATCGATAAGTCCGGCTCCATGGGCGGCGACAAGATTCAGCTTGCGAAAGAAGCGGCCATCGCGTCGGTGGAGTTGCTTGGCGCCCGGGATTATGTGGGCGTCGTCGCCTTCGACGGTGATCCCCAGTGGATTGTCGACCTCCAGAGCGCCGGCAATCAGATGGGTATCATTCAGACCATCGAAAGTCTTCAAGCGGGCGGCGGCACCAGTATCGCCCCCGCGCTGGAAGAGGCGGGCGTATCGCTTGCCACCGTTCCAGCAACCTTCAAACATGTGGTCCTCCTCACCGACGGACACTCCCAGGATGGAGATTACGCCGGTATCGTGGACCGCATGGCCAGCGATCTAATCACCGTATCCACCGTCGCCGTGGGCGAAGGGGCCGATACGGTGCTCCTGCAGGATATCGCCCGTTGGGGTCGGGGTCGTTACTACTTTACGGCCGACCCCTACGACATTCCCCAGATATTCACCAAAGAAACCATGTCGGCGTCCAAGTCGTCCCTGGTGGAAGAGCCCTTCCTGCCCCAGGTCTTGCGCAACCATCAGATGATTCAATCCATCGATTGGGACGCCACACCCTTTCTCTTTGGCTATGTTGTTTGCTCGCCCAAGGCCACGGCTGAAGTGCCCCTCATCACCGAGCGGGGCGATCCCCTGTTGGCAACGTGGCGCTTTGGCCTGGGGAAAACCGTAGCCTTCATGTCCGACGCCAAAAGTCGCTGGGCCGCCGACTGGCTCGGTTGGCCGGGCTACAACCGATTTTGGGCCCAGGTCGTCCGCGACGTGATGCGGGTCAGTCAGAACCACGGCAGCGAAACCCAAATCGCCTTCCAGGGGAGCACGGGCACCATCGTCATCGACTCCGTCGATGAATCGGGTAATTTCGTCAACGGTTTGAATACGTCCGTTCAACTCATTCGCCCCACCCTCGAAATGGAAACCGTGGCCCTTCGTCAAACCGCGCCGGGACGCTATGAAGCGAATGTTACGACCGATGCGACGGGCAGTTACCTCTTCAAAATTCGCCAGACCGTGGGCGATGATGCCGACGGGGCAACCTATGCCGATTTCACCCGGGGCCTGACCATTTCCTACAAGCCGGAATACCGTCATTTGGCGACAGACACGGAATTTCTGGAGAAGGTCGCGGCTGCGACGGGCGGCAAACTGAATCCCACCCTGGACGAAATTATGGCCGTATCGCCCGATGAGGCGGTGCGGGTGCGGAAGCAAATCTGGCCGTGGCTGTTGGCACTGGCCTTGTTGTTGTTCGTGATTGATGTGGCGGTACGTCGTTTTGATTTGGCCGGGTACTCGGTCCTCGGTGGCGACGCCCGTTACGGTTGAGGGGCAACGATGGATGAAACGGGCAGTTAACACGTTGAGTAAAAATTAATCGGGTGACCGGTGGCGGTATATCGCCCCAAGCGGCAACGCTTGGGCCAGGTGCCATGCAATTTTGGATCCCACACGACTTGGGCGGGGATCCCATCCCACCGGTCCCTTAAGCGGTAGTACGAGAGCGCAAACGAAAGGGTTTCGCCATGAGCACGGGCAATTCAATTCTGGGGCTGGTAATCGGCATCGCATTCGCCTTCGGCACCTCCGCCGCCACCCCCGATGGCACCACCACCCTGGATGATCGGGAAAAACAGATACGGGATCGCTACGAAGAGGTCCTCACCCGAACGCCCATGCAGGAAAGTGCCTTCGACCGGGTATACACGAGCTACCTCGAGGCTGAAGGGGTAGAAGCCTGGATTACCAAACTCACACCCGCCGAAGGGGAGGCCGCGCCCGGCGCGCTCGTATTGCTGGGCCGAGTTTACGAGCGACAGTTTAAGACCGAAAAAGCCATCGAGACCCTCGAAAAGGCCCAGGCTGCAGGTTTTCAGGCCGCCGAACTGGATCTCCTCCTGGGACGTCTCTACTATGAAAATGGTCAGGATGATCGGGCGGCCACCCTCCTCAGCGCGGCTTTGGAGCAATCCCTTGACCCCCAGACCCGGGGAGACCTCGTTCGCATTCTCGGCAATCTCTATCTGCGTCAGGGAAAGCGCGATGAAGCCATTGCGGCCTGGAAGCGGATGACCGAGGACAATCCCACCGATACCCTCGCCCAGACCGAGCTCGCCGAAATCTATGAAGACAACCGCATGTGGGAAGAAGCCATCGGTGCCTATACCCGCATCGTCGAACTCTCCGAAAACGACCCCTATCAAAAATGTCGTGCCCTTCGTGCTGCGGGCCGTGCCCACATACAACGAGAGGCCTACGGAGAAGCCATTGCGGCCTTTGAAGCAGCGTTGAACCTAGTCGCCCCCGGAAACTGGCTTTTTGAAGACCTGAAACTCCGGCTGGTTGGGGTATACCAGGATTTGGGTGATCTCGAAGGGCTGGTCACCTACGTCACCGAAAAACTCGAAGCCGACCCGGGCGATACGGAATTTCGCGATCTGCTGGCCGAAACCTACACGCGCATGGCCCGCTTCGAAGAAGCCGAGGTCGAGCACAAGAAGATCCTCGAACGGGACCCCGGCCGTGCCACCACCCACGAACATCTGATTACCCTCTATGAGCGGATGGAGCGCAATGAGGATGTCGTCGCGACCTACGAATCGCTGATTAAGCAATATCCCACGGAGCCCGATTATCTGCGTCGGCTCGGAGAACTCCAATTGCGCCTGGGCAATACGGAGGCCGCCCTGGCAAGCTGGCGACGGGTACTCGACGAAACGCCGACAGCCAACGAGCAGGCACTCCTGGCAACCTGGTTTGAGACCCACGAGTTCACTGCAGAAGCCATCACCGCGTACGAAGCGGCCCTGGCCCTGAAGCCAAGTAAGGAATGGACCTTTCAATTGGCGACCCTGAAACATGCGCAGGGCGAAGAAGAGGCAGCGAAAGCGCTCTGGGTAGGCGTGCTGAGCGACGAAAGTTCTGCGGCAGAGCGGGCCGAAGTGGCTACCATCCTGGAGACCTTCGACTACCTCACCGACGCCGAGCCCCTATTGAGCGGAGCCTACGCCCAAGAGCCGGAGAATTGGGAAATTGCCCACGCCTATGCGAAAAACCTCATGCGCCAGGACCGCTACGATGAGGCCGTGCCCTTCTTCGACACCATGGCCGGCCAGGAGGAAAACGAATACTTCCGTGACCGTGGCGAAGCAGGGCTGCTGGACGCCTATGAAAAACTGGGCATCCTGGCCGAGAAAAAAGCCGAATGGGAAGAGGCGGTTCGGAACAATCCCGAGGATGCCGGGCTCCACATGCGCCTCGCACGACTCTACGGCGGCGCCGGCGACAAAGACGGTGCCCTGGCCCTGGTCGAGCGTTGCGTAGAGCTCGAGCCGGAGAATTCCGACTATCTCCACACCCTCGCCCGGGCCTACAACCAGGGCCACATGACGGAGCAGTCCATCGAGACCTATCGAAAACTCATCGCCGCCGACGCCAATCGTGCGGGCGGTTACTATCGCGAACTGCTTGATATCTATCTCCGGGCCGATTTTAAGGACCAGTCCATCGAAACGGCTCAGAAAATCGTTGAACTGTCGCCCGCCGATGCCGAGGCCCAACTCGATTTGGGCCAGGTTTACATGACCTATCAAAAACAGGAAGAAGCCCTGCAAGCCTACCGCACGGCCCTCCGGCTCGAGCCCAATGAACCGGATTATTATCGCCAATATGGCCAGGCACTCATGGGTGAAGATCGACTGGGCGAGGCGCAAGACGCCTTCCGGAAAATGCTCGATGTGGCGCAGGAAGACGATACCCGCATCCAGGCGGTGAACTCACTTACCGGAATCTACATGCGCGAAGGGAAGGTGGAGCGGCTTCTCGATGAATTTCAGGAGCGGGTGCGCAATACCCCCAAGAAGCTGGCGGCCTACCAGGAGTTAAGCGCTATCCACCAGCAGAACGGCGAAATAACCCGGTCCCTTGGTGTACTTGAAGAGGGCTACAACGCAGTCGACGACAAGGGTGATGCCCTCAAGGCCCTGGTGCGCTCAAGCTATGAGGCCCAGGACTTCGATCGGGTGGTGCGCTATTTCGAAGAGCTTATCGACGTATCGGGAAAGGCGAGTGCCTTTGAATACGAGCGACTGGGCAAGGTCTACGCCCAATTGGGTCAACTCGATAAGGCCCGGAGCACGTGGCAGAAGATCGTCGATGAAGATCCGGACAACCCCAAGGCCTATATCACCTTCGCCAAGGCGCTGCGCGATGGCGGGTTTTACGAAGAGGCCAGTGCAGCAACCGAAGCGGCCCTGGAGCGGGATCCCCACAACTACCAATTGCGCTTTCAGTATGCCCAGGATCTGGCGGGCCACGAAGACATGGGGACCGCCTATGAGCAATTACAAACCCTGCTGGATTTAGGCCCCAGCCCTGAGGAAGAAGAAAAGGAACGGGAAAAAGAAGAACGCGAGAAAAAGGTGAAGCGAATCCAGCGCGGCCAGCCGACCTATCAGCGGGCCAACCTGTTCTCGCCCAATTACCGGCCCGGTCAGAATTATTACTACCGCAACTCCCTGCAAGGGGGAAAGTTTGAGACAATTCGTCCCCAGGTGATTTCCACCATGGCTGGTATGGCGGAGAACAGCATCGGCCTCGACGAATTTGTTGAGACCTACAAGAGTCGGGTCGATGCCAACCCAAAATCGGTCGATGCGGTTCGCGATCTCATCATGGTCTACGAAAGCACCAACCGCATGGAGGAGGCACGGGCCGCTGCGGAGGCCATGGCCGTACTCCGTCCCGACGACGTGGAAGTGCTCGATACCCTGGCGGTTCAATATTCCGTGGAGCAGGAAATCGACAAGTCCCTGGAAAAACTGGCGCGGATCGACGCCCTCCAGCCGACCCGTCAGAAGGAAAACGACCTGGCGCGAATTTACCTCCTGTTCCGGGCCGAAAAGAAAGAGGATGGCCGCGCGCTGCTTACACGGCTCGTGGAGGAGAATCCTGAAGATTCTCAGATCCTGAGTATTGCCGTAAATGCGGCCGCCCAGTTCGGGGAAAAAGAGACCCTCGTCGCCCTCCATGAGCAAGCCGACAAACTCGACGACAAAGTGCGCCGGAATATGTTGCAATCCCTCGCCTATGGATACAGCTCTGTTGGGGATATGGAAACAGCGGCCACGCTCTTTGAAACCATGCTGTTTGAAGAGGACCCCGACACGGGGAATGCCTACCGTATTCCACGGGGTAATCGTATCAGCCTCTATACGCCCCAGCACGGGAGCAACAACAACCAGGGTATGTACTATGGTGGGGGCATGTATCGCCTGCGTAGCCAGGGCGTCATTCAAAACCTGGACTACCGACGCTCAAACGCGCTGGAGCAGTTGTCCAAGTTTTATGAGGGCGAAAAAGAAGCAGCGTTCCAGGCCCGGATGGAAGAAGAAGCCGGGCGATACACGACGGCAGAAAGCGCAAGGGATCGCGAACGGGCCTGGAGTTTTGGCTTGCTATTGACGGCCCAGCACGTGGTGAAAACGGAGTACGACGAAGCCCTTGCCGTGCTGACACCTTTTATCGAGGCGGGTGTGGAAGACGCCTCCGCCTACAATTTGGCCAATTACATCTACGAACAGAAAGACGACTACGAAGCCATTCTCAAAAACTACGACACCTTACGCGCCCTCTATCCCGGCCAGGTGCGGGATGTCCTTCGTGCGGAGACCACGGCCCTCATGTTGGCCGAACGCTACGATGACGCGGCAGAACACATCCGTGAGCTGGCCCGTCGTGGTATGCCGCCCCAGGAAGTGGTAGAAATCATTGTCCAACTCAAAGAGGACGAGAAATCCGATCTGGCCCGCACCCTGCTCGAAGAACAATTGACGGGCCTTCAGCGTAATCCCATGGCCCTCAGCACGCTGGCGGCGATTCACGCCGAAGACAATGAATATGAAACCGCCATGGATCTGGCCCGGGAAGCCTGGGAGCGTAAAGCCCAGGGGGGAACCAGCTCCCGATACTATAGCTACGGCTACTACTATTCATCGGGCTCCTCCGTCGACAATGATTTACAGACCTGGTACAACTATGCCCGCCAGGCCGGCAAGGCCGACGAGATGGTGAAGGAGTTTGAAGAGCGACTCGAAAAGCAGCCCGGCTCTATATCGGCCTATGAGCAGCTGGCCTCCATTTACACCCTTTCCAACGACGAAGACAAAGCCATCGCCCTCTATCAACAACTGGGCGAACTCCGGCCTCACTACATCAAAGCCAAGACAGCCCTGGCCCAGCTTTATGAGCGCACGGGAAAATACAAAGAAGCCATCGCCCAATACGAGTCCTTTATCAAGAGCCGTCCGAGTCTCTATCGAAGCATGAGCTGGCAGGTCCGCCGTCTCTACCAGCGTATGGGTAAAGGGGATGAACTCGCCAAGATCGAAGAAGACATCGTGAGTCAGGCCCGCACTCCCGATCAGCTACAGGATCTTGCGTGGCGTTTTCGTAACGACGGCGAATTCGAAAAGGCAAAGGAACTCTATGAGCGTGTCATAAAAATGCAGCCCAATCAGAGCTGGTACCGCACCGAGCTTGCAACGGTGTTGCGGGAATTGGGGCAAGACGAAGAGGCCCTCGCCGTCTTCGCGGAATGGTATGCGTCGCCCCTCATGCGTTCCCAAGGCTATGTCGATCAGAATCTGCTCCGTCAGATGGCGAGCCAATACAAGGCCCTGGACCGATTGGATGAACTCAAAGAAATTAACGCAGCCGAATTGGCCGACAAGCCGGACGATTTAGTCGCGAAGTCCGTTTCCGCCCACGTGGCTATGGCCGAGCACCGCTTTGAAGAGGCCACCAACCAATTCCTGGACATCATGAAGTCCCGCCAGGATGGCAATCTTCCCGATACCATGATCGAGATGGCCGAGTACCGGGGCAACGCCTTGGAAATTGTCGAGCAGCTCGCGGCCGACGACCAGTTCAGCAATTATTGGAACGTGGAGCGTCTGGCAAAAATATACATCAGCGCCGGAAATCGCGAAAAGGCCATGGAGTATTGGCGGAAATTTGCTGATCAACAGGGCAATTGGGGTTTTCAGAATGTAATGCAGGGCTTACGTGACTTCGGCCTCTATGCGGAAGCGGAAGACTTTTACCTGAAGAATCGAAAAAAGACGCGCGATATGGACAATATCGCCATGGACATGTATCTGCAGGGCCACGGCTTTGAAGAACTTGTCCAGGGCATGTTGCAAATGGAAGTAAAAGGGTTGGTAGAGGGTCTGGTAGGCAGCCTGATACGGGATGATCGGACCACCTACCGCAAAGGACTGGATATCCTGACACCCCTGATTGAGCGGGAGCCAGAGAACATCTTCCTGCTTGCGGAAATGGGGCGTCTCCATCAGAAGTTTGGTGCGCCTGCTGAGGCCCTGCCCTTTCTTGAACAGGCCATCGCCGTGAACCCGAATGATGATCGTGTCCGACGGGACATGGCGAATATTTTTGCGGAACTGCATCGGCAGGATGATGCCGTTGCCATGTATAGCGCTTGGGTAACCGAGAAACCCATTAGTGAACGGGCCAGCATGGCCGTGCAATTCTGCCTTGAACATCAGCGTCAGAATCAGGCGCAGACCATTCGCGATCTGGTGGCAGAATCTATCGATGCAAATGACCTGGAAAAACTCGACCGCGACATCGCCCGCTACGTGGCCAAACAGGGACACGCCCGGGCCTATGCGGATCAGCTCAAGACACGTTTTGAAGAGAAACAGGACAATGAGACCTTCGACGACTACCTGAACCACCTCCTGGCATCCGGCTTCAACGAAGAGGCCTACGGATTCTGCGTGAGTCAGGTAGATTCCGGGTTGCTCAGCAGCCGGAACCTCAATAGCGATGATGTCTTTAAGGCAGCCGTGCAGTATGGAAGTCTGGAAGACGTCATCGCCCTCATGTGGAATTATATTCGCCACGGCGAGCGTTGGGAGCGGGAGAACCAAATCTCCAACGTGGTGCGCCATTATCGCGATCTGGGCTATGGACGCCAGGCGGTCGATGCCCTCTACGAAAAGGCCCTCGCCGAAGATCCGCCCTTCTACGGGGTGGTCATGCCTTTGGTCGATCAATACCTGGGCATTGGCGATAAGCTGTCTGCCCTTGCTGCAGTGAATGCGCTCATTGAAGTCACCCCACACCAGCGAAATCTGCTGGAGAAAAAGGCCGACATACTTTTTGCCCTGAAACAGTATGACGAGGCGCTGGCGCAACTGGACACCATGGGGGGGGCCACCAGTCTCCGGATGGAGAGTGAGGAAAGCATCAAACGGATCTCGGGCCTGCTCCAGGCAGAACGGCTCGCCGAGGCACAGACCTCGTTGGAAGCGCTGGTCGCCTGGGACAAATCAGACCGGACCGCCGGTCGTATCGGTAGCGCCTATCTGGAGGCGAAGCAGTTCGCCCTGGCGCGCCCTTACCTGGAGCAAGGGTTAACGTATGCCGATGAGCGAGGCCAGATGGCCGTCAGCCTCGTCCGTTGCTGCCTGGAGCTGGGCGATGTAGAGGCCGCCCGCACCGTTTGGCGGGAAAACATAAACCTGCGTGATATGACCTACCTCTATCGAGAGATGAACAAGCCGGTATATCTTCCCATCGCACCGGAAGTACTGGGCGCAAGGTTGACGGAAAACCCCGCTGACCAGGGTGCCTTGTCGATGCTGGGCCAGGTCATGTTGGCCAGCGGTAATCTCGCCGGTGCCATGGACCAGCTCAAGGCAACTATCCAGGTGCTCCCCGTGGCCCAGCATGCAGAAGCCCTCGCACGTATGGGCGGTCTGCTGGTCAAAGAAGGACAATGGAAGGAAACACTGGCCACCTCCTCTACGGACGATCCTATCGTCGTGCGTGCGATTGCCCTGGGTGCGACCGAATTGCCGAAGGATGCCCTCGACGCGACGCAACGGGAGCAGCTCCTCGCCCTGCCGCTGGAAGAAGGGGAGGATTTGGTTAAACTGGGCAACTATTTCGCCGAAGCAAAGGACGTCGAGGCAGCCGTCTCTTTCTTCAATCGGGTCCGCGCTCTGCCATCGGGCGATACCACGCAACAGGTTCAGGCCCTGGAGGGCCTCGCGGAATTGGGCGCACTGGAGGACGGTGTTGATATCCTCCGGGAGTTGCTGGCAGGACAGCCCGATGCATTGGTTGATAATTCCAAACTTCTGTTATTCGCCGCCAAGACGGGTGAGGAGGCCCTTCTCGAAGAAATGCTCGCCCAGCGTGCGCTCCGCAAACCCGCTGATGACAACAGCGCCCTGTATCAGGAACTGAGTGCATACTATCGGGCCGGAGCCAGCGATCCGGTGGAAGTCCTCACATTCGCCGAAACGGCGACCCTGTCCATCGAAAGCTGGGGCGTCCTCGCTTCGTTTTTTGAGGAACTGGGCAATACAGCGGGAGAGATGGTTGTCCAACAGCGCATGGTCACCGGGGGCTATGGCATAGAGGAATACGACAAGGCCATGGCGCGAATTTGTACCCTGGCATCCGGTTCGGGTGACCGAGCGGCGGCCCTGTCAGCCTTCCTGGGTTTGTCGCCTGCCTACAATGATACCGACAGCCTGATTCGTACCATGGCAACCGAATGGGGCGACGCCGATCTGACGCTTTTGGACGGGACCCTCCGGGGTGCCTGTGAGAATCGCTCGGGAAATCTCATGGTGGCCAACTGGATCGGCCAGGCCGCCGAGCTTGCGGAATACACCGGAACACCGATAGATCTCGCCGCGTGGGTGGAGGACGTCCCGCTCGATGATCGCCAACGGGCAGACGCGCTCCAGTGGACGGGATTGATTGAAACATGGCGCATCTCACCGGCCCAGGTGATCGACGATCCGAGGGCCTTTATGGAAGAGACGCGCATTAAATCAATGCTTGATGAATCGGGGGCCCCGAAGGGGATTGAGGCCTGGCTTTCGCTTGAACCCAGGGAAACCCTGGGTACGATCAATCTCGGAACCCTGCTTTTGGCCGATGACACACTGGGACACTCTAAGGGGGCCTGTGCGTATACCCAACTGGAGGCCACGGCCGAGGGTCGCATTGACATCAGCTTTGCGACCAATCAGGAAAGCACGGAAGTCTGGATAAATGGAGAACGTATTCACAAGGCCAGCGCGCAGCGCAGGGTCTATCCCGGCCAGGAACGTTTTCAGGCAACCCTGAAGGCGGGAATAAACCACCTGGTGGTGATCAGCATTGGAGACAAAGAAGGTTGGCAATTTGCCTTGGGTACCCTACCAAGTGATGGTGGTCCGACGGTCCAGGTAGTGGGGATTGCATCGGCCCAATACGCCGAGTGAACGAAGCCATCACATCTTGGTGCCATCGTGAACGTCGGGGACTGCATCGGCCCAATACGCCGAGTGAACGAAGCCATCATGTCTTGGTGCCAACGTGATAGTCACTGCCGCGCGGTTATCGTAGACCGCCGAGGCTGTCCCCCTGAGTGTAGTGTTGCTGAACGAGATCCCCCTGCGTGCAATCACCCTCAGGGGGACGGCCCCGACGATTGAAGTTCGCCTCCGTGGGATGCTTTCTTCCTTGGCACCGCACCGACGTGCTTGCTTCAAAACACACGCATGTCGGTGCAGTCCCCGGGGACTGCATCGGCCCAACACACCGGGTGAACGAAGCCATCACGTCTTGGTGCCAACGTGATAGTCACTGCCGCGCGGTTATCGTAGACCGCCGAGGC